>DASVCI010000126.1:0-46753 GCA_036381695.1 Steroidobacteraceae bacterium
ACCGCGTTCCGTACAACCCCTCGTTGGTCGCCTCTGGAGGTTGACGGGAAAGACGGTATCTTCCCCCGTGTTCACGGGGGAAGGGACGCAACAATCACGCGCAATTCTCTTCACCCCCTCCCCCGCGTGCGGGGGAGGGACGGGGTGGGGGCAAGTAAGGGCCCCCGACCCGCGTGCGCGGGAGGAACAGAATGAAGGCATCGAGAATCGAACGACCTCAGGGAGCCAGATCGTCCACCCGAAACAGCCGGGTGCGCCGAAGAAACCGCGCGGCGAACGAGCGGCCAAGATACGTGCTCTCCAGCAACTCATTCGTGCAACGTTCCAGCTCGCGAGAGTCGTACACCATGCGAGCCGTTCGGAAATATCCTTCGATGAACGCGCGCGCGAGCGTCGGCACTTGCGGCCTGAATGCCAGATGCAGCAACTGCGGCGGATACTTCGCTCGCACGAACAGCAGGAACGTCGCGATGTCCCGATACGGGCTGAGACGGTTGTAGTCGCGAAAACGAGCGTACTCAGGCGGGGTGAAATCCACGAAGACGATCCGTTCCGCCTCGCGCCTCACGAGCACGTTGTCGAAATCGAAGTCGCCATGAATGCGATGCGTATGGTGATGAAACTCTGCGAGCGCGATACCGATCGTCAGAAACATGTGGCGGAGCTGCGCTTCGGGAAGCCCGCCGAACCGGGGACGGCGGATGATCGCGCGGATCGGATGCCAGCCGGTGAGAAGCTCGTAATCGATGCGCCGCTCGCGAGGATTTGCTCCCAGAACCTGCGGTACTTGCAGGCAGGAAGAGCGTCGCGCTGCGGCACAGGCTCGAAGCGAGTTGCGCAGAGTCGCGCGAAAGAGCCAGTCCTCGTCGAAATGCTTGCTGAATCGCGCAACGCTCGGATCGAGCGCTCTCGAGGCTGCCATTGCTCGTCGGCGAGTCCCCTCGAGGCACGAGGCGCTGATGCCGGCCGGGTTGGAGCCTGAGGATTCCGTCACTGCGCTGTAATCATCTTCGCTACGCATCGGTTCCCGGTCTGCAAGTCGCTCAAGACTCAGGGCTGCGAGGGCTCTCGATCTGAGGACGCCCGCTGACTGCCAGCATCACGGCGCCCGGCAGCAAAGTGATCAGGAACATCACGAAAAGCGTCATCATCACGACGAGCGCTTCTGAATAGTCATACCCGAGCGCAACCAGCAGCGCGGCCGCACTGCCCTCCCTAAGACCCAGACCTGCGTACGTCAAAGGCAAGCGCTGAATCAGGATCGATACGGGAGCCACCGCAAGACAAACGGTCCATGGCAGATTCACACCCAGCGCATGCGAGGCGACCCACAAGGTGAATACGGGCGCCGTCTGCTCGATGACCGACAACGCCAGATTGATCGCAAGGGTGAGTCGGCGTGCGGAGTAAGCGCGCGCCGCTTCGATGTATTTCGCGAAGCGCTCGCTCTGGAGAGCCGCTCGCAGCCCCACCCACCTGACGAGCCTGCGGCTCAGCGCCGGATAGAAGATCAGTACCCCACTGATCGCACCGACTCCGGCTGCCCCAAGGGTCGATACCAGGGCGAACTGTCGCAATGCCGGCTGCGGCGCGAGCCAGGTCAGAATGCCCAGTCCGACGACGATGATCGCCAACGTCGCCACGACGCCATTCAGCCGCTCCGTGATCATGGAGGCGAGGGCGACATGCCGATTGACTCCCTGCCCGCGCAATCTCACGAACCGCACGATATCCGAACCCAGCCCGCCGAGCGGCAGCGCGAAGCCGACGAACGTGCTCTCGTAATAGACGCGAATCGCGCTCCAGCGTCCGAACCTGTCGTCGAGGACCCGCAGGAGTTGATGCCACTTCAACGCCATCAGCACCCGGTCCGCCGTCTGGATCGCGACTACGCCGACCAGCAGCAGCGACTCCGCACTGCGGATCAGCGCGATGCTTCGCTGCCAGTCGAGCCTTGAGATCAGGAACGCGAGCACGGCGACGCTTGCGCCGAGCTGCAGGATGACGCGCAGTCTCGGCCCGATGCGCGAAAGCTCGCCACGCTCGAGGCTCAGTGGGCGCAGATGAGCGTCATGGGGCGGCTGCATTCGATGATCCAGAGGAGCCCGACATTGCCCCGCCGACGGCCGTAGATCTCATGAATCGCTGCCCTCTCGTCCAGCCCCGCATAGATCGCTGCCGCCTCGGGTTTGTTCCGGCTGGCCCGTCGCAGATTGACGACGAGGCCTCCCGCGCCGCCGGACGAGCACTCAATGACTGAGCAACACGACCCTCTTGCAAGAGGCCGGACGGGCAGACGACAGGGCGTAAGCCGAATTCGACAGGCAACAGCCGCAAGCCAAACGCGGAACAAGCGGACAATGCGACCTGTTTGCACACCGCGCAGGCAGCTGGCCGGTGCCGGCCTGCACTCGGAGGGTATATGAAAATCTTCGTGACCGGAGCGCTGGGCTTCATCGGTGCCCATTTCGCCGAGCGCGCACTTGCTGCCGGCCATGACATCGCCGGGCTGTATCGAAGCACTAACCCGGCAAAACGAGAGTTGCTGATCCTGTTGACCCGGCGTGGCGCGAGCCTCACGCAGGGCGACATGCTGGATGCGAACACTTACCGGGATGCGATGCAAGGCGCCGAATGTGTGTGTCACTTTGCAGCCGCATTCAGGGGAGCCCGTTACTCGGAGCAAGACTTCCAGAGACTGAATGTCGTCGGAACCGAAACGGTGCTGCGCACAGCCGCGCAGGCAAACGTGCGTCGCTTCGTCCTGTGCAGCACTGCCGGCATCTACGGCCAGCAGCTTCCGGGCCTCACCAATGAAACGGCGACGCCCCGGCCGTGGAACGCGTACGAACGCAGCAAGCATGCGGCCGAACAGCGTGTTCGCGAGCTTGCGCCGAAGTATGGAATGGAGTTCGTCATTCTGCGGCCCACCGTAGTCTACGGGCCTCGTGACGAGCGTCTGCTCAAACTGTTTCGCGCGGCTGCCAAGGGACAATTTCCCTTGTTCGGCAGCGGCCTCGGGCGTCGTCACATGGTGTACGTGACCGACGTTGCCGATGCTTTTCTGCTCGCGTGCACTCGCCCATCCGCTCGTAACCGAGGGATGATCATTGCAGGGCTCGAGGCGGTGACCTTGCGTAAGATGCTGCAAATGCTGGCTTCCATCGTGCAGCGGCGTAGCTGCGGGCCTCACCTGCCGCTCGCCCCGATGCTGCTGGCCGCCGCGCTCGTCGAGGATTTCTGCAAGCTTCTCGGCGTGAGCCCGCCCCTCTATCGCAGACGCATGGACTTCTATCGAACTGATGCCGCATTCGATTGCACGCGGGCCCGCGAGCTTCTCGGCTGGACTCCTGCAGTCGAACTGCGTGAGGGCCTGAGGCGAACCTATGAAGCGACCCAGGACGCACGGATTCACAACCTGGGCACTGGCGCTGCGCGGGCGCCCTGAGCAGCGCAAGCACGGCTCCCACGAGTGCCGCCACAGGACGGGCGCACTTGCTCGACGAACGGTCACAAGCGAAGAAGGCTCTGGTGCACGGAGAGGACCTGTCCGTCACCGGTCCGTTACTTACTTGATACCGGCCTTCGCCTAGTCTCGCCCCTTCGAAGGTTCACAGGGAGAAGTCTGCTTGTCGGGACTTCTGCGCACCATCGCCATCATCGGAGCGGGGTTTTCGGGGACGGTCCTCGCTGCCAATCTCTTGCGACGGCCGCCTGCTCAGCCTACGCGAATCGTGCTCATCGAGCGCACTGGAACGGTCGGCCGCGGCGTCGCCTATGCGGATCGAGGTTTTCCTTATCTCCTGAACGTGCCGGCGAACCGGATGTCCGCGACCTCTTCGGCACCGAACGAGTTTCTCGACTTCGCCGCTCGACGAGTGCCGAACGTCACGGGGGAGGACTTCCTGCCGCGCTCGATTTATGGCGAGTACCTGGAAGAACTTCTGTTGTCTGCGCAACTGAGCGCACCCGGTCGCGTTCGCCTGGAAACTCTGCAGGCGGAAGCAACCGACATCCGACGCATCGACCGCAATCTGCCGTTGCAGGTCGCGCTCGCCGGACATCGCACGTTGACGGCTGACGACGTCGTTCTCGCACTCGGCAATCCGAAACCGGCTTCCCTGCCGGCGGCAGCCGGCGTGATCGACCATCCGGCGTACATCGCCGATCCGTGGGCCGGGGAATTACGCTTCTCGAGCTCGGAGATCGTCTTGTTGATCGGCACGGGATTGACCGCGGCCGATGTGATCGTCGCGGCGGCTCACGATCCGCGGCAGGCTCCGATGCTCCATGCGATTTCACGCCATGGACTCGTGCCGCCGCGTCAGACACCTTTTCGACCCGAAGCCTTTCGCGGCGACGGCGAGGCGCTGCTCCTCGCGGCTGCAACGTCGCTGCGAAGACTCACGCGCGCGGTCCGCCTGCTCGCGCAGGAAGCGGAGAGCTGCGGGGGAGACTGGCGCGAATCGATCACATTTGTGCGCAACATGGCGCCCACGATCTGGCGGCGCCTCCCGGAGCGCGATCGCAAGCGCTTCCTCAGACACTTGCGCGCCTATTGGGATGTCCACCGGCATCGTTTGCCCCCCGAAACCCTCCAGGTCCTCGATGAGCTGCGCCGAGCCCGAAGGCTTCACATTCATGCAGGTCGCATCGAACGCATCGAGCCTCGCGGCCGCCGACTGGAAGTGGCGTGGCGGGTGCGCGGACAACAGCTGACACGTACGTTGACCGTCGATCGAGTCCTGAACTGCACCGGCCCCGACTACGCCATCGCGCGGTCACAGGAACCGCTGTGGCGAAACCTGCTGCAATCGGGATTGTGTGTGCCGGATCCGCTCGGGCTGGGGCTGCGCACCGGACCCAACGGTGGGGTCATCGATGCGGACGGCTGGCCGGGGCCGCACCTCTTCTATCTCGGGCCGATGTTGCGGGCCGACCTTTGGGAGGCCACGGCCGTCGCGGAGTTGCGCGTCCATGCCGAGCGGTTGGCTGCCGCGCTGGCCGAAGCGCCCGGCTAGCCGCTCGACAGATGCAAACGCGAATGCGAATGGTTCTTAAATGCTGTAAGCTGCTCCCCCGAATTCCAGACTTGGCTGGGGAACATACGGGTGATTGCACACAAGTCTTTGAAAAGAAGAGCATTTTTCTCTTGCGTAGGCCTTCTCGTCACGGCGACGGCAGGCGCCCAGTCCTCGAGTCCGGATGGGCTCGAGTCGGTCACCGTCACGGCCACCCGCGCAACCGCAGCGACCAAGACAGACACCCCGCTGATCGAAACGCCCCAGGCGATCAGCGTGATCACGGCCGCGCAGTTCATCGACAGGAGCGCGCTCACCATGCAGGAAACGCTGCGCTATTCGGCGGGCGTGACAAGTGAAGCCTACGGGCTCGATACGCGCTCCGACCAACCGCTCGTGCGCGGCTTTTCCAGCGTTCAGTATCTCGATGGCATGACCAAGCTGTTCGGATACAGCCTGATACCGCGCGCCGATGTCTACACACTCGAACGGATCGAGCTGCTGCGCGGCCCCTCCTCGGCTCTCTATGGGAAAGGCAGCGCGGGCGGCGTGACGAACATGGTCAGCAAGCGTCCGCTGTTCGAGCGACGAAGCGAGATCGGTCTGCAATTCGGCTCGCACGATCGCCAGCAAGCGCAATTCGACTTCACAGGTCCGCTGTCCGACACGCTGGCGGCACGAGTGGTCGGCGTCGCTCGCGACAGCGGGATGCAGACGGACAGAATTCAGGATGATCGGCTGTTGCTCGCACCGTCGTTGAGATGGCAGGCCACCGACCGCACCGAGGTGACGCTGCTCACGCTGTATCAGGACGACGCAACAGCCTCGAGTCAACAGTTCCTGCCGGTAGCAGCGACGCTGCACGCCTCGCCTGGAAGACGCATCGAGGACAGCACGTTTCTCGGTGAGCCGAATTTCGACAAGCTCGACACGCGTCAGGCGCTGGCCACGCTCCTGGTGAAGCACCGTTTCAGCGACGCGCTCGAGCTCAACAGCAGCTTCCGCTACCTCGACGCGCGGGCCGCGTTCAATGAGATCTACCCGGACGTCTACACCAATCCGGCCGATCCGTTCATCGATGCCGACGATCGCTGGGTGAACCGCTACGCCTATTCGATCCGCTCGCGCACGCGCTTCTTCACGAGCGACAACAACGTGCAGTACTCGCTCACCACCGGTCCGTTCGAGCACAGGCTCCTCGCCGGAGTGGACTACCAGAGCTTCCGCGAGCGCTCGAACAGCGGCTCAGGCCTGGTCGCACCCATCGACATCTATGACCCCGTGTACGGGAACTTCACCGCGCCCGAGCTGGGCCCGACCTCGACGCTCGATCAGTACCATGTCGGCCTGTATTTTCAGGACCAGATCCGTTACGAGCGCATGAACCTCGTGCTCGGCGCGCGCCGCGACCGGGCGCGCTCCAAGGTCGACTCGGGCGAGCCACAGGTCGACTATGCAACCACGTTCCGAGCCGGCCTGATCGTCGATGTCGGGCACGGCTTCTCGCCCTATGTCAGCTACTCCGAATCGTTCCTGCCGACGGTAGGCCTCGATTTCTACGGCCGTGCGTTCATTCCGGAGCGCGGTCGTCAGTACGAGGCGGGCATCAAGTGGCAGCCGATGCCCGGCGCGCTCGTCACGCTGAACGGCTTTCGCCTCACGGAGAAGAACCGCCAGACCAACGACCCGGATAACGTCCTCAACGTGATCCAGACAGGAGAAGTGCGCTCCCAGGGCGCCGAGCTCGAGGCCGCTTTCGAGCTCGCCGATGACTTCCTCCTGACGGCGGCGGCAAGCTATGTGGATGCGGAAGTGACGCGAAGCACGTTCGAGCCGGAGATCGGCGTGCAATTGAGCGATGTCCCGAAGGAGCAAGGCTCGCTTTGGGCCGTGAAGCGCTTCCCGCTCACTAATGACCTGTCACTGCGAGTGGGGGGAGGCGTGCGCTACGTGGGTTCGACGCTCTCCACCGGAGTAACCGGGTCGATAAGAACGCCGAGCTACACGCTGACCGATGCGCTCATCGGGCTCGACGCAGGGAGCTGGAGCTTGAGTGCGACAGCAACGAATTTGTTCGATAAAAGTTACTATGCGCCGTGCCGCGCGTTCGGAGACTGCTTTACTGGCAACCGACGCTCGATCCTGGGCACGATGACTTATCGCTTCTGAGCCATCGATCGAACGCTGTCATGCTGAGCGCGTCGGCCCTGCGCAAATGGTCCTTCGTCCACCAATGGACGAGCCTGATCTGCACGCTGTTCCTGCTGATGCTCTGCATCACCGGGCTGCCGTTGA
Source organism: Steroidobacteraceae bacterium (assembly GCA_036381695.1). GTDB lineage: Bacteria > Pseudomonadota > Gammaproteobacteria > Steroidobacterales > Steroidobacteraceae > Steroidobacter. The sequence goes on from DASVCI010000126.1 coordinate 7,317, forward strand.
TCTTCTATCACGAGATCGATCACGCGCTCGGTTACGCCGTCGATCCGCCGGAGCGGCCGGGTCTGGCGGCTACGGCGAATCTCGATGAGATCGTCGAAGCAGCCCGCGCGCGCAAACCCGGGCACGCGGTGCAGTTCGTATCCCGCGATCCGGACGAGCCGCACGCGTGGTTCGTCTCGCTCGGCGAAACGGCTGACGCACCGACGCCCAGCGCTTTCTACATGTTCGATGCGCGCACGGGAGAGTTCCTGCACGAGTATCCACTCGAGCAGGGCTTCATGTACGTGCTGTTCCGGCTGCACTACGACCTGTTCACCGGATTGCCGGGAACGCTGTTTCTCGGCGTGATGGGGCTGCTTCTCGTGGCCTCCCTCGTCTCCGGCACCGTCCTGTATGGGCCGTTCATGCGAAAGCTGCGCTTCGGGTCAGTGCGTTACGAGCGCTCCCGGCGAATCCAATGGCTCGACTTGCACAATCTGCTCGGCATCGCGACGCTCGTCTGGCTGTTCACGGTCGGTCTCACCGGCGTGATCAACACTCTTGCGCTGCCTATCTACGGCCACTGGCAAGCGACGGAGCTCGCGGATATGACGGCGCGCTACAAGGATGCGCCACCACTGAGGCAGCCGGGGTCGGCGCACCGGGCCGTCGCGACAGCCCGGCAGGCGTTGCCGGATTCGGACTTGAGCTTCCTCGCGTTTCCCGGCAATGAATTCTCGACGCCGCATCACTACGTCGCTTTCATGTACGGCTCGACGCCGCTCACCTCGCGCCTTCTCACTCCCGTCTTGATCGATGCACGAACCGGTGAGCTCGTGGATCGCAGAGCCCTGCCCTGGTACGTCACTGCCTTGCTGATCTCGCAGCCCCTGCACTTCGGCGACTATGGCGGCCTGCCGCTCAAGATCCTCTGGGCCCTGCTCGACCTCATCGCGATCGTGGTGCTGGCGAGCGGCGTGTATCTATGGATCAAGAAGCGCAACATTCCGATCGAAGCCCGGCTCGGCCTGTTGCAGAACGAAGGCATCGCATGAGCGGGAGCTCGCGTCCACGCGTATGGCAGGCGCCGATCTTTCTGGGCGTCATTGCAGCGTGCGGCTTGACGTCGGCGCTCCTTTCCAATGGCGTCGGGGATTACCTCGCGTGGATTGCGCTCGCGATTCCCGTTGCGGTCGTGCTCTGGTACGCGCCGCCCCGCCGAAAACGAAAGCACGGGAGCCTCGCGGGCCGCGAGCGGAACCAGGCGATGCGGGATGCCGAGCCGATCGAGGGATTGGTCGAGGGATCTGTCGAGCATCCGCAGGGTCTCGGCAGGTAGCCTGCCGATCCGGCCCTCCCGAGAGGGTCTACGCGCAATCCCGGAGCGCCGCCGGCGCGGCGGCCGGGTATGAAGGCATCCGATCTCTCAGCAACGAATGCCCCCGTATTTTCCAATGCGCGTCGTTCCGCCGGCGCCCACCCCGCTCAGGCGACTCGGACGGCCTGTCCGCCCGGCCGGCAATCGTGCACTCGTCTGATTTAGATCAATGCGGGGCGCTCCGGGCGATGCAAACTGCTGCTCCCATGAGTGGGATTCCCCCTTTCGATGCCGAGCTCCTGCGCCGCTACGACCGGCCCGGGCCGCGCTATACCTCGTACCCGACGGCGCCGCAGTTTCACTCCGAGTTCGACGAGTCGGCCCTGCGCAGCCACATCCGTCGCAGCAACGAGGACCCGATTCCGCGCCGGTTGTCACTCTACGTTCACATCCCGTACTGCTTCAGCCCCTGCTTCTACTGCGGCTGCACGCGGATCATCACCCGGGACCTGAGCAGAGCCCGCCCGTACCTGGAGCGCCTCGTGCGCGAGACGGCGCTCGTCGGTTCGCTTTTCGATCGGGACCGGGAAGTCGTGCAACTGCACCTGGGCGGAGGCACCCCGAACTTCCTGCGTCCCGAGGAGCTCGAGGAGCTCATCGACAGCCTCGGCAGCCACTTCCGCCTGAGCTCTACGCCCGCGCGCGATTTCTCAATCGAGCTCGATCCCCGGTTTCTCGAGCCGGGTGACATCGCCGCCTACAGCCAGCTCGGGCTCAACCGCGCGAGCCTCGGCGTGCAAGACTTCGACCCGACCGTGCAGCAGGCCGTCAACCGGGTGCAGAGCGTCGAGGAGACGCTGCGAGCCATCGACGAGTGCCGCGCTCACGGCTTTCGTTCGGTCAACGTCGACCTGATCTACGGGCTGCCGAAACAGACGATCGAAGGGTTCTCGCGCACGCTCGATATCGTGCTCGAGGCCCGTCCCGAGCGGCTCGCGATCTACAGCTACGCCCACCTGCCGGATCTGTTCAAGGCACAGCGCCAGATCAAGGCCGAGGACCTGCCCTCCCCGGATGCCAAGCTGGCGCTGCTCGAGCTCGCCATCGACAAGCTCTCGGCGGCCGGCTACGTCTACATCGGAATGGATCACTTCGCGCTGCCGGAGGACGACCTCGCCCGCGCTCAGGCGGCGGGCACGCTGCAGCGGAATTTCATGGGGTACACGACCCATGCGGACTGCGATCTGGTCGGCCTCGGCATGAGCGCGATCAGTCACATCGGTGACAGCTTCAGCCAGAATGCGCGCCTGCTCGAGCAATGGGAGATCGCCCTCGACCAGGGGCGATTGCCCGTGTGGCGGGGGCGCTCTCTGGACCACGACGATGTCGTGCGCGCCGACGTGATCCAGCAACTCATGTGCCAGGCGGGGGTCGATATCGCCGCCATCGAGCGGCGCCACGAGATCGAGTTCCCGGTCTACTTCGCCGACTCGCTCGAACGCTTGAGGCCTCTGGTGGCAGACGGGCTCGTCTCGGTCGATGACCGACGGATCACCGCAACTTCCCGGGGTCGGCTGCTGTTGCGTATCATTGCCATGTGCTTCGACAGATACCTGCACGAACCCCAGCCGGCCGCGGCTTCAGCACGCTACTCGCGAGTCATCTGACCGCGCCGGGCGGCCACGGCGGCGGCTCGCCCGAGGCGGCATGAAGGAACACCTGGAACAGCGCGCGGTTCGGCCGATTGCCGACGACGGGGACGAGTTCCACTTCTGCAGCACCTGCGCGTTCTCGCAGGCGTGCCTCTCGAGCGGCTATGACAAAGCCCAGTTGCGGGAGCTGCACGTGCTCGTGGAGCACGTCGGCCCCTACAAGGAAGGCGAGCACATCTTTCGCGAGGGCGACCCTTTCAACGCCATCGCCGCGGTGCGCGCCGGAACCGTCAAGACCTACGTGATCGACACTGAGGGTCGCGAGCAGGTGCAGGGCTTTTTCCTGCCTGGAGAAGTCATAGGGCTGAATGCGATTTCGCAGTCGCGCTACCCTTCCAATGCCGTGGCGCTCGAGTCGGTGCTGCTCTGTCGCTTCTCCTTTCCGAACATCGCGGCGCTGGCGCTGCGCGTGCCGGGCATTCAGCAGCAGCTCTTTCGCCTCCTGAGCAGCGACATCGGCAAAGCCTCGCTCCTCGCCGGCAACTATTCGGCCGACGAGCGCATGGCGGCTTTCCTCGTTTCGCTGTCGCGCCGATATGCAGCCCGCGGATTCTCCGCAACGCGCTTCCTGCTCACGATGTCGCGCACCGACATCGCCAACTACTTGCGACTCGCGCCGGAAACTGTGAGCCGCGTCTTACGCCGCTTCCAGGATGACGGACTTCTCAAAGTCGATCGTCGCGAAATCGAGCTGCTCGACCGCTCACGCCTCGAGACGCTGGCACGCGACGTCCTGCGCGGCTGAAAACACTTTCCTCCTCGTTGCTGCGACTCGCGCTTGACGCAGGTCAAGGTGACCGCGATTCACCCTTGACCTGAGTCAAGGCGAGACCGTGCGTGCTGGAGCAGCATGTGCTCGCACTGTAGTGGAGGAACGCAGCCATGTACTCGAGTCGTCAGCTCTGGACGAGTTTGAGCGTCCTGTTGCTGGTGTCGTTTGCGGTCCTGCTCTGGGTGGGCGGCGAGATTCATCGAGTCATGCCGCCTGTGCCTTCAGCGGTCATCACCAGCGACGGCGAGACGATCTACACGCGCGAGGACATCGAGAAAGGGCGCCAGGTCTGGCAATCCATGGGCGGCCAACAGCTCGGCTCGATCTGGGGCCACGGCGGTTATGTCGCACCGGACTGGACGGCGGACTGGCTGCATCGCGAGGCGCTCGCGTGGCTCGACATCGAAGCAAGACGCGAGACTTCCCGCGCATACTCCGAGCTTTCGCCCGATGCTCAGGCAACGTTTGTCGCGCGCCTCAAGCCGCGCATCCGGGCAAACACGTACGACAGTGCCACTGATACGGTGACCATCTCGCGCGACCGCGCAGAAGCCATACGAGCTACGGCGCAGCACTACATCGCCCTGTTCGGTAGTGATCCCGATCTGCTCGAGCTGCGCAAGGCGTACGCGATGAAGGACGACACGGTCGTAGATGCGGAGCATCGCCGGGCGCTCACCGCGTTCATCTGGTGGTCCGCATGGTCGGCCGTTACTCAACGCCCTGGCAAGAGCATCAGCTACACGAACAACTGGCCGCACGATGAGCTGGTCGGGAACACTCCTCCGGCAAACCTGCTGCTCTGGACAGTCTTCAGCGTGCTGTTCCTCATCGCCGGCATCGCGCTCCTCGCCTGGCACCACGCGCGGCACAAGGAAGAAGCACCGCTCTCGCTCCCATCGACCGACCCGCTCGCCGCATTGCGAGTGACGCCCTCGATGAAGGCTACAGCCAAGTACTTCTGGCTGGTGATCGCGCTGTTCCTGACGCAGATCCTGCTGGGCGCGATCACCGCGCACTACCAGGTCGAAGGCCAGGAAGCGTACGGATTCAAGCTGGCCGAGATCCTTCCCTACTCGCTGAGCCGCACCTGGCACACGCAGCTCGCGGTGCTGTGGATCGCGACCGCCTGGCTCGGCATGGGGCTGTACATCGCTGCGGCCATCTCGGGTCACGAGCCGAAGTATCAGCGCTTTGGTGTGAATTTCCTGTTCGTGTGCCTGATCATCATCGTCGTCGGTGCCTTCACGGGTCAGTGGCTGGCGGTGATGCAGAAGCTCGGGCTCGCGAAGAACTTCTGGTTCGGACACCAGGGCTGGGAGTACGTGGACCTCGGCCGCTTCTGGCAGTTGTTCCTCTTCATCGGGCTCGCCCTGTGGCTCGCGCTGGTCGGCCGGGCGCTCTGGCCGGCGATCCGCAAGGGCGGTGAGTCGAAGTCCATCACCGTTCTGCTGTTCCTCTCGACGGTGTGCATCGGCCTCTTCTACGGCGCCGGGCTCATGTGGGGAGAGCGCACTCATCTCTCCATGGTCGAGTACTGGCGCTGGTGGGTCGTGCACTTGTGGGTCGAGGGCTTCTTCGAAGTGTTCGCGACAGCGGTGATCGCGTTCCTCTTCACTCGCCTCGGCCTCTTGCGCGCCTCGACCGCGACCGTCGCGGTGCTCTTCGCGACGATCGTGTTCATGGCCGGCGGCGTGCTCGGAACGATGCATCACCTGTACTTCACAGGGACGCCGACTGCTGTCATCGCGCTTGGCGCGAGCTTCTCGGCGCTGGAAGTGGTGCCGCTCGCGTTCGTCGGGTTCGAGGCCTATCAGACGTTCAAGCTCGGTCGCGCGACGCCCTGGATGCAGCGCTATCGCTGGCCGATCCTGTTCTTCACCGCGGTGGCGTTCTGGAACCTGGTGGGAGCGGGCTTGTTCGGGTTCCTCATCAATCCGCCGCTGCCGCTCTACTACATGCAGGGGCTCAACCTCACGCCGCTCCACGGTCACACCGCGCTCTTCGGGGTGTACGGCCTGCTCGGCATCGGGTTGATGCTGTTCTGCCTGCGGGGCCTGCGACCGCACGTCGTGTGGAACGAGCGGGCGCTCAAGGTCAGCTTCTGGACCCTCAACATCGGACTGGCCGGCATGGCGCTGCTCACGCTGCTGCCGATGGGCGTGATCCAGCTCAGCGCGGCCATCGAGCACGGCTACTGGTATGCACGCTCGGCCGAGCTCATGCAGAAGCCGATCATTCATCTGCTCGTCTGGCTCCGAGTGCCCGGCGATACGATCTTCAGCGTCGGGGCGCTGAGTCTCGCCTGGTTCGTGCTCAGATTGTGGATCGCTCCCAAGCAAGCGCCTGCTCCTCTTCCGGAAGGAGTGCAGGCCGCGACGGAACGCTGAGTCTGGGAATGAGGCCACGCCGCCTGCAGGATGCGGGCGGCGGTTTCCCGGTGAGCGGCCGGCTGTCGGAAGGACTTGTGGCAGAATCCCGCGACGCTCTCACTTCGGTTCACCGGCGTGGTTGAGTTCTATCCTCAGATCAAATGGGTGCACGTGGCCGCGGTGATGGCCAGCGGCTCGTTATTTGCGGTGCGCGGTGCTCTGATGTTGTTGGCAGTGCAGTGGGCGATGGCTGCGCCACTGCGCTATCTGAGTTACGCGATCGACACGATCCTGCTCACTGCCGCACTGATGCTGACGACTATTCTGCATCAGTACCCGTTCGTGCATGGCTGGCTGACCGCCAAAGTGCTGCTTCTCATCGTCTACATCGTGCTCGGGAGCTATGCGCTCAAGCGCGGCCGCACACAGCGCACTCGCCTCATTTGCTGGCTCGGCGCGCTCGCGGTGTACGGCTACATCATCAGCATCGCTCGCGCTCATCACCCTCTCGGCATTTTCTTCACGCTTTCGTGAGCCGGCGAACCTCGCTCTCCCTCATCGTGACGACAGACAAGCTCATGAATCGCGCAGATGCCGCCCACGCTGCGGGCGAGTGGGACCCCAGGTCTCCCGATGTTCTGCACGATCAGATCGCGGCCTACGATGACATGCGCCATCGCTGCCCGGTGGCGCACAGCAGTTATCTGCACTGGTCGCTGTTTCGACACGCCGACGTGCTGCGCGCTCTGCACGATCCGGAGACGTTCAGCAACCAGGTGTCGAAACATCTGTCAGTGCCGAACGGCATGGACCCTCCTGAGCACACGGAGTATCGCCGGATCATCGAGCCCTGTTTCAGTCCCGAGCGAATCTCGGTATTCGAGCCCATCTGTCGCCTCATCGCCGGCAGACTGATCGGCAAGCTCGCCACCGGTGAGCCCGAGGAGATCATGGATCGGCTCGCCCAGCCCTTCGCGCTCGAGGCGCAGTGTGCGTTCCTCGGCTGGCCCAGGCACTTGCACGAGCCGTTACGCAAGTGGGCGATCAGAAACCGTGAGGCGACTTTTTCCGGTTCCCGGACCGCGACCGAAGCGGTAGCGCTGGAGTTCGACAACTACATCCGTGAGATTTTGGCTGAGCGCAGACAAGCAGGTTCACTGTATGAAGATGTGACGTCGCGGCTGCTGCGTGAGAAGGTTTACGGTCGCCTGCTCACGGATGAAGAGATTGTCAGCATCCTGCGCAACTGGACCGTCGGTGAGCTTGCAACCCTCTCGGCCTGCGCCGGAATCCTCGTGCACTACCTCGCGGAGCACGCGCGGATACAGAGGAAGCTTCGTGAGACGCCGGCATTGCTGCCCGTCGCGATCGACGAGATCCTCCGAATCCATCCGCCGCTGATCGCGAGCCGCCGCAAGACGACGCGCTCCGTGGAGCTCGGAGGAAGATGCATTCCGGCCGGTGAACGGGTGACGTTGATGTGGGCTTCGGCGAATCGCGACGAGGCGGTGTTCGGAGATCCGGATGAGTTCCGGCTCGACCGAAATCCCGACGATAATCTCCTGTACGGCGCCGGTCTCCACGTGTGCCCGGGCGCACCGCTCGCCCGGCTCGAGCTGCGCGTGCTCGTTGAAGAGCTCTTCCGTCACACGGAGCAGATCGTGCTGCAGCCGGACATGCCGCCGATCAAGGCCTTCTATCCCGCAAGCGGGTACTCGGAAGCCTGGATCGTGCTGCGATGAGCTGATCGCCCGCGGAAAGCCGGGACGCGGAAGACGTCAGCCCGGCTTACCGTCGGCGCGGGGCCGAATCAGGATCGGCGTGTAGACGAAGAGGTAGAGCGCGAAGGCGACGGTCCAGAGCGCCCCAGACAGCGTCACCATGTTCGTGTACCCGAGCACATCCAGCGCGGGTCCCCACACACGCAACATCACTGCTGCAGTCAGCACGAGATACGCCACGGCAATCGTCTTGCTGACGACCAGCGGCCGCCCCGTATGGCCGAGCGAGGCGCGGGTCGTCACTGCGAGAATCATCGTGCCGAACACGCCCATCGTGAAGGCGTGAAGCCAATACATCGACCACGACACGCCGCCGAGCAGCCAGAGCGCCTTGAGTGCGAAGCCGATCGGCAGCCACGCGTACCCGATATGCAATGACCAGACTATGGGCTCACTCAGCGTCTTCGGGCCTCTCCAGCCAGAAAGCCGCCACGCATGCGCGACAGCCGCCAGGGCTGCGAGCCCGCCAGCCACAGTCGCTCCGGCGCCGAACAGGTCCGCAAGGACCACGGCAACCATCAAAGCGATGACGATTCGCTCGAGCCGCGGACGGACGACGATGTCCGCCGTTTCGCCACGACGCCGCAGCGCATTGGCGGTGAAAGCCGGAACGATCCTTCCGCCGATGATCGTCACGAGGAGCAGCACCAGGTTGATCGCAAGATGCAGCGCACGCTGCGACAGCAGCGCGTCCCCGAAGCTGGCGGCCGCGACGAATGCCCCGTCACCAAGCCATAGCACGCCAAGCACGATCAGCATCGGCGTATTGCGATTCTGTGCACGCAACAGAGGCGGCGCCAGAAGCGCCGCGAGGGCAGGAAGGAAGCTGAGCTCGACGACGGCGAACAGCCAGAAGGGCAGCCGATCTCCCGCCGCGAAGACCACCCGCCCCGCGATCCAGAGCAGCGTCAGACCGATCAGCGGCGCGCCGGCGAAGCCTCGCGATCCCGTCCAGCTCGGCACCGCCGTGAGCAGAAAACCTGCAATGGCTGCCGCGACGAATCCATAGAGCATCTCGTGCGCGTGCCAGAACTGCGGCGGCAGGGTCGCGAGGGGCGATCCGCCGTGCGTGTAGATCCACAGCCAGAGCGGGACCGAGACCAGCGCATAAAGGCCGCAGAGTAGAAAAAATGGCCGGAAACCGTACTCGAACAGCGCGAAGCGACGTCGGCGCACGGCCTCCGACCGGCCTGCAACGAGAGTATCCATCAGTATCATTATGAGCTTCGGTCGAGGACGACGTCCTTGATCCAGATCAATACGAGGATGGGTGGGTTCCGGCGGCGCACGTCTTGATTCAGGCTTTCTCGTCAGGCGCCGACCTGGGCGTCGATCGCTTCGGGGCGGTGAGCAGGTTCCTCCGGTGCGGCGTCGCTTCGGAAATGCGCCCCGCGGTTGGCGCGCTGACGGGCGGCTGCCCGCATCATGTGCTCGGCGACCAGCAGCCGCGAGCGCGTCACGTGCGCGTGGGGTGAAAGTTGATCACGCAGGCGCGCGAGGCAGGTCAGCCCCTCGGAGAGCCCGCGGGCGCTGCGCACGACGCCCATCGAGCGCCACATGATCTCCCGTAAGCTGCGTTCGACTCCCTCGTCGGACAATTCGCGCGAGAGGGTTTCGCCCGCTACGGGCACCTTTGATGGGTGGCCGCGCTCACGGGTGAGCATACGGCCCAGCCGGCGGCCGAAAACGACTGCCTCCAGAAGGGAATTGCTCGCCAGACGGTTGGCTCCGTGCAGACCCGTGCAGGCCACCTCACCCACTGCCCTCAGCCCCGGCAGGGATGCTCGCCCGCTCAGATCTACCGCGATTCCACCCATGTGATAGTGCACGGCCGGCGTCACTGGTACCGGCTCACGGGTCAAATCGAAGCCATGAGAGTGGCAAAGTTCGTACGTCGCCGGGAACGCCTTGCGGAGGTCAAGATCGATGCACGTAGCATCGAGCCAGACCGGCCGACCGCTTCGCTCGAGCGTGTAGATCGTGCGCGCAACGACATCCCGCGGAGCCAGATCTCCCATCGGATGGACTTCCTGCATGACACTTACGCCACGCTCATCCACGAGACGTGCGCCTGCTCCGCGCAGCGCTTCTGTAAGCAGCGGGAGCGGCCTCCCGTCCACCTTGAGCGCCGTCGGATGAAACTGCACGAGCTCCAGTGAAGCGCTGCGCGCCCCCGCGTCGATAGCCATGGCAAGGCCATCGCCGCACGCACCGATCGGATTCGTGCTGCGGCTGTAGAGTCCGCCGATGCCGCCGGTGGCGATGACCACGTCGCGCGCATGGATTGCGACCGGCTCGTTGTCGCCTGAGACCGCCAGCACTCCGGCGGCGCTGTCGTGGACGAGCAGGCTCACTGCTCGCGTGGCGGAGAGGATATCGATGTGGGCGGCTTGGGCGATGTGTCTGCGCAACGTCGACATGATTGCTGCGCCCGTTCTATCGCCATCCACGTGGAGCACGCGCGGAACGCTATGCCCTCCTTCACGGTGCAGCGACCAACCGGCAGGCGCTTGGGCGAACGGGACGCCAAGCGTCTGCAGGTAGCCGATCGCTTCCGGTGCCTCTCGGCATACGAACCTCGCAACTGGGACCGAGTTTTCCGCGCACCCCGCGACGAACGTATCTCTGAGATGCAGGCCTGCGCTATCGTCTGGGCCAACGGCAGCGGCAATGCCGCCCTGGGCGAGATCACTCGCGGTGCCCGCTGCACCAAACTCCTCCTGCGAAAGAATGCACACGCGCCGCCTGCACGCATTCAGTGCCGTCGTGAGGCCGGCGATGCCCGCCCCCACGATGAGCACATCAGTGTCGATCGTGTACATGAAGGTCACCCGGCGCGCTTCAGCATGCCCTCGACGGCCCTCCGTGCACGCTGCGCAATCTCCGTCGGGATCTCCACAACAGGCGCCAGTCTCTCGAGGCAAGCCCGTATGTTCGCGAGCGTGATGCGCTGCATGTGAGGACACAGATTGCAGGGGCGCACGAACTCGGTCTCGGGGAAGAGGCTCGTGACGTTGTCGCTCATCGAGCACTCCGTGATGAGCATCGCACGCTCGGGCCGTGCACTTTGCAGCGCCGAGATCATTCCTGCGGTCGAGCCGACGTAATCCGCCGCTTGCTGCACCTCGACGGGACACTCAGGATGCGCAAGCACGTACGCCTTCGTGAGCCCGCGATACTCTCGGATCTGATCCGCGGTGAACCGCTCGTGCACTTCGCATCGTCCGCGCCACGAGATGATGCGAACCGACGTATGTGCCGCCACGTACGCGGCGAGATACTCGTCCGGTACGAAGATGACCTCAGGTGCGCCCAGACTTTCGACCACCTGAACCGCGTTCGCCGATGTGCAGCAAGCGTCGCACTCCGCTTTGACTTCGGCGCTCGTGTTCACGTAACAGACGACGGGCACACCGGGATGCTGAGCGCGCAAGGCGCGTACGTCCGCTGCGGTGATCGAATTGGCCAGCGAGCATCCCGCGTTCGCGTCCGGCAGCAGGACGAGCCGGTCCGGCGCGAGGAGCTTGGCCGTCTGCGCCATGAAGTGCACGCCGCACATGACGATCACGTCCGCCGTGGATTCGGCAGCGAGGTGCGCGAGCGCCAGCGAATCCCCGTGTACGTCGGCCACTCCGTGGAATATCTCCGGCCGCTGGTAGTTGTGCGCCAGCACGATCGCGTTGCGCTTGCGCTTGAGCGCCTCGATCGCGGCGACCTCCTCGTACAGGGCCTCCCACTCGACGGCTGGCATCACCCGGCGCACCCGCTCGTACCGCTGCCTGTGCTCGGCGAAGCTGTAGAAATCGTCGTCGACAACTGGTGCACGGAGCGGGCGGGTGGATATCGCGGACATCGCGGACCTCTTCCGGGAAGGTCCGGAAGCGTAACCGGCCGGCGGCGACCCATAATTGACCTGGATCAATCGAAGGGTCGCGGCTTGCGCGTATAAGGGTCGCGCCGGTTTGATGTCCATCAATGTCAACGGAGACTTCCATGCCCCGCCCCGACTCTCGCCGCAAAGGCGGATCGCTCGGCCCGATCGCGTGCAGCGCCTGCGATCTGAACGAGATCTGCCGCCTCTCGGGGCTGATTGCCCTGGAAGGCGGCCACACGCGGCAGTCCACAGGGACCATGCGGGTCGTGCGCCCGGGCACGCACCTTTACCGCACGGGCTCGCCCGCCAACTGCCTGTATGCCGTGCGCCAGGGCTTGCTGAAGCTCGTGCACGTCACGGCCGATGGCGACGAGCACACGGTTGGATTGGCGACTCCGGGCGAGGTGCTCGGTCTGGAAGGATTCTCGCTTGGGAGCTACGCGACCGATGCCGTGGCGCTGCAGCCGGTCATTTGCTGCGAGCTCCCCCTGACGATGTTGGAACAGAACGGTACGCGCGTCCGCGAGCTCGCCTCTGCGCTGATCCGCTTGCTCAGCCGCGCCGCTGCTCCGCACCTCGGTTCCCCGCGAGGGAGCATTCGTGAGCGCGTTACCAGTTTTCTGCTGGACCTGTCCGCACGACTCGAGCGCCGTGGGCTCGACGGGCGACAGTTCACGATTGGTCTCAGCCGCAGAGAGATGGCTGATCTGCTTGATACGCGAATCGAGACCGTCAGCCGCGTGATGCAGCAGTTGCATCGGGAGCACGCCATCCGTGTGCGCGGCGACGCGGTGACGCTGCTGCGTCTGAGCCGCAGCGCGGAGGCTGTCGCGGCCCACTGAGTGGGTAGTGCCCCCACCCTGTCCCTCCCCCGCTTCGCGGGGGAGGGGACGCAACGTGCAGCGGGGGAGGGGACGCAACGTGCAGCGGGGAAGCGGACGCAACGCTCCGCTCACCGCGCGCTCCGTCTCCTCGCCCGCATACTCCGCTCCCTCCCCCGTTTACGGGAACGACAGCGCGGGGGCCTATTGAAAAGCAAACCGTAGCAAAACCGGATTGACCTGAATCAACACCAGAACCCGCGCAGGCAGATACCGTTTGCGCATGGTTCGAGAAACTTCCCGAGCACGACGCGTCGAGCTCGTTTGCCCGGCCGGAACGCTGCCTGCATTGCGTGCCGCTGTCGATCACGGTGCAGACGCTGTCTACATCGGCTTCCGAGGCGAGACGAACGCACGGAATTTCCCCGGGCTCAACTTCACGCGCGACGAGGCCGTCTCGGGTCTCGCCTACGCACACGCGCAGGGCGCTCGCGTGTTCGTCGCACTCAACGTCTACCCTGGGCCGCACAACTGGAAGCTGGCAACGAGCACGGTCGATGAGGCGGCGGACATCGGCGCGGACGCGCTCATCCTCGCGGATCCAGGCCTCATGGCCTACGCAGCCCAAAAGCACCCCGCCCTGCGGCTGCACCTGAGCGTTCAGGGTTCTGCCACGAATTGGCGCGCCATCGAGTTCTACCGTCGTGAATTCAATGTGCGTCGTGCCGTGTTGCCACGCGTGCTCTCCTGCACGCAGGTCGAGCGGCTGATCCAACGAACCTCGGTCGAGATCGAGGTGTTCGGCTTCGGGAGCCTGTGCGTGATGGTCGAGGGCCGCTGCGCGCTTTCCTCGTACGTGACCGGACACTCACCAAACATGCAGGGCGTGTGCTCACCGGCGCACGCCGTGCGGTGGGAGGAGACACCCGAGGGACGTCAATCGCGCCTCGGCGGCGTGCTGATCGATCGCTACGCGCCAGGCGAGCCGGCGGGCTATCCGACTCTCTGCAAGGGCCGCTTCCGCGTCAACGACGCGGTCTTCCATGCGCTCGAGGAGCCGACGAGCCTGAATGCGCTCGACGTGCTCCCGCGGCTCATCGCCAGCGGCGTGCGCGCGATAAAAGTCGAAGGTCGTCAGCGCTCGCCCGCCTATGTCGCGCAGGTCACACGGCTGCTGCGCCGTGCGCTGGACGACTGTCTCGCCGCTGGGGAGGGATGGAGCGCCCCGCCCGATCTCATTGCCGATCTCGATGCGCTCGCCGAAGGGCGCACCCATACGCTCGGCGCGTATCACCGTCCATGGCAGTAACGCCGATGTTCAAGCTTGCAGTCGGTCCGATCCTGTATCTCTGGCCGCGCGAGCGGGCTCTCGAGTTCTACGAGTCGCTCTGCCGCGCGCCCGTCGACATCGTCTACCTCGGTGAAGTCGTTTGCAGCAAGCGGCGCGTGCTCGAGCGCGACGATTGGCTACAGGTCGCACGCTGGCTCACGCAAGCGGGCAAGGAAGTCGTGGTTTCCACGCTGGCGCTGATCGAAGCGGAATCCGAGCTCGCGACGCTTGCGCGACTGATCGACACGGCTCCTGCGCTCTTCGAAGCGAACGACTACGCAGCGGTCGAGCAAGCCGCGGGTCGCGCGTTTGTCGCCGGGCCGCATTTGAATGTCTACAACGCCGCGACGCTCGACCTGCTCGTGCGGCGAGGGGCACGCCGGTGGGTTCCCCCGGTCGAGCTGCCCCTCAGCACGATCGCGGCGCTCGCCGCCACGCAGAGACCTCAGCTCGAAGTCGAGATATTCGCCTACGGCCGCCTGCCCCTCGCGTTCTCAGCACGCTGCTTCACGGCCCGTGCGCACAATCGTCAGAAGGATGAGTGCGGTTTCATCTGCGGCGACTACCCGGACGGCATCACGCTCTACTCGCGCGAGGATCAGCCGTTCCTCACCCTGAACGGCATTCAGACGCAGTCGGCAGCGGTCCAGAACCTGCATGCGCATCTGCCGGCGCTGCGCGCCGCCGGAGTCGACATCCTGCGGCTGTCTCCGCAATCGAAAGGCTTTCTCGAGGTCGTGCAGGCCTTCGATGAGGCGCGCATGACCTCTGTCGCGGGCTCGTTCCCGAAGCCGACGCTCCCGGGCGGCTACTTTGATGGCTATCTCGGAAACACGAGCGAGATCACGCAGCCAATTCAGGAACCTCGCTCGCGCCGGGCACGGTAGCGCGCACGACTCGACACCACACTATGAGCTTTTCGAGCCTCCGGGCTTTTCTGCGCACGCTGGAAAGCAAGGGTGATTTGAAGCGTGTGCCGTTCCCTGTCGATCCGCACCTCGAAATGACTGCTCTGTGCCAGCGCAGCCTGAAGGAAGGCGGGCCGGCGCTTTGGTTCGAACGGCCGCGCGGCTCGGGCATGCCCGTGCTCGGTAATCTGTTCGGCACGCAGGCTCGTGTCGCCGCCGCGCTCGGCTATAGCAGCGTCATGGAGCTGCGCGATTTGGGCGCCCTGCTCAGTGTCCTCAGAGAGCCGCACTGGCCGGACCGGCCGAGCGAGCTCCTCGGGCACCTGCCGGCCTTTCTGCCGCTGCTCAAGGCGACACCGAGAGCGGTTCAGAATCCGCCTTGCTGCGAAATCGTCCTGCGCGGCAGTGAAATCGATCTCGCACGGCTGCCGATCTGGACGTGCTGGCCGGAGGATGCGGGTCCGCTCATCACCTGGGGTCTCGTCGTGACACGCGGCCCTCGCAAGGCGCGCCAGAATGTCGCGATCTATCGCCAGCAGGTCATCGGGCGAAATCGCGTGATCATGCGGTGGCTTGCGCATCGTGGCGGCGCGCTCGATTTCCGTGATTGGCAGAAAGCGCATCCCGGCAAGCCGTTTCCGATCGTCGTGGCGCTCGGCGCCGACCCCGCGCTCCTGATCGCAGCCACGGCACCGATTCCGGACAGCGTTTCAGAATTCCAGTTTGCGGGTGTGTTACGTCGCCATCGCAGCGAGGTGTTTCGCACGAGCGTCGGCCTCGATGCACCCGCTTCCGCCGAGATCGTGCTCGAAGGACACATCCTGCCGGGCGATGAGGCGCTCGAAGGGCCGTTCGCGGATCACACCGGCTATTACAACGCCCAGGCCATGTTCCCGGTTTTCACTATCGAGCGCCTCTGCATGCGCGAGCAGGCGTTCTATCACGGCGGCTACATGGGCCGCTCGCCGTGGGACGAGCCCTCGGTGCTCGCCCAGTCGCTCAACGAGATGTTCGTCCCGATGCTGCAGCGAAGCCATCCGGAGATCGTGGACTTCTACCTGCCGCCGGAAGCGTGCTCGTATCGCGTCGCTGTGGTGAGCATTCGCAAGGCGTACCCCGGACACGCGCGGCACATGATGCAGGCTGTCTGGTCCTACCTGCGACAGTTCCTGTACATCAAGTTCGTGATCGTGACCGACGACGACGTGAACATCCGCAACTGGCAGGAAGTGATCTGGGCTATCGCCACGCGCGTCGATCCCGCGCGCGACACGCTGATCGTGCGGCGCACACCCATCGACTATCTTGACTTCGCGAGCCCCGTCGTGGGGCTCGGCTCCAAGCTCGGCATCGATGCCACGCGCAAGTGGAAGCCCGCGGAGACCCGGCGTGCGTGGGGGAAGCCGATCTCGATGGACAGCGACGTGCTGGCGCGAACCGACGCGATGTGGGAGCTGCTTCGGAACCGCCCCGATGCACCGATTGACGCATGTCAACAGACTCGCGATTCGCTCGGGGTGTAATGCCCGCATGAGCAACCCCACTGTCGTCGTGAAGGGCGCCTCGTCAGCGCAACGCCAAAGCTCGTTCTCCCGTGAGGAACTGATCGCCTGCGGTCACGGCGAGCTGTTCGGCCCGAATACACCACGGCTGCCCATCGGACCGATGCGGATGATCGACCGCATCACGTGGATCTCGGCCGAGGGAGGTGCCTACGGCCGCGGCGAAGTCCGTGCTGAGCTCGACATCGATCCTTCGCTCTGGTTCTTCGCGTGCCACTTCCGCGGCGATCCCGTAATGCCGGGCTGCCTCGGCCTCGATGCGATGTGGCAGCTCATCGGATTCTTTCTGGCGTGGAGCGGGCATCGTGGGCTCGGCCGCGCACTCGGCGTCGACGAGGTGCGTTTCGTTGGCCAGGTGCTGCCGCATGTAAAGCGGGTCTCGTATCAGATCGACATCCGCCGGGTCATCGTCCGCAAGCTCATCATGGTGATAGGAGACGGATCGCTCGCCGCCGACGGCGAAAAGATCTACTCGGCGCGCAGCCTTCGCGTGGGGCTGTTCGACGGCGCTTCGGCAATGAGCGGCGCTGCGCTCACGTCAGACCTCGCCTGATGCATCGCGTCGTCGTCACGGGCATGGGGATCGTCTCGTGCCTCGGGAACGATCTCGACTCCGTGAGCGAGTCTCTGCGTAATGGCAAGTCGGGCATCCGAGCCATGCCCGAGTACGCCAGGCTGGGCTTGCGCAGTCAGGTGGCCGGCATCCCGCAGATCGACCTGAGTCAGCACGTGGATCGCCGTGACCTTCGCTTCATGGGCGACGCTGCCGCGTTCGCCGCAATCGCACTCTCGCAAGCGATCCGCGATAGCGGGCTTACGGAAGCGGAGATAAGCCACCCGCGTACCGGACTGATTGCCGGAACTGGCGGCGGATCCCCTGCGAACGTAGTGGACGCTGCGGACACGCTCCGTGCGCGCGGTGTGCGCAAGATTGGCGCTACCCGTGTGCCGAGGGCGATGTGCAGTACCGTGGCAGCGTGTCTCGCCACGACTTACCACATCAAGGGCGTGAGCTACTCGATCACGTCCGCATGTGCTACCGGCGCTCACTGCATCGGCGCTGCAGCGGAGCAGATCCGCTGGGGGAAGCAGGACGTCATGTTCTGCGGCGGCGGCGAAGAGGAACACTGGTCGCTCACCGCGCTGTTCGATGCGATGGGCGCACTCTCGTCGGCACACAATGATCGTCCGGAAATCAGCTCGCGGGCATACGACATCCACAGGGATGGATTCGTGATCGCGAGCGGTGCCGGGATGCTCGTGCTCGAATCGCTCGAGCACGCTCGCAAACGGGGCGCGCGGATTTATGCGGAGCTCGTGGGTTATGGCGTCACCGCCGACGGTGCCGACATGGTGCAGCCCTCCGGCGAGGGCGCAGTGCGTTGCATGCGCCAGGCGCTCGAGACGGTTCAGCGGCCAGTCGACTATCTCAATGCACACGGCACCTCAACGCCGCTGGGTGATGTAATCGAGCTGCAGGCCGTGCGCGAGGCTTTCGGTAACGACATGCCCGCCATCTCCTCGACCAAGTCGCTTTCGGGACATTCTCTCGGAGCCGCCGGCGCACACGAGGCCATCTACAGTCTTCTGATGTTGCGCGATGGCTTCCTCGCCGGCTCCGCGAACATCGAGGAGATCGATCCGAGGTGCGCGTCCTATCCGATCTTGCGCGAGACGCGCGAGCAGCGCATCGAAACGGTGATGTCGAACAGCTTCGGCTTCGGTGGCACGAACGCGTCGCTCGTGTTTCAGCGCGTTGGGTGATGCGTGCCCCCACCCTGCCCTCCCCCGCAAGCGGGGGAGGGGAAGAGCTGCGCAGATACTGCCGTCCCCTCCCCCGTTTACGGGGAAGGGGAAGAGCTGCGCAGATACTGCCGTCCCCTCCCCCGTTTACGGGGAAGAGGAAGAGCTGCGCAGATACTGGCTTCCCCTCCCCCGCTTGCGGGGGAGGGACAGGGTGGGGGCATCGAGATCAGAGCTCAATCGTTGACGGTGCCATCCGGATTCAGTTGCGCGCGGTCGCGCACAGGCCCACGAAGGCGCGAGAGATAATCCGCCACCGCGGTCAGCTCTTCCGAATCCAGACTGTCGAGAAAGCGCACGAAATCCGCATCGACGTTCAGCCGATGCCACGAGCTGATGCTGCGAATCTGGAGCGCCAGATACGAGTAGTGCTGATCGCGCAGCGACGGCACGAACCCATCGTCATCCCCGCGAGCATCCTCTCCGTGGCAGGAGGCGCACTGCTCCTGGAAGATCGCTTCACCGAGCTCGACGCCGGTTCCATCCCCCGTCTCGGGGAAGCGCGTCGTCGGCAATCTGTTCAGGTAGCCCGCAATGTCCGCCCATGCCTGCGGATCCGCGATCTCCTGCCGGGAGACGACACGGTGCATGTCGCGGCTGTCGCGCTGCAACTCCGTAAAGTCGGCGAGCTGTTTGATCAGATACGCGCGCCGCTGACCAGCCAGCGAAGGAATCGGCTCGCTCGGATCGCCGAGCGCCTGCGGGCCATGGCAGCGGGCACAATGTTCGGCGTAAAGCTTCGCTCCACGCTCCGGGTTCTGATCGAGCTGGAGCGCTGCGCGCACTTGCTGATCGACGCGGCTAGACGCTGCGCTCGCGTCAGCCAGCGACAGCACGGCCAGCATCCCCACGAACAGACCCAAGACCCTGGATGCGCGGGATTCGTTCACGTGAGCCTCATGCATAGGCGACTCCGCGATGGCAGTCAACGCGCCACGTCGCGCCTGAGTTTCGGGCACTCCCCGGATGGCGAGGCACTCTAATCGGGAAACTCGTGGGTGTCCACGCGCCGCGCAAGTGGCCTCGCCTCACCTGACGTACTCTGGCTGCCCTCGGTCAAGCGCCGGTCACACGACCCGGACGACGCAATCGGGACAGCTCGCGAAGCGCACGGATTCCACTCATTGCCACCTCTGTAAATCCGCCAAGCGGCGCGGGCACGAAGGCGCGCAAGTGCGCCTCGAGGTCGAACTCCCAGGCATCCAGCAGGTTTTTCAGGTGCAAGCCGGTTTCGGTCTCGCCTTCCACCACCAGGCGACGCTGAAAGAACAACGCGTCCGGATCCTCCTTTCGCATCGCCAACGCGACAAAGTCCGACAGCTTGCCGCGCATCGTGACATGCGGCTCGAGCGTCGAGCACTTGAGCTGCGAGCCGTCGATCTCGAACGTGAGTGTCAGCGGCACATCATCCACTTGCAGTCGGAAGCGCCGGCCACTCAGCTCGCCGAGTCGCTCGGCGATCGTCTGGCCGCAGATCAGACGGTTGGTCGCGAAGGCCACGATTCGCGCAGACAAAGGCTGCGGAGCAACACGTAGCAGTGCGGAAAAGGCGGCTGAAGGATCGGCCACGAACGTCCTCCGGGAAAGCTGCATTGTCGCCGAGCCACGCCCAGGCGCGATTGATCCAGGTCAATGTGCCGCAGCGGCCTGCGGGCTCTAATTCCGCCATGAAGCACACAGCCGAAGCGCAACGCGTCCTCGCTCCGGGCGCCTCGGACGCCGCCCTGCATGCCTGCTTTCTCGGCCCTTACGGCGAGAACGACTCGCTGCTCGAGAAGCTCATCGTCGAGTTCTTTCGGGATCACGTCTACTGGCGACGAAACTTCCATCCCGAGGATCCGCCCGCCATTCCGACGCGCGCGGCGACCCAGCCGGAATACCTCGCGTTCGAGGCTCGCTTGCGGCGCGAGCTGCATGCGCTCTCGGCGGCCCTCAAGCGCTCGGTGCCATTCCACAGCCCCCGCTACCTCGGCCACATGGCCTCCGATCTGCTGCTGCCCGGGCTCGCGGCGCAGATCCTGACTCTCCCGTACAACCCGAACAACGTGAGCTGGGACGCAGCCCCGGTAACAGTGGACCTGGAAATCCAGGTGGGCCTGCAACTCGCACGACTGCTGGGCTACCCGAGCGATCCCGCGCGCAGCCCCTGTGCCTTCGGTCATCTCACTTCAGGCGGGACGCTGGCCAACATCCAGGCGCTGCGGCTCGCGCTGTCGCTGAAGGCATTTCCGGTCGCGCTGCGGGCGGCTCGGCCACCGGATTTCGCTCTCCCTGACGATGACTGGGCGGCGTTCAACCTGGCTGCGCAGGAAGCGACCTCGCTCATCGAGCGATGGGAGCGTCGATTGGCAGAGCTTGCGCCGAGCGAGCGACGCTACTGGCGCAACGCAGTTGAACGAGAGCGCATCGAGACGCTCGGACACGTTGCGTTCTTCGAGCGGCATCGGCAAATCGAGGCTCCTCTCGTACTCGCGACTGCGAGCGCTCACTACTCCTGGCTCAAGGGAATGAAGCTCCTCGGCCTCGGAGCGCAGCAGTTGCGCACGATTGCGCAGCGACACCTGCATCTCGACCTCGACGCGCTCGATGAAGCCCTGCATCGGGCGCAGCAACGACACGAACCGGTTCTGATGACAGTCTGTGTGCTCGGGACGACCGAGTTCGGCGCGATCGATCCCATCGATGGCGTGGTTGAGACGCGGAATCGATACGCCGACGAGGGCCTGGGCTTCTGCGTGCACGTCGATGCAGCCTGGGGAGGCTATCTGGCCACGCTTTTTCGCAATCCGGACGGATCGCTCCGTACGCGTGAGGAGGTCGCTGCGGAATTTGCTCGCTTCCCGTCACCGCGGGTCCACGCGGCGTTCGCGGCACTTCATCGCACCGATTCGGTGACCATCGACCCGCACAAGCTCGGCTACATTTCCTACGGCGCGGGAGCCTTCGTATGTTGCGACCATAGGCGCATGTCACTCCTTGCCGTCGATGCGGACTACGTTTTCACCGAGCCGCCCGCTTCGGATTACCAGACCCGATATCGCCAGCTTGGTCGCTATATCCCTGAAGGGTCGAAGCCCGGCGCGCTGGCGGCCGCGGTCTACGTGACGCATCGACTGCTGCCCCTCGATCATCTGAACTTCGGGCGCCTGCCCGCGAGAACGCTGCGCGCTGTCGAAGCGTTCGTGACGCGTGCACAACGCTTCTGCGAAGAGTGTGCAAACTTCGTTCGTGCATGCGTGCCATTCCCGCCCGACTCGAATCTGGTCTGCCTGGCCCTGAACCCGGCTGGCAACCGAAGCATCGCCGCGGCCAATGCCTTCGTGCAACGCCTGTACGACGAGCTCAGGATCGATCCGAACGGGCCGTTGCAGTTGCGGGAGTTCTTCGGCTCGACGACGGCGCTGCGCATGGAGGTTCTTGGAGCCGACAGCTGGCGACAGCTTCTCGATACTTTGCACCTCGCGCCTGATACTTCCGAAGCGTCGGAGCACTCCGCCCAGCCCCTCCTGGTTCTGCGACATACCCTGATGAACCCGTTCCTGATCGACGCGGAGAACGGCGTGAACTACGTCGATCGGTATTTCGATTTCCTCTCGCGCACCCTCCCCGCCCTCATCGCTCCCGACAGCCGCTCCTGACTCCACGTTGATTACGATCAATCACGCGTGAGCTGTCTCACAGGATTGCGGCAGACACGGATCCATACAGGAGATTCTCGTAGCCGTGCCCGCGGCTGATCTGCATCAAGGTGACGACGTACCACGAACGCTACGCTGAAGCCAGCCTGGTCAGAAGACCATTGTTTGGACAACAGCCATGCTGAAACGAGGTACTGTCCTGCTCACCTGCGCAGCCGCTCTCGCGCTCGGTGCATGCACTAACGAGACTGCTCCAGTCACCATGGTGGTCGCCGCACCCGAGACCGGCGGCTCTCGTAACGGAGATTTCGGTCCGCCGCAGGGGGAGCCCATCAAGGCGATCCTCACGAGCCCGCCGCACGTACCGCCACCGGTGAACCGCAATTATCCCGCCAAGGTCATCGTGGAGCTCGAAGTCACGGAAGTGGACATGGAGATCTCCGAAGGAGTGACCTACACGTTCTGGACCTTCGGCGGAACGGTGCCCGGCAGCTTCATTCGCGTGCGCCAGGGTGACACGGTCGAGTTTCATCTCAAGAACCATCCGACGAGCAAGATGCCGCACAACATCGACCTGCACGGTGTGACCGGGCCGGGCGGTGGCGCGGTCTCCAGCTTCACCGCGCCCGGCCATCGAACGCAGTTCACGTTCAAGGCGCTCAACCAGGGCCTCTACGTGTATCACTGCGCAACGGCGCCCGTCGGCATGCACGTGGCCAACGGCATGTACGGGTTGATCCTCGTCGAGCCGCCTGAAGGGCTGCCGCCTGTGGATCACGAGTTCTACGTGATGCAAGGCGATTTCTACACCGTCGGCAAGTACCGCGAGAAAGGGCATCAGGCCTTCGACATGCAGAAGGCCATCGATGAGCACGCGACCTACGTGCTGTTCAACGGCTCGGAAAGCGCCCTCACCGGGCCCCGTGCCCTCAAAGCCAGGACCAACCAGACCATCCGCATGTATGTGGGCAACGGCGGCCCGAACCTCGTGTCGAGCTTCCACGTGATCGGCGAGATCTTCGACAAAGTGCAGTACGAGGGCGGCACGCGCTTCCAGGAGAACGTGCAGACCACGCTCATTCCCGCCGGCGGCGCTGCGACCGTCGAGTTCCACACCGAAGTTCCCGGCACCTATGTGCTCGTCGATCACTCGATCTTCCGCGCCTTCAACAAGGGGGCGCTGGCCATGCTCGAAGTCACCGGCGAGGAGAGGCCCGACATCTACTCCGGCAAGCAGGAGGACGAGGTGTACCTCAGCGAGAAGGTCGAGAGCCTCGCGCCGCTCGCGGAAGCGGCCAGCGCGCGGGCGCATGGCACCCTCACCAAGGAGCAGCAGATCGCCGCTGGCGCGGTCCTCTACAAGGGCACTTGCTCGACTTGTCACCAGGAGAGCGGTCGTGGCCTGCCGAACGTCTTCCCGCCGCTTGCAGGCTCGGACTACTTGCTGTCGGACCCGAAGCGCGCGATCGCAGTCGTCCTGAATGGTCTCAGCGGCCCGGTCGAAGTGGACGGCAGCACCTACAACTCGGTGATGCCGCCGATGAGCCAGCTCAACGACGACGAAGTGGCCAACATCCTCACTTTCGCGCTCAACAACTGGGGCAACCGCGGCCCGGCGATCACTGCCGAAGAAGTGGCCGAGGTGCGTGCTACGACGAAGCGCCCGGAGGGAGCCGCGCACTGAGACGGCCCGATCCATGCGCGCCAACTTCAAACACTTCCGGCTTCTCATCGCACTGCTGCTCGGCAGCGTGATCGCGCTGCCGGGCACGCCGGTCAGAGCGGACACACCGGCGGCGAGCATTCCGGCGGGCAAGTTCGAATCCGTCCTGCCTCCCGCTCCCGGTGTGAAGGAAGTGAAAGTCGCGGCGTTCCTGCTCGACCGTACGCCGGTGACGAACGCGCAATTCGCCAAGTTCGTCGCCGCGCATCCACAGTGGCGGCGTGATCGCGTTGCCGCGGTCTTTGCCGATTCGGGGTACCTGAGTCACTGGCAATCGGCAACGGAACCGGGCAACGCGCTCGCCCGGCAACCGGTCGTGCACGTGAGCTGGTTCGCTGCCAAGGCCTATTGCGAGGCGCGGGGAGCGCGCCTGCCTTCCTGGTACGAATGGGAATACGCCGCTGCCGCCAGCGAGACTCAGGCGGACGCAAGAAAGGACCCGGCCTGGAGGCAACGGATTCTGGCGTGGTACTCGCAGTCTGCCCGCGGGAGCTTGCCCGATGTCGGCCAGGGAGCCGCCAACTTCTACGGAGTGCACGACCTGCACGGCGTCGTCTGGGAATGGGTCGAGGATCTGAGCGCCATGCTGGTCTCGGCCGACAACCGGGAGCAAGGCGATCCGGACGCGACGCGCTTCTGCGGGAGCGGTGCGCTCACGATGGAGCAGAAGGAGAACTACGCGATCCTGATGCGGATCGCGATGCTCTCGAGCATGCAGGCCTCGTACACCAGCTCGACGATGGGATTTCGCTGTGCTTCCGACCTGACCGGAGCCTCCACGCCATGAGAACCGTCGCGTTGCTTCTCACGTTGCTGGCGCTCGCCCCCCGGACGAATGCCGAGCCGGCCTATCCGCCGCAATCGATCTATCAGATGAGCGCGGCATTGACTGACCAGTCCGGGAAGGCGATCGGCCTCGACGTCCATCGCGGGCAGCCGGTGCTCGTCACGATGTTCTACGCCAGTTGCCCGATGACCTGTCCGCTGTTGATCGACACGCTGCACGCGATCGAGCGCGCGCTGCCTGCGCAACGAAAATCCGAGCTGCGCGTGCTCATGATTTCCATCGATTCCGCGCGGGACACCCCGGAGCAGCTTCTGGCGCTCGCACGTGCGCGGCGTCTGGATCTTTCGCGCTGGACTTTGGCCCGTGCGGAACCCGACGACGTACGCAAGATCGCAGCGCTCCTTCGTACGCAGTACAGGCAGCTCCCGGACGGAAACTTCAACCACTCGAACCTGATCAGCCTGTTGTCGCCGGAAGGCGAGATCCTGCTGCAAAGCTCCGTCCTCGGGAAAGTCGACCAAGCCCTCGTCGAGAAATTGACGCGCCAGAGTCATGTCTGCACACGCGACGGAAAACTGCGCCAGGAGTCTGCGCGCAGCTCGAGAAGGCGCATGAATCACACTCAGGCATTCCCTGAGTCACCCTGGCCAACCAGAAAAAGCGCCGGAATTGCGACGCATGCACAGCGCCGGCGCAATTCGCTCCGTGCCACCGCGCATGGCTTCTCGGGTAGTCCGTAATCAGAAAAGTCCGTGCGCCCAGTACCTTAGCTGCAGCCTAAAACTCATTCCAGTCGAGGCTGCCGGATGTCCGAAATCAAGAACGAAGCGGCGGGCACACTCGCCACGCGCTACAACGATCGCGTAGTGCGCCAGTTCGCGATCATGACGGTCGTCTGGGGCATCGTCGGGATGGCCGTGGGCGTTTTCATTGCCGCCCAGCTCCTGTGGCCCGAGCTCAACTTCGACGTCCCCTGGCTGACCTACAGCCGACTGCGTCCGCTGCACACCAACGCGGTCATCTTCGCGTTCGGCGGCTCGGCGCTCTTCGCTGCGTCCTACTACGTCGTTCAGCGCACCTCGCATGTGCGGTTGTTCTCGGATCGCCTGGCCGCTTTCACGTTCTGGGGCTGGCAAGCCGTGATCGTCCTCGCTGCGATCACGCTTCCGCTCGGCGTCACGCAGAGCAAGGAATACGCCGAGCTCGAGTGGCCCGTTGACCTCTTGATCGCCATCGTCTGGGTCGCCTACGGCATCGTCTTCTTCGGCACGATCGCCAAGCGCACCGTCAAGCACATCTACGTCGCGAACTGGTTCTTCGCTGCGTACATCATCACGATCGCGGTGCTGCACATCTTCAACAATCTCGCCATCCCGGTGTCGCTGACCAAGTCGTACGTCGTGTACGCGGGTGTGGTCGACGCGATGGTGCAATGGTGGTACGGCCACAACGCGGTCGGGTTCTTCCTCACCGCCGGCTTCCTCGGGATGATGTACTACTTCGTGCCCAAGCACGCCGGCCGGCCGGTGTACTCGTATCGCCTGTCGATCGTGCACTTCTGGGCGCTCATCTCGATCTACATGTGGGCGGGCCCGCATCACCTGCACTACACGACGCTTCCCGACTGGGCGCAGTCGCTCGGCATGGTGTTCTCGCTGATCCTGCTCGCGCCTTCCTGGGGCGGCATGATCAACGGCTTGATGACGCTCTCGGGCGCGTGGCATCGGCTGCGCACCGACCCGATCCTGAAGTTCATGGTGGTCGCCCTCTCCTTCTACGGCATGTCGACGTTCGAGGGACCGATGATGTCGATCAAGACCGTCAACGCGCTGTCCCACTACACCGACTGGACGATCGGTCACGTCCATTCCGGCGCGCTCGGCTGGGTAGCGTTCATCACGGTCGCCTCGATGTACGTGCTGATCCCGAAGCTGTTCGGCCGCACGCAGATGTGGAGTGTGCGCCTGATGGAAGTGCACTTCTGGGTCGCCACGCTCGGCATCGTGCTCTACGTCACTTCGATGTGGATCGCCGGCGTGATGCAGGGCCTCATGTGGCGGGCGATGAACGACGACGGAACGCTCACCTACACGTTCGTCGAGACGCTTCAGGAAACCTATCCGTACTACGCGATTCGTCTGCTCGGCGGGCTCCTGTTCCTGGCCGGCATGGTCATCATGGCCTACAACGTCGCGCGCACGGTGCGCGAGTCGAAGCCAGTCGATGCCGCGGTGCTCGTGCCAGCCTGAGGTGGCCCAGCCAACGCTTCACACGCCATGAATCACGAAACAGTCGAAAAAAAGGTGGGCCTGCTCGGAGCGCTGATCGCCGTCGTGATCAGCATCGGCGGCCTGGTCGAGATCGTGCCCCTGTACGCGCAGCGATCGGTCGTCGAGCCCGCGCCCGGCGTCGAGCCTTACTCGCCTCTCGCGCTCGAAGGCCGCGACATCTACGTGCGCGAAGGCTGCTACAACTGCCATTCGCAGATGGTACGGCCGCTGCCCGCCGAGACCGAGCGCTATGGCCATTATTCGCTGGCGGGTGAAACGGTGTACGACCACCCGTTCCAGTTCGGCTCCAAGCGCACCGGGCCCGACCTGGCGCGTGTCGGAGGCCGCTATTCGGATGAATGGCACCGCGTGCACCTGATGAATCCGCGCGATGTAGTTCCCGAATCGAACATGCCCGGCTTCCCCTGGCTCGCCGAGCGCACGCTTGACCCGGCGCAGACCGAACGCAAGATGCGCGCACTTCAGGCGATCGGCGTGCCGTACACCGAAGACGATATCAAGAGCGCCCGCGAGGCCGTGGAAGGGCGCACCGAGATGGAGGCGATGATCGCCTACCTGCAAGGCCTCAAGTACCGACCCCCTCAGGCTCAGGCCGCAGCCACATCCGGAGCGCAGCCATGACGATCGGAACCGTGCGTGGGCTCATCACGCTCGCCCTGCTAGTGGCCTTCGTTGGGCTCTGGATATGGGCCTGGAGCAAGCGGCGCCACGAGGACTTCCTGGCCGCCGCCCGCCTGCCTCTGGATGACGATGAGCCGAACTCGAACCGGGATCGAGCGCCATGATGAGTCAGCCCGCCAGTCTTTTCGTCATCGTCTTTACGGCGATCAACATCCTCGCGTGCCTGTGGCTCATGTGGTGGATGTCTCGCAGCCGCACTCCGGCACCGGAGGCTGCGCAGCCTTCCGAAACCGGTCCGGGCAAGACCGGTCACGTCTGGGACGGCGATCTCGAGGAGTACAACAATCCGCTGCCGCGCTGGTGGCTCGGGCTTTTCATCCTCACCGTGCTCTTCGGCATCGCCTATCTGATCCTCTACCCGGGCCTCGGCAACTTCGCTGGCGCACGCGGATGGACTTCGACCGAAGCCTACGCTCGCCAGATGGCACAGCAGCGTGAGCGCTTCGAAGCCCGACTCGCCCCGCTCCAGGACAAGTCGTTGCAGGAGCTCGCGCGCGACCCGATGGCGATGTCCACCGCCCGCAACTTGTTCGCCGCGAATTGCTCGACCTGCCATGGCTCGGATGCGCGCGGCGCCAGGGGTTTCCCCAATCTGACGGATGACGACTGGCTCTGGGGCAGCGAGGAAAGCCGCGTGTACGAAACGATCGCGCAGGGGCGCGCAGGGGTGATGCCTGCTTTCGGCCCGGTGCTCGGACCAGAGGGCGTCAACCAAGTAGCCTCCTACGTCCTGAGCCTGAGCGGGTACAAGGCGCCTGAGGACTGGGTCGCGGCGGGCAAGGAGAAATTCGCTACGATCTGCGCCGCCTGCCATGGGCCCGATGCAAAGGGAAATCCGCTGCTCGGAGCGCCCAATCTCACGGACAACATCTGGCTGCACGGCGGGGACTTCGATACGGTCCGCGCCACGATCGAGAACGGACGCGAGAACCGCATGCCGGCGCACCAGGAGTTGCTTGGCGAGGCGAAGGTTCGCTTGCTCACGGCGTACGTACTGAGTCTGTCCGGCACGACGGAACGGACGCTCAGTGAATCGAGCGTGCCGAGCGAGTCCACACCGACAGCCTTGAATAACGACTCGAGCAGCAGCATTACCGTGGCCGGAGGCAGTGCTCCGAGTTATGCCAGCAGCCACTGAGGAACGACCGGCCGAACGACGTTGGATCCGCTTTCGTACGGATCTCGGCATTCTGCTGTGGGCGTCCTTCCTTGCCGCCTGTCTCGCCACGATGGTCTTCTTCGCTTATTTCGACCCGGTGCTGCTCGGGAGGGATGAGGCCCCGCCCGCCTGGCTTCAGGATCGCATGACTGCTTACACGGTGGGTTTCTTTTTCTTCTGGGCGATCGGGGCGATCGCGAGCTTTCTCACCGCCTGGCTGATCGACACCCGATCCTCTGCGGATCAGGACGCGCCGTGAACGGAACGTCCTCCAACCCCCGGGCCGTCAAGCCGACGGCTGCCAAGCTTCGCGTCGTGAGCGGGACGCGCTCCGATGCGGGGGAACAGCTGTACGCGGCGCAGCCGAAAATCTATCCGCGCGAAGTGAAAGGCCGCTTCGCCCGCTTGCGCCTCATCGCCGCGTGCGCCCTGCTTGGTCTTTTCTACCTGATGCCCTGGGTGCAATGGCAAGGCCGTCAAGCGGTGCTCTTCGACCTGCCGGCGCGCAAGTTCTACATCTTCGGGCTCACGTTCTTTCCCCAGGATTTCTTCCTTTTGACCTGGCTCCTCGTCATCGCGGCGTTGTCGCTGTTCTTCTTTACTGCGCTGGCCGGCAGGCTCTGGTGCGGCTATGCCTGCCCGCAGACCGTCTGGACTGAAGCCTTCGTGTGGATGGAGCGCTGGACAGAAGGGACCCGGCAGCAACGCATGAAGCTCGACCGCGGGCCGTGGACCTTCGAGAAGGTGCTGCGCAAGAGCGCCAAACAGACGCTTTGGCTCACGTTCGCGCTCTACACCGGCGTTACGTTCGTCGGCTACTTCAGTGCCATCCGGGAGCTCGTGCCGAACCTGTTCACAGCCTCGCTCGGCACCTGGGAGACCTTCTGGGTGCTGTTCTATGGGTTTGCGACCTATGGAAACGCCGGCTACATGCGCGAGCAAGTGTGCAAGTACATGTGTCCCTATGCGCGTTTCCAGGGAGCGATGTTCGACCGCAACACGCTGATCATTTCCTACGATGAAGCCAGGGGCGAGCCGCGCGGCTCCCGCGCGCGTGGGGCGGACTATCGGGCCGCAGGGCTCGGCGATTGCGTCGATTGCACGTTGTGCGTGCAGGTCTGCCCGACCGGCATAGACATTCGTAAGGGCTTGCAGCTCGAATGCATCGCCTGCGCCGCATGCATAGACGCGTGCGATTCCGTAATGGACCGGATGCAGTATCCGCGCGGCCTCATCCGATACTCGACCGAGAACGCGATGCAGGGCAAACCCACGCGCATCGTCAGGCCGCGCACCGTCATCTACGCGATCCTGCTCGTCGGCCTGATCACCGGCTTCGCCACTGCTGTCGCTCATCGGGAGCTGGTGGAAATCGACGTGCTTCGCGACCGGAATGCCTTGTACCGGCACGTCGAAGGCAGGCTCATCGAGAACGTGTACAGCGTTCGGTTCGTGAACAAGGACACGCGTGCGCACCAAATGACGCTCAGTGTCGAAGGTCTTCCGGGAGCGGTAATCGACTCGGAGCAGGAGTTGCACACCGTAGGTCCGGGAGCCGTCGTGACCGTGCCTATACGGATCCGTGTGGCCGAGCAGACAGTGAGCGGTGGCGTCGATGTATCGATCATCGCGCGCTCGGCGGAAGAGAATGCGATCGAGTCCCGCACGCAGACGCGCTTCATCGCGCCGGTCGCCTCCCCGGGAGGCCGCCCATGACTGCGACCGTTTCCGTTCAGGAAGATGAAACGACCTGCGAGGCGGCGGTCGAGCTTTGCTTTCACTGCTCCGAGCCTCTCGCCGGATCGAAGATCACGGCTCGGATCAATGGACGCGACGAGCCCGTCTGCTGCCATGGTTGTCGCGCGGTCGCTGAGCTCATAGCCGATGCGGGCCTCGGCGATTACTACCGGTTTCGGACAGCCGCTGCGGCTCGCCCCGATTCTTCGGCGATCGAGGAGGATGCCTGGGCGGCCTACGCGCAACCGGAGGTCGCCGCCCAGTTCACGAGGCAATCGGGCGAGCTGGACTCCGTCACTCTCGAGATCGATGGATTGCGGTGCGCTGCCTGCAGCTGGCTGATCGATCACATGCTCCAGTCGCTCGGAGGCGTGACGGAATCGAGCACGAACGCTTCGACCGGGCGCGCGCATGTCGCGTGGCGACGGAAGGACCTGACGCTCGCGGACATCCTGCGCGCCGTCGCGCGCCTCGGATATCGCCCATACCCCTTAGGCGATCTTGCCGCATCAAGGTCTCGGCGACGCGAGCGTCACGATGCACTCAAGCGACTGGCCATAGCCGGCTTCGGCATGATGCAGGTGATGATGTTCGCGGTCGCGGAGTATTCGGCTTCGCTCTCCGGCGAGGTCATCGAAGGCACGCTTTCGAGCTTTTTCAGGATCGTGAGCCTGCTCGTGACGACGCCCGTGTTGTTCTACGCAGGAGCTCCGATTCTTTCCGGCGCCTGGCGAAACGTTCGTGCGCGCACTATCGGCATGGACGTGCCCGTCTCGCTCGCGCTCATTCTGGCATACGCGGCAGGCGTCTGGACGACGCTGTCGGGAAGCAGCGGAAACGTCTATTTCGATTCGGTCACGATGTTCGTGTTCTTCCTGACGCTCGGACGCTACGTTCAAATGAGCGTACGACATCGCACAACGGAGGTGACCGGAGCGCTCGCGCGCCAGCTGCCCTCCTATGCACACCGAGTGGACGGCAGTTCGATCGAAGATGTTCCGGTGACAGCGCTCACACCAGGGAACATCGTGCTGATTCGCCCCGGCGAGACTCTGCCCGCCGACGGCGAGATCATCGAGGGAGACACGAGCATCAATGAAGCGATGCTGACGGGGGAATCCGCGCCGGTGCATCGATCGGTCGGGCAGACGGTCGCGGCAGGCACGCTCAACGTCGGGAGCCCTACATATATAAGAGTGAATGCGACCGCTTCCGACACCATCATTTCACATATTGTGCGGCTTCTCCATCGAGCCCAGACGCAGAAGCCCGCAATCGCGCGCAGCGCCGACAAAGCAGCATCGCGATTTCTGCGCTACGTCCTGCTCGCCTCGGCCGCAACAGCGGGAGCCTGGTGGGTCATCGACCCTTCACGCGCGTTCGAAGCGACGCTCGCCGTACTCGTCGTGGCTTGCCCGTGCGCCTTCGCGATCGCGACGCCTGCAGCAATTTCCGCCGCAGCCGCGCATCTCGCCCGCCTCGGCATCCTGATCACCCGTCTCGATGCATTGGAGGCGCTGACCCGAATCGACAGGATCGTCTTCGACAAGACTGGCACGCTGACAGAAGGCAACATCGTCGTGGCGCGCTGCGAACCCATCGGCCACCTGGATGAAAACACCTGCTGCCGGATCGCTGCGGCACTCGAGCTCGCTTCCGAACACCCGCTCGCGCGTGCTTTCGCTCAGATTGGCGTCGATGAGCGTGCGGAGCACGTTAGAACGGTACCAGGCGCCGGAGTCGAAGGCATAGTGGAAGGGCGTCGGTACCGCATCGGTACGCCGGAGTTCGTAGCGGCGTTGCACGGCGGCGCAACGACTCTTGAGCAGGCTCCCCCTCGAGGGACAGTCGTCGTTCTTGGCGACGAGCAAGGCGTGCTCGCTCGCTTCGAGCTGCGGGACACCCCGAGACCGAACGCGGGTGCCGCCGTCGCGAGCCTGCGCGCGATGAACATCGAGCCCCAGATTTTGAGCGGCGATGCAGAAGCGCCGGTCGCCGCCCTGGCGAAGCATGTCGGCATCGACGAGCACTTCGCTCGTCGCTCACCGCAAGACAAGCTCGCCCACGTCCAGCAGTTGCAGGCAGCAGGCCATCGGGTCGCTGTCGTCGGCGATGGAGTCAACGACGGCCCGGTGCTGGCCTCGGCCGACATCTCGATCGCCATGGGCTCCGGCACCGCGCTCGCCCAGGCAAGCGCCGACATGGTGCTGGTCGGCACGAAGCTCGATGCCATTCCTCGGGCCGTCGCGCTCGCCCGCCGCACCACCCGTATCGCGCGGCAGAACATGATCTGGGCGGCCGTTTACAATTTCGGCGCCCTGCCGTTGGCCGCCCTCGGCTTCGTGCCTCCCTGGCTTGCGGCACTTGGCATGTCGCTCAGCTCGATTGCCGTCGTGCTGAACGCGACCCGGTTGTTGCCCGCCCGTTCGCGGGTCCGGGCCGCGGAGGTTTCGCCATGAGCATTCTCTTTGTGCTCGTTCCCGTCACGCTGGCGCTCGTCGCCGCCGCCGCGTGGGCCTTGTTCTGGGCAGTGGACAACGGTCAGTTCGACGATCTGGACCGCCCGGCCTGGGAGGCGATCCGCGACGAGGAGATCGATCGCGCACCAACACGATCGCCGGGCGCGGAACGCAAGGATGACTGAGGCGGGCCCGGCACTCACGCTGTCCGCGGCCTTCCTCGCCGGCCTCGCGGGAAGCGGCCATTGCTTCGCCATGTGCGGAGGCTTCGCCGCGGCGATCGGTATGCGGGCGCAGGCAGCTTCGGGCCGGGCGCTTTTCAGCGCTGCGATCTACCACGCAGGGCGGTTGAGTGGATACGCCGTTGCCGGCGCTTTGGCCGGGTTGCTGGGCTCGACGCTGCAACGCCTGCCGCTTCCGGGAATAGCGATGGCGCTGCGCGTGGCTAGCGGCGCGCTCCTGGTACTGCTTGGGCTGCGTCTGCTGCTCGCCCACAACGGCTTGCGCTGGATCGAAGGACTCGGTGCGCGCTTCTGGCGGTTGCTGCAACCGCTCGCGCGGTTCGCTTCTACAGGGAACGAGAAGTGGCGCGGCGCGCTGCTCGGATTTCTGTGGGGATGGCTTCCCTGCGGCCTGGTTTACTCGACGCTGCTCTTCGCTGCCCTCAACGGCCGCGCTGCAGGCGGGGCAGGCATCATGCTCGCGTTCGGCTTGGGCACGCTCCCCTCGATGCTGACGAGCACTTTGCTTGCTTCGAAAGTGCTGCACTGGTCCCGACAGCGCGGGCTCCGGCTCGCGTTCGGTTCGCTGTTGATCGCTTGCGGCGTGGCATTGAGCGTTCTCGCGCTCGGACCCTCACCGCCGGCGCATCACATGCATTAGCCTCACAGATCGAACTCGTCCCGGTATTCTGGCACGACCGCCTGCAAGCGCAGCTCGTTCTGAATCCGGGCTCTCAAGGCGTCGCTGGCACTCGGCTCACCATGCGTGACGAATACTCGTCGCGGCGCGCCGCCGAGCCGACCGAGCCACCCGATCAGCTCGTCTGCATCCGCATGCGATGACGTCGATTGAAGCTGCGCCACCTCCGCCCGGACTGGAAACATCTCGCCGTGAATGCGAAGACTGGTCGCGCCTTCCACCAGAGCTGCACCACGCGTGCCGCCCGCCTGAAAACCGGCGAAAAGGATCGTGTTGCGAGCGTCGCCCACGAAAAACTTCAGATGATGGACGACGCGTCCGCCGGTCGCCATGCCGCTGGCAGAGAGAATGATCGCGGGCTCGCGGATTCGATCCAACAACTTCGAGTCCTCGACGCTCCTCACCAGCCACGCGGTGCGGCCGAGCTCGGCTGCGTCCTCCTTCGACAACCGATGATCGTTCGCGAACTTCAACATCAGCTCCGTGGCATCGATTGCCATCGGGCTGTCCAGATAGACCGGAAGGTCGGGAATCTCTCCCGCACGTTTCAGAAGGGCAATCAGATGCAGCAGCAACTGCGCACGGCCGACTGCGAACGTCGGCACGAGGATGACCCCTCGACGCTCGCACGTGCGAAGGATGACGTCCCGAAGCTCGACCGCAGGATCTGTCGCCGGATGGGCGCGGTCACCGTACGTAGACTCGATCACTACATAGTCCGAAGTCGGCGGTGCGTCCGGGGCACGCATCAAGGGATCGTTCTGCCGGCCCAGATCTCCGGAGAAGAGGACGGATTTGCCGCCGTGCTCGACCCTGATGCTTCCCGCGCCCAGCAAGTGACCGGCGCGACTCCATCGGGCGCGAACGCCGCTCCCGAGCTCCAGCGTCTCGTCGAACGAGACGGCCTTGAAGCGCTTCAGACATTCATATGCGTCTTGCTCGGTGTACAGCGGCAGCGCAGGCGAGTGCTTGGAGAAGCCATGACGATTCGCGAACTGCGCCTGCTCCTCCTGCAAGCGACCGCTGTCGGGCAACAGAATGCGGCACAGAGCGACGGTTGCTTGCGTCGCATAAATCGAACCAGTGAAGCCGTCACGCACGAGCAGCGGCAAGTAACCGCTGTGATCGAGGTGCGCGTGGGTCAACAGTACTGCCTCCACACTGCGAGGCTCGAACAGCGGCTTCGACCAGTTTTTCAGGCGCAGGTGCTTGAACCCCTGGAACAGTCCGCAATCGACGAGGAAGCGACGACCGCCTGAGGTCAGAAGGTACCGCGAGCCAGTGACCGTCTGGGTCGCGCCGAAGAAGGCTAGCCGCATCGGACAGCCTGAAGAGAAGGAAGGATGGTGCGCTCAGCGTGCATGATCTGCGGCAGGTTGTGAAGGCGGGCCAGCCACGCCGGGACAGGTTTCCATCGGCACCATGGGCCACTATTCGGATATCACCGTAACCCCTGCGCGAAGCTCCTGATTGGATACGCAGCCAGGGCTGAAATGCTGCGGCCGTCGATTCGCGAGCCAGCGAGACCTGCATTCATGTTCGCTGCCCGCATCAGGGCACACATGCTTGCGCTGGTTGCTTCTCTGGCCTGCGTCGCCATGACGAGCAGTGCGACAACTTTGCTTCCGCGGAATGATCAGGAGACACTCTGGCTCAGGAACGGCCGGCCAACGCGGCAGGCATCGCTCGTGATGCAGGCGATGCGCCAGGCGGACACGTACGGGTTGAGACCCAGCGACTACGATCTTCCGATGCCAGCGACCGACCTGGGCTGCGGTCCTGCGCTCGAGTGCGGACATGCATACCCGTCGCCGATTCGATGCGGCTCTGTCTGAAGCTGCCGCTCGGTTCGTAAGCGACTTGCACAGCGGACGCATAGACCCAGCGAAGGCCGGTTTTCGCCTGCCTCGCGCGACGACGCCGTTCGATGTCGCCAGGGCACTTCATGAGCTGGCTGCAAGCGGCGGCGTCGCGGCCACCCTGGAATCGTTCGAGCCTGCGATGGTTCCTTACAAGCGGCTCAGGAAGGAGCTCGCTCACTACCGCACCTTGGCCGCCGACCCGACGCTCACGCAGCTTCCTCCACTTCCCGCGCGCGAGGAGCGGCGCAACGACGCCGGCTCGTAGCAGCGATCACTGCTTCTCGGGCTCCTCGCGCACGAGCAGCACGGGGACCGGTGATCGGCGCAGCACCAGCTCGGCGTCACTTCCCAATGCCAGCCGCTTCAACCCCCGCCTGCCATGCGTGCCGAGCACGATGAGGTCGGCCGGCCAGTCGGTCGCCTCTTTGACGACCTGGTCCGCGACCCGTCCGCCGACGATCTCGATGAGCTTGTGCTCGGGCTCGAGCCCTGCTTCCTGCACGATTCGGACAGCCCTCTTGAGGACACCGGCGCCCGCCTCCCGCAACGCGGCGAGGACATGGTCGTAATACATCGCTCCCGGCCCGTACACGCCGTCGATGTACTCGTTGACGACGTGCACCAGCCTGAGCTGACTGCCCATCGCCTTCGCGAGCCCGATCGCTTCCATGAGCCCCCTGAGCGAAGGGGCGCTCCCATCCACGGCCACGAGGATCTTCCTGTACATCGCTGCAAGCTCCTTCGAGCCCGATTTCGAAGCGATGCTACACCCGAGCGACCCTGCTACTTACCCGCAATTTCCCGCACCGGCCACGCAGTGCCCCGGACATGCGCGGCCGCTGCGCTGCGATCAGGGAACGGCAGGCCGCTGCAATTCGGCGAGGTAATCGGCGAGACGATCGATGATGATGCGCGTCGCCTGCTCGGCGTTCGGATCGCCGAGTGCCGTCCGGCTCAGATCCTCCCCCCACACCGGCATCGTCCGCGAGCCGTGCGCGCCCAGGATGTGCCGTCCATCGATGATGCGGACGATGCGCTCGCGAGGATAAGTCCCGCCCGCCCGGCGGGCGATCAATGTCAGATCGGGCACTTCGATCGTGAAATAGCTTGCGACCGGGCCGTCGCCGCGGCCCTCCGTCCCATGGCACGAAGCGCAGAAGCGCTCATACAGCTCTTTGCCCGACATCGAGACGTAGTCGGCAGAGTGCGCGAGCTGCGACCAGCTGGCCAGCACACAGACGAGGGCGGGCAGGCGCGACATCGCTCACTCCACCTGAATGCCCCGCAGATAATTCACCAGCCGGTCGATCATCGAGTCCACTATCGCCCGCTCCTCGGCGTCGTTCCCGGAGCTCGCATCGTACAGCTGCCAGCCCCAGACGGGCATGTCGCGCGCACCATGTGCGCGCCGGTCCCAGCGGCCATCGATGGTCCGCCGGACGTCTTCGGTCGGGAACTCGCCGCCGTCGCGTTGCGCAATTCTCGTCAGATCCGGAACGCCCGTCTTGA
This sequence comes from Steroidobacteraceae bacterium, assembly GCA_036381695.1. Lineage (GTDB taxonomy): Bacteria > Pseudomonadota > Gammaproteobacteria > Steroidobacterales > Steroidobacteraceae > Steroidobacter. The sequence goes on from DASVCI010000126.1 coordinate 44,316, forward strand.
TCAACGGCGCGACCGGGCCGTCGCCTTTGCCGGAAATCCCGTGACAGCTCGAGCACAAGCGCTCGTACAGCTGCATACCGGAGAGCTTGCGCAGCTCCTGCTCCTCCTGCCTCGCGCTGGCGCAGGCCGAGCTCAGCATCACGACGAAAAGCGCGAGCAATGCGAGTTTCACGAGCGACTCCTTCCGGCCTGCCATGCAGCAATTCGCTACGAGCAGACATTCTGGCACCAGGAGCGCGCCGCGCGGCCTGGAGAGCCCGCGACCCGATACGTACTTATCCGGAGCACGACGGTGCGACTGTGGCGTGCTGCCATATATCGCGGGAGACTAGCTGGCATGTTGCTGTTTGCACCGAAGCATTCCGCCGCTTTCGCAACCGCCATCGCCCAGGATCTCGGTACGTCCCTTTCCCCTGCGGAAGAACGGGAGTTCGACGGCGGCGAGCACAAGATGCGCCCGCTCGTGAACGTGCAAGGTCAGCGCGCTTGTGTCGTCCAGAGCTTGTTCGGCGAGGCCGCAGCGTCAGTCAACGACAAGCTGTGTCGGTTGCTCTTCTTCGTCGCCGCGCTGAAAGATGCCGGTGCACGCGAAGTAACCGCTGCCGTTCCGTATCTTGCCTACGGCCGCAAGGACAGGCGCACGCAGCCCCAGGATCCCGTGACGACGCGCTATGTCGCCGCCTTGTTCGAGGCGGTCGGTTTGGATCGCATCCTCGCACTCGACGTTCACAATGAAGCGGCCTTCGACAATGCATTCCGCTGCCACAGCATCCGGCTCGAGGCGGCCGAAACGTTCGCTCACGAGCTGGCGCAGACAGTCAAGGATCGACGGATTGTCGTGGCCTCACCGGACATAGGCGGAGTCAAGCGTGCACAGCGCTTCGGGAAGGTGCTGTCGAAGCAGCTCGGGTGTGAGCTCGACGTCGCGTTCGTCGAAAAGCACCGGGAGCACGAAGTCGTTTCCGGGGAGACGCTCGTCGGGGCGGTCGAAGGAAGCGAAGTCATTTTCTACGACGACATGATCGTCTCGGGCACGACTGTCCTGCGTGCCGCTCGGGCTGCGCGCCGGAATGGAGCCGCTCGCGTTCACGTCGTCGCGACGCATGCGGCGTTTGCACCTTCCGCCTTGCAGTTGTTCCAGGGCACTGACGTCGACAGGGTGCTCGTCAGCGACTCTATCGCGCTGCCACCGGACTTCGCCTCACAGGCCGGCGAGCGACTCAAAGTGCTCTCAGTCGCGCCCTTGTTTGCGCGAGCTCTCCGCGACCTCGATTGTGAAGCTGCTTAGCCGCGCTCAGAGCGGCCCACACTCCTCGTCATCGTCGGGATCTGTTCCCATTGCGCGCAGCGCATAGCGCTCGGCCTTCTTGATGTATCCGTCGGCACGCTCGGCCCAGGGCGCCTGGTGCATCACCGCCGGATCGTTGAGATGCCACGCCACGATCTTGGCGCGCACCATCGCGCGGCGACTTCGATAGAAATCGAGCAGGCGCTCGCTCACCGGATCGCCGGATGCGCGCCGATAGGCGTCGAAGATTTTCTTCGCCGGCCGCTCGTCGCCTTCCTGCTCGCATTCGACCCAGAGAAACGCAAGCTCCTCCGCCGGATCGAGCGTGCGCAAATCCTTCGAAAACTCCAGCGAGTCGATCACGCAAGGAGGATCTTCGAGGCAGATGTGCTCGGGCCTCAAGTCACCGTGCGCCTCGACGATCCTGTTCTCCAGAGCGCGCTGCACGAGCTCTGGCTCGATCTGAGAGAAGGCGCACCACGTAGCCCTCAGAGCCGCCCTCAGGCAATGCGCATGCAAGTTCAGCTCAGGTGCAAGAAGGGCACGCCTGTCTGCATGGATCTGCTCGGCGATGCGGCAGATGTATTGCTCCGGTTCGAACGCGATGTGCGGTTGGGTTTGATAGAACCCGGCGAGCCGCCGACCAAGCGCTTCGAGCGCCGGCTCCGCAACCGTGCCCGTGCGAATGGCACGATCGAGCATCAGCGTCCTCGGGAGCCGGCGCATCTTCACGAGCCAGTCGACTATGACGCCTTCCCCACCGATGCGGAAGCGATCGCCCTGGCACACGAGCGGCACGACGCCCAGGTACACATCAGGCGCGAGCACACGATTCAAGCGCACTTCTTCCTCGCAGCTCCAGCGTCTCGCCTCCAGCTCGCGAAGATCCAGGCGGCCGTTCTTCACCGGCTTCTTCAGCTTGTACGCCAGCTCTCCGACGAGGAAGACCCACGCGAAGTGGGTCTCGATGGATTCGAGATCAACGGCTGGATCCGGATAGGTCTCGGGCGAGTGCAACGCGCGCACCCTGGCCAGAAGCCCGGACGGCCCGACGGCTTCGGAAGAACCAGCTATGGACGGCGAGAAGCTCATGAGTGATCGGGGTCCTGCTCGGCATGGCGGCGCGCCGCATCCTCAAGAAATTGTCGAC
>DASVCI010000127.1:0-2328 GCA_036381695.1 Steroidobacteraceae bacterium
CGAGGTCGTCGCGCCGCACCCCGGCGCCTTGAACAGTAATAGCGCCCAGTACATCGGCCTCGACAACTATGCGCGGCATCCGAAGACGCGCATCTGCCTTGTGGCCTACGCCATCGACGACGGCCCTGTTAGCGTATGGGATACGCGATTCGACGTGCCTGATGACTTCACGTTGGCGTGGACTGCACCGGACGTGCAGATCGTCGCGCATAACGCGCAGTTCGATCGTGTTGTCACCATGCACAAGTGGCCGTTCGTCGTGCCGCCGATCTCCCGATGGTATTGCACGCGGGCGTGCGCCTACGCCCACGGGTTGCCGGGCGAGCTGGACTTGCTCAGCAAGATATTCGCGCTCGGCGAAGACGCAAAGAAGGCAGCGCGTGGCAAGGAGCTGATCGAACTGTTCTGCGAGCGCGCGGCGGATCCTGACGAGCATCCGCTCGAATGGCTCGAGTTTCAGGAGTACGCGCTTTACGACGTCATCGCGATGCGCGAATTGACAAAGCGCATGCCGACGTGGGCCTTCGGCGAGTTCGAGCAGCACGTCTACCATCTCGATCAGGAAATCAACGATCGCGGCTTCGCCGTTGATCCGCAGCTCGCGCAGGTGATGATCGAAGCGAGCAATTGGGCGCAAGAGCGCCTGAACGCCCGCATCCAGGCCATCACCGACGGGATCATCCAGAAGGGCACGCAGCGCGACAAGCTCAAGCAGTGGTTCGAGGATAACGGCCTCGCCCTCGACAACATGCAAGCTGAGACGTTGCGCAAGGTCGAGCGCGACGCTGATGCGGGCGTCATCGAAGTGAGCCCCGAGCTGCGAGAGCTGGTGCAAATCCGGCTGCTCTCGGCGAAGTCGTCGATCGCTAAGTGCCGCACGCTCCTGAGCACTGTCAGCCCCGATGGGCGTATTCGCTACACCGTGACCTACGGGGGTGGCGGTCGGAACCTGCGCTTCTCGCACAAGGGCTTTCAGCCCGGCAACATGCCCCGCCCCAGCCGCGCGCGCAAGAAGCCTGAGCAGCAGCGCGCTGTTGTCGAAGCGCTCAAAGGCGGTTATGCGACGGCGATCTGGGGTGACGAGACGATGGCCGCGTGCGCCGACGCGATTCGAGGGCTCATCGTCGCGGCGCCCGGCAAGAAGCTCATGTCTGTCGATTGGAGCAATATCGAAGGGCGAATGCTCGCGTGGTATGCAGGTGAAGAATGGAAGCTCAAGGCGTATCGCGACAGGGACGCAGGCCTCGGCGAAGACGTTTACAAGATCGTCTTTCACCGCATGACAGGCACGCCGTTCGAGGCGATCGACGACTTCCTGCGCCAGCAAGGCAAGGGCGCGGACCTCTCGATGGGCTACGAGGGCGGCGTCGGCGCGTACCTCAACATCGCGCAGGCGTACCAGCTCGATCTCGTGAAGCTCGCGGCCTCTGCACCGCAGCAGCTCCCGGCCGAGTGCATGGCGCGCGGCGCTGCGGATTGGGAGCGACTGTCCAAGGGCGATGTCGAGGACGACGAGAAGGCGGCGGACGAAGACAAGACGTTCGGGCTGCCGCGCGAAATCTTCATCGCCTGCGCCGCGTCGAAACACGCATGGCGCGGCGGGCATCCGGCGACCGTCCAACTGTGGCAAGACCTGTTGCAATGCGCCAAAGCCGCTGTGACGAGCCCTGGGAAGCTGTTTCAGTGTGCGAACGGCAAGGTGCAGATGGCGTGCGACTCGAAGCTCGATTGGCTCTCCGTGCGCATCCCGTCAGGCCGTCAGATCATGTTCGCAAAGCCTCGGCTCCGCGTAGTTGTCAAGAAGGATAAGCGGGGGCGCGAGTACACGAGCGAGTCACTGACGGCGCTGAAGTCGCCGTCGTGGCATCGGCAGCATCTTTACGGCGGGCTCATCGCCAACGCCATCACGCAAGGCGGCTGCCGCGACATCCTCGCGTCGAAGCTGCTGCGCGTCACCGAAGCCGGTTTCCCGATCGTCATGCACATTCACGACGACGTGATAGTAGAGGTCGACGCCAACGACCCTGTGCTCACGCTCGAGTACTTGCAAGCTGAAATGTTGGTGCCCGAGCCCTGGTACGCGGACTTGCCGCTATCGGCCTCGGGCTTCGAAACGACGAGGTTGCACAAAGAATGACGCGGACCTACAGGGAACATATCGGTTACGTGCGCCGAGCCCCGTTTCTAATCGTGATGCCGGAGTCGAAGCTGTGGATCGGCCCGTATCGCTGCTTCCACCATGCGTTCGCTGGGCGGGCGCGACAGGCCGACCCATCGAAATGGTTCGTCGTGCCGGCGAGCTGGAAGCCCCCCGGCTGGCAGAGGCTC
>DASVCI010000128.1:0-4299 GCA_036381695.1 Steroidobacteraceae bacterium
CGCATCGTCGATCACCGTTCTGGAGGGCCTGGACGCGGTTCGCAAGCGTCCCGGCATGTACATCGGCTCCACCGGTGAGCGGGGCCTGCACCACCTCGTGTGGGAGGTGGTCGACAACTCCGTCGACGAGGCGATGGCCGGCTTCTGCCGCCTCATCAAGATCACGCTGCTGCCCGACGGCGGCTGCAAGGTCGAGGACGACGGGCGGGGCATCCCGACCGACGTCCACCCCGAGTTCAAGATGTCGGGCGTCGAGATCGCCCTCACGAAGCTGGGCGGCGGCGGGAAGTTCGAGGGCAAGGGCTACCAGGTGTCCGGCGGCCTCCACGGCGTCGGCGTGTCGGTCGTGAACGCGCTGTCGAAGAACCTCGAGTGCTGGGTCAAGCGCGGCGGCAAGGAATACAACATCAGCTTCAAGGACGGGAAGGTGCGCTCGAAGCTCGAAGTCGTCGGGCAGGTGGGCAAGAACAACACCGGGACCACGGTGCGCTTCTGGCCCGATCCGCAGTTCTTCGAGACCGTCAACTTCTCGGTTCCGAAGCTCAAGCACGTGCTCAAGGCCAAGGCCGTGCTGTGCCCCGGTTTGCGCGTCACGCTCACGATCGAGCAATCCGGCGAGAAGGAAGAATGGTTCTACACCGGCGGTGTCAACGAGTACCTGCGCGAGGCGCTCGGCAAAGGAGAGTGGCTCCCGCAGGAGCTTTTCAGCGGCAGCATCGAGGGCGAGCAGGAAGCGGCCGAGTGGGCTGTGGCCTGGCGGGTCGATGACGGGCCGCGCATCGAGGAAAGCTACGTCAACCTGATTCCGACGCCTCAGGGCGGCACTCACGTCAACGGGCTTCGCCTCGGGCTCACCGATGCGATTCGCGAGTTCTGCGAGTTCCGCAATCTCCTGCCGAAGGGCTTGAAGCTCGCGCCGGAGGATGTCTGGGACGGCGTGAGCTACGTGCTCTCGACCAAGCTCAAGGAGCCGCAGTTCGCCGGCCAGACCAAGGAGCGCCTCGCCTCGCGCGAGTCGGCGGCCTTCGTCTCGGGCGTCGTCAAGGACCAGTTCGCGCTGTGGCTGAACCAGCATCCGGAGTCCGGCGAGAAGATCGCTCAGCTCGCGATCGACAGTGCGCAGGCGCGCATCAAGGCATCGAAGGCGGTGGCGCGCAAGCGCGTCGTGAGTGGGCCGGCACTGCCGGGCAAGCTTGCGGATTGCACGTCGCAGGACCCCGCGCGCTCGGAGCTGTTCCTGGTGGAAGGCGATTCGGCGGGCGGCTCGGCCAAGCAGGCGCGCGATCGCGAGTTCCAGGCTGTCATGCCATTGCGCGGCAAGATTCTCAACACCTGGGAAGTGGACGCCTCCGAAGTGCTGCAATCGCAGGAGGTGCATCACATCGCGATCGCGCTGGGCGTCGATCCGGGCTCGAACAATCTGGAAGGGCTCCGGTATCACAAGATCTGCATCCTCGCGGACGCCGACTCGGACGGGCAGCACATCGCAACGCTCCTGTGCGCGCTTTTCCTGCGCCACTTCCGGCCGCTCGTTCTCGCGGGGCACGTGCACGTGGCGATGCCGCCGCTCTATCGAATCGACGTGGGCAAGCAAGTGTTCTACGCGCTCGACGACGCCGAGCGTGCCGGCATCCTCGATCGCATTGCGGCGGAGAATCCCCGCGCCAAGCCGGTCGTCACGCGCTTCAAGGGTCTCGGCGAGATGAGCGCGATCCAGTTGCGCGAGACCACCATGGCGCCGGAGACCCGACGCCTCGTGCAACTCACGGTCGATGCGAAGGACAACGCCGATCAGATGCTCGACATGCTGCTCGCGAAGAAGCGCGCCGCCGATCGGCGTGAGTGGCTGGAGACCAAAGGCAATCTGGCCGACGTGCAAGTTTGAGGACCGGTTTCAACATGCCTACCCAGTCCCCCCTGAACTTCGAAGGTATCGAGCGCGTCGCGCTGCGCACCTTCACCGAGAAGGCGTACCTCGATTACTCCATGTACGTCATTCTCGATCGCGCGCTGCCGCACATTGGCGACGGCCTGAAGCCGGTGCAGCGTCGCATCATCTACGCGATGAGCGAGCTCGGGCTGTCGGCCACGGCGAAGCACAAGAAGTCCGCCCGCACCATCGGCGATGTCATCGGCAAGTTCCATCCGCATGGCGATGCGGCTTGCTACGAGGCGATGGTGCTCATGGCGCAGCCGTTCTCGTATCGCTATCCGCTCGTGGATGGGCAGGGCAACTTCGGCTCGCCCGATGATCCGAAGTCGTTCGCGGCGATGCGCTACACCGAGTCCCGCCTCACGCGCTATGCCTCGCTGCTCCTGAGCGAGCTCGAGCAGGGCACGGTCGAGTGGTCGCCCAACTTCGACGGCACGCTGGAGGAGCCCGTGCTGCTGCCGGCTCGCGTGCCCAATGTGCTGCTGAACGGCGCTACCGGCATTGCGGTCGGCATGGCGACCGACATTCCGCCTCACAATCTGCGCGAAGTGGTGTCTGCCTGCGTGCACTTGCTCGAGGATCCGGATGCCAAGCCGCGCGAGCTGTACAAGCACATCAAGGGCCCGGACTTCCCGACCGGCGGCGAGATCGTGACGCCGGCGAGCGAGATCCGGCAGATGTACGACACCGGGAACGGCTCGATCCGCGCACGTGCCGTGTACGAGATCGACGACGGCGAGATCGTCATCACCCAGCTCCCGTATCAGGTCTCCGGCAGCCGCATCCAGGAGCAGATCGCCGCGCAGATGCAGGCGAAGAAGCTGCCGATGGTCGCCGACATCCGCGACGAGTCCGATCACGAGCATCCGACGCGCATCGTCATCGTGCCGCGCTCGAATCGCGTCGACATCCCGCAGTTGATGGATCACCTCTTCGCCACGACGGATCTGGAGCGCACCTACCGGGTGAACCTCAACGTCATCGGGCTGGACGGACGCCCACGCGTGATGGGGCTCAAGGGGCTGCTCGAGGAGTGGCTCAAGTTCCGCATCGACACGGTCACGAGGCGCCTGAACTGGCGGCTCGAGAAGGTGCGCGCGCGCCTGCACATCCTCGAAGGCTTGCTGGCCGCGTACCTCAATCTCGACGAGGTGATCAAGATCATCCGTCGCGAGGACGAGCCCAAGCCCGTCCTGATGAAGCGCTTCAAGCTGACGGAGATCCAGGCCGAGGCGATCCTCGAGACGAAGCTGCGTCACCTGGCGAAGCTCGAGGAAATGAAAATCCGCGGCGAGCAGAAGGAGCTCGCGCAGGAGCAGGCCGATATCGAGAAGATTCTCGGCAGCAACGCGCGGCTGAGAAAGCTCGTGAAGGAGGAGCTGCTGGCCGATGCCGAGCAGTTCGGAGACGAGCGTCGCAGCCGGCTCGTCGAGCGCGCCGCCGCGCAGGCGATCAAGGAAACCGAGCTGGTCGCGAGCGAGCCCGTAACGGTGGTTCTCTCGCAGCGTGGCTGGGTGCGCGCCGCAAAGGGGCATGACGTCGATCCGGCCGCGCTCTCGTACAAGACGGGCGATTCGTTCCAGGCGGCCGCGCGCGGACGAAGCACTCAGCAAGCAGTATTCCTGGACAGCACGGGCCGTGCGTACAGCTTGCCGGCGCATTCGTTGCCTTCGGCGCGCGGGCAGGGCGAGCCGTTGTCGGGCCGCATCGATCCGCCTGAAGGGGCGACGTTTGCCGGCGTGCTCATCGGCGAGCCGGACGATCGCTGGGTCATCGCCTCCGACGCGGGCTACGGTTTCGTCGTGCGCCTGGGCGAGATGCATTCCCGCAATCGGGCAGGCAAGGCCGTGCTCAAAGTGCCCGAAGGATCGGGCGTGCTCGTGCCCGCTCCTGTTCCTGCTTCACCGGAAGCATTGCTGTGTGCCGTGAGCACCGAAGGCAAGATGCTCACCTTCCCGGTGAAGGATCTGCCCGAGCTGCCGCGAGGCAAGGGCAACAAGATTTTCGGGCTGTCTTCGAAGAAGGTGGCGAGTCGCGAGGAGTATCTTGCGGCGATCGCGGTCGTCGCGCCTGAGCAGAGCCTGATCGTTCAGTCCGGCGAGCGGCGCATGACGATCAAGTACGCTGATCTCGATCCGTATCGGGGCGAGCGCGCACAACGTGGCGCCGTGCTTCCGCGCGGTTGGCGGAAAGACATCAGGCTCGCTGTGGAATAAGAGAGCGGCCCCCCATCCTGTCCTTGTATGTTGTATATGCCCCTAACGCGAGCGGGGCAAGCGGGGAAGGCGGGAGACTGTTCCTGTCCAAGGGCGTTGATCCTGTGGGGAAGATAAGCCCCGCCTGCTCCTTCTCACATGATCAGTCTG
>DASVCI010000129.1:0-4745 GCA_036381695.1 Steroidobacteraceae bacterium
AGCTCGCGGAACTGGTCAAGGGCGGGCCGGTCTCAGAGCGAGCGCAGCTCCTCGGTCAGCAAATCGGCATCGTGATGCTGATCCTCATGATGACGTTGGCCTTTTACAACGACATTGCACGACATTTGAACTGAATCACCCTGATCACGAGGCGCCGGGAGCGCGGCGAGCTGCCGGGGGCGCCGCCCGCCGCAGGGGTCGGGACCGAAGATCCATCAACAAACTTGAGCAGGCACCGAAGGGGCACAGGGCCGATGCAGTTGAAGTCGATCATTGGCGCGACGTTGGCGCTCGCCGCGACGGGCACAGTCCCCGGGGTGGTGCTGGCGCAGACGCCGCCCACTCAGTCCGCGGGCGAGGAGTTCATCGTCGGCGACATTCGCATCGAGGGCCTGCAGCGCATTTCCGAGGGCACCGTATACAACTATCTGCCTGTCAACATCGGCGACAAGCTCGACAAGCGCCGGATCGCCGAGGCGCTGCGCGCGCTCTATGACACGAAGTTCTTCCGGGACGTGGAGCTGCGCCGCGATGGCGGCACGCTGGTGGTGGCGGTGCTCGAGCGGCCTTCCATCGAGAGCTTCGAGATCAAGGGCAACAAGGACATCAAGACCGAGGACCTGCAAAGGTCGCTCCGCAACGTCGGCCTCGCCACCGGCAAGACCTTCGATCAGTCGGTGCTCGACGAAGTCAAGCAATACCTCACCGATCAGTACTTCTCGCGCGGCAAGTATGGAGTGCGCGTCGACACCAAGGTCGAGGAAGTGCCGGGCAACAAGGTCAAGATCGCGATCGACATCCACGAGGGCGCCCGCGCCCGCATCCGCCAGATCAACATCGCCGGCAACAGTGCGTTCAGCGACGAGGAGCTGCTCGATCAGTTCGAGCTCAAGACGCCGAACTGGCTCTCGTGGTACAGGCAGGACGACCGCTACGCGCGCGAGGCGCTCTCGGGCGATCTCGAAAAGCTCCGCTCGTACTACATGGACCGAGGCTATGCCAACTTCGGCATCACCTCCACGCAGGTGGCGATCGCGCCGGAGAAGGACGACATCTTCATCACCATCAACGTGCACGAGGGCGAGGTCTACAAGATCTCGGAGGTCAAGCTCGCGGGCAACATGGTGGTCCCGGAGGAACAGCTCCGTCGCCTCATTTTCATCAAGCCCGGCGACACGTACTCGTTGCGCTCCATCACCGCGACCACCGAGGCGATGAAGATGCGCCTCGGCGTCGATGGCTATGCCTTCGCCACCATCGATCCCGTGCCGCAGCTCAACGAGGAGACGAAGGAAGTCGCGCTCACCTTCGTCGTCGATCCGAAGAACCGCGTGTACGTCCGGCGCATCAATTTCAACGGCACCTCGGGCGTGAACGATGAAGTGTTCCGCCGCGAGATGCGTCAGCTGGAGGGCGCGTATCTCTCCAATGCCGCGGTCGAGCGCTCCAAGCAGCGCATCCAGCGCCTGCCGTTCATCGAAAGCGTCGAAGTCGAGACCAACCAGGTGCCGGGCGCGGCGGACCTCGTGGACGTCGATTTCGAGATCAAGGAGGGGTTGCCCGGCCAGTTCGGCGGCGGCGTCGGCTATTCGGAGTCGCAGTCGATCATCCTGAACGGCAACTTCGTGCACTCGAATTTCATGGGCACGGGCAACCGCATCGCCGCCGAGATCAATTCCGGCCGCTACGCCAAGGCCTTCAGCTTCTCCCACACCGATCGCTACACCACTATCGACGAGGTGCAGCGCTCGATCTCGCTCGGTTACCGCGACATCACCCAGTTCACCTCGGCTGCTTCGGACTTCGACACCGAGACGATCACCGTCGGGCTCAATTACGACTGGCCGATCTCCGAGTACCAGTACATCGGTGTCGGCATTTCGGCGCAGCGCGCCGAGCTCGTGGCCTCGGAGGAGTTCAGCGCCGAGCAGGCAGTCGAGTGGGTGCGCAACAACGGCAACCCGAACGTGCGCTGCCGCGAGGTGGTGGCCGACGGAGATTGCGACGACTTCGGCGAGTTCCTGGTCGCGAGCAGCGAGTTCGATGCTTACGAGCTGAACCTCGGCTGGCGCTACGACTCGCGCAACCGGGCGATCTTCGCCGATCGCGGCATGCGCCATCGCTTCAACATCGGCTACACGCTTCCCGGGAGCGACGTCGAGTACTGGACCGCCTCGTACGATTACCTGCAGTTCGTGCCGATCTGGCGCGGCTTCACGCTCATGTTCAACTTCGAAGCGGCGTACGGGAGGGCGATCGGCGACACGACCGCGCTGCCGCCGTACCGTCAGCACTTTGCCGGCGGCCCGGATTCGGTGCGAGGCTTCCGGGAGGCGCGGCTCGGGCCGAAGGACAACTTCGGCCGGCCCTACGGCGGCAACATCAAGACCGTGGGGCAGGTGGAGCTCCTGCTGCCGATGCCCGAGAAGTGGCGCAACAGCGCCCGCTTCAGCCTGTTCTTCGACATAGGCAACGTGTTCTCGGACCAGGACATAGTCTTCCGGGCCCCTGACCTCGACCAGAATCCTGCCACGATCCCGCCGGAAGTCGACTACGGCTTCAGTTATGATCAGCTCAAGCAGTCGGTGGGTCTCGCGGTGCAGTGGCTCGCGCCCCTGGGCGTGTTCCGGTTCAGCTACGCGATTCCACTCAACGACGAGCGTGGCGATACTGCCACGCGCTGGGGAGACGAGACCGAGGGCTTCCAGTTCTCCATCGGTCAGGCGTTCTGACGACACTTTGAGTTTGTCCTATCGAGGTCCATCGCACATGGCACGTTTGCGCATTCCGGTTTCGGTGTTGGCCGCGAGCATCGTGATGCTTGCCCCCTTCGGCGCGGCCTACGCGCAGGTCAAGATCGGGGTGGTCAACATCCCGAGGCTCCTCGAGGAGTCGCCGCAGGCCAAGTCGGCCATGCAGGCGCTGCAGGACGAGTTCGCTCCACGCCAGCGCGAGATCGTCCAGGCCCAGAAGGAGCTGAAGGCCAAGGAGGAGAAGCTGCAGCGCGATGGAGCGGTGATGGCCGAGAACGAGCGGCGCAACGCCGAGAAGGACCTCCGAGACAGCCAGCGCGAGCTCGCGCGCAAGCAGAACGAGTACGTGGAGGACCTGAACCTGCGCCGCAACGAGGAGCTCGGCAAGCTCCAGCGCTCGCTCCTGGAAGAGGTGCAGAACTTCGCGCGCAGCGCCAACTACGATCTCATCGTCGGCGACGGGGTCCTGTACGTCAACGAGTCGCTGGACATCACGGCGCAGGTCCTGAATGCGCTGCAGGCGCGCTCCAAGAACTCGGCGCCCAAGCCGGCCACTCCGAAGCCCGCCCAGCCGCAAGGCAGGCAGTAAGGACCGCCTGTCGCATCGCGCTCGAGCGCGAGCGGGATCAGGCGGTCGGGTGAGAGGCGGGGGGCGAACTTGGCGCAACCCATGGGCAACACAGACGGCCAGGCGGACGGCGGCGGAGGAGGCTCCTCGGGCTGGAGCCTGGCGGAGCTCGCCGTACGCTTCGGCTGTACGCTCAAAGGCAACCCCGATGTTCGCGTCCGGCGTGTGGGGACGCTCGAAGGCGCCGATTCCGACGCGCTGACCTTTTTCGCCGAGTCGCGCCTCAAGCGCCAGCTGGCACTGACCCGGGCGGGCGCGGTCGTGCTCGAGCCGAAGTTCGCCGGGGAGTGCCCGGTTTCAGCGCTGCTGTCCTCGAATCCGCGGGCGACGTTTGCCCGCATGGCGGCGCTCTTGCATCCTCCTGCCGAAGCCGCACCTGGCTTGCATCCGACGGCGATCGTGGATTCGAGCGCCCGGATCGATCCCACAGCCTCCATCGGCGCGAACGTGGTCATCGGGGCGCGCGTGAGCATCGGCCCACGAGCGGTAATCGGCCCGGGCTGTGTCGTGCTCGATGATGCGACCATAGGGGCGGATACGCGCCTGGTGGCGAACGTGACGATCTGTTCAGCGGTCCGCATAGGCGAGCGTTGCCTCCTTCACCCGGGGGCGGTCATCGGCGCAGACGGCTTCGGTCTCGCGCCCGAGGGGGGCGCCTGGATCAAGGTCCCGCAAGTGGGGAGCGTGCGGATCGGCAACGATGTCGAGATCGGCGCGAACACGACTGTGGATCGGGGCGCGATCGAGGACACCGTGCTCGAGGATGGCGTCAAGCTCGACAACCAGATCCAGATCGGCCACAACGTGCGCATCGGCAAGCACACGGTCATCGCCGGATGCACCGGCGTATCGGGCAGCACGGTCATCGGCGCGCGCTGCATGATAGGCGGCATGGTGGGCGTCGCGGGGCATCTGACGATCTGCGACGACGTGGTGGTGACGGGCAAGTCCTTCGTCTCGAGCAGCATCCGCAAACCCGGTTATTATTCGAGCGGCTTGCCGGTCGACGAGACCGTGCGTTTTCGCAAGAATGCCGCCCGCTTCCACCAGCTCGACCCGCTCGCGCGGCAGGTCGCGAAGCTCCGGGGAAGCGGCGAGACACAACAAGAACCGACCCACGCAAGCAGTGAGCCGGGCCCGGAAGGCGAGGGCTCCTGAGGCGCGTGGCTTTTGGCGGGCTTCCCGCTGAGCGGCGGGCGCGCGCCGCGACTCGAAGCTCGCTCAAGAGGCATGAATGACTGAAGCGCTGAAGATGGACATCCAGGAAGTGATGCGGCGCCTGCCGCACCGCTATCCGTTCCTGCTGGTCGACCGCGTGCTCGAATGTCACTCCGGCAAGTCGATCCGCGCGCTCAAGAACGTCA
>DASVCI010000130.1:0-11152 GCA_036381695.1 Steroidobacteraceae bacterium
GCCCCGGCCGTCGAAGCGGGCCTGTACCTGGTGCCCAAAGTCATCGAGTGATCCGTCCATGAGCGAGTTGCATCGACTGACCCTCGCCGAGCTGAGCGAGGGATTGAGGGCCCGACGCTTCTCCAGCGTCGAGCTCGTGCGCCACTACCTCGAGCGCATCCGGCGTTTCAACCCGGACTTGAACGCGTTCATCACGGTGACCGAGGAGCGAGCGCTCGAAGCGGCGCGCAAGGCGGACGAGCAGCTCGCCGCCGGCGAGGCGCTCAGGCTCACGGGCCTGCCGCTGGTTCACAAGGACATCTTCTGCACGGACGGAGTGCTGACGACGTGCGGCTCGCGCATGCTCTCGAACTTCGTCTCTCCTTACGATGCGACCGTCATCGAGCGGTTGACGCAAGCCGGCGCGATCCTGCTCGGCAAGACCAACATGGACGAGTTCGCCATGGGCTCGTCGAACGAGACCAGTTGGTACGGGCCGGTGAAAAATCCCTGGGATTTGAAACGGGTGCCAGGCGGTTCCTCAGGCGGCTCGGCGGCCGCAGTGGCCGCAAGGCTCGCGCCGGCGGGTACGGGCACCGATACCGGTGGCTCGATCCGGCAGCCGGCCGCGCTTACCGGGCTCACCGGCTTGAAGCCGACTTACGGTCGTGTCTCCCGTTACGGAATGGTGGCGTTCGCCTCGAGCCTCGACCAGGCCGGCACGCTGACGTTCACCGCCAAGGATGCGGCCATGCTGCTCGCCGAGATGGCGGGGTTCGATCCACGCGATTCGACGAGTGTCGATACGCCAGTGCCCGATTACGTCGCCGCGCTCGAGCAGCCCTTGAGGGGACTCAAGATCGGGCTGCTCAAGGAGTTCTTCGACGAAGGCCTGGATGCCGAGACTGGCAAACTCGTTCGGGAGGCGCTCGCGCTGTACGAGAAGAAGGGTGCCAGGCTGGTCGAGGTCAGCTTGCCGAACCTGCCGCTCTCGGTGCCGACGTATTACGTCGTGGCGCCGGCCGAATGCTCCTCGAACCTGTCTCGCTTCGACGGCGTTCGCTTCGGTCATCGCTGCGAGCAGCCGGCCGATCTCATGGATCTGTACAAGCGTTCGCGGGGCGAGGGCTTCGGCAACGAGGTCAAGCGCCGCATCATGACCGGCACGTACGTGCTCTCGGCCGGTTACTACGACGCTTATTATCTGAAAGCCCAGAAAGTGCGCCGGCTCATCGCGGATGATTTCGCGCGGGCTTTCGAGCAGGTGGACGTGCTCATGGGGCCGACGGCGCCCACTCCCGCGTTCGAGATCGGGGCGAAGGTGGACGATCCGATCACGATGTACCTGAACGACATCTACACGATCGGCGCCAATCTCGCCGGGCTCCCGGCCGTCTCGATTCCGTGCGGGTTCGTGTCGGGCCTGCCTGTCGGCTTGCAGATCATCGGCCCGCACTTCGCGGAGGCGAAGATCCTGAGCGTGGCGCATTCGTACCAGCTCGAGACGGACTGGCACCGGCGCATCCCGCAAGGATACGAGTAGAGCCTCATCGTGCCGCTTGCGGGGCGAGCATCGTCCTCGTCCCGCGAGTGGATCGAGCGCAGACTTGCTTTACAGATCACAGCCCACGGCCTTATTCACATGAACTGGGAAACCGTCATCGGCCTCGAGATCCACTCGCAGCTCGCTACCCGGAGCAAGATCTTCTCGAGCGCGCCCACCGCCTACGGCGCCGCGCCGAACACTCAGGCCAACCTCGTCGACCTCGGCTATCCGGGTGTGCTGCCCGTGCTCAACCGTGAAGCGGTGCGCATGGCGGTGAAGTTCGGCCTTGCCGTGCAGGCGAACATCGAGCGTCGCTCGATCTTCGCGCGCAAGAACTACTTTTATCCGGACCTGCCGAAGGGCTACCAGATCAGCCAGTACGAGCGGCCCATCGTCGCGCACGGGCGGCTCGAGATCGTGCTCGAGGACGGCACGCGCAAGACCATAGGCATCACGCGTGCGCACCTGGAAGAGGATGCAGGCAAGTCGCTGCACGAGGACTTCCATGGGCTGAGCGGCATCGACCTCAACCGGGCGGGCACGCCGCTGCTCGAGATCGTCTCCGAGCCGGACATGCGCTCGGCGCGCGAGGCTGTGGCGTACATGAAGAAGATCCACACGCTGGTGCGCTACCTCGAGATCTGCGACGGCAACATGCAGGAAGGCTCGTTCCGGTGCGATGCGAACGTGTCGGTGCGGCCGGCCGGGCAGAAGGAGTTCGGCACGCGTTGCGAGATCAAGAACCTGAACTCGTTCCGGTTCATCGAAAAGGCGATCAACTACGAGGTCGCGCGCCAGATCGAGATTCTCGAGGGCGGCGGCAAGGTGCGCCAGGAGACGCGCCTGTTCGATCCGGACAAGGGCGAGACGCGGGCGCTGCGCACCAAGGAGGAGGCAAACGACTATCGCTACTTCCCCGACCCGGACCTGCTGCCGCTCGAGCTCGATGACGCGTTCATCGAATCGGTGCGCGCCACGCTCCCGGAGCTGCCGGACGAGAAGGCTGCGCGCTATGTCGAGCGGTTCGGCCTGTCGGCCTACGACGCGGGCGTGCTCACTTCGAGTCGCGAAATGGGCGATTACTACGAGGCAGTAGTGGCTGAGTTGAACGGCCATCCCAAGCTTGCCGCCAACTGGGTGATGGGCGAGCTCTCGGCGGCGCTCAACAAGGAGGGGCTCGACATCACGGCGTCGCGTGTCGATTCGCGCCGGCTGGCCGGGCTCCTGAGGCGCATCGTCGATGAGACCATTTCCGGCAAGATCGCCAAGGAAGTGTTCGAGCAGATGTGGGCCGAAGGCGCCGACGCCGATACCATCATCGAGTCGAAGGGCTTGAAGCAGATCACCGACAGCGCGGCGATCGAGCGCATCATCGACGAAGTGATGGCGGCGAATCCGAAGCAGCTCGCCGAGTACCGCTCCGGCAAGGAGAAGCTCTTCGGCTTCTTCGTCGGGCAGGTCATGAAGCTCACGGCCGGGAAGGCCAACCCGGGACAGGTGAACGAGCTGCTCAAGCGCAAGCTCGCCGGCTGATAACGGCGGCCCACGGGATCGAGGCTCGATCGATCCCGCGGGGCGCGGCTCGAGACGGATGCGGCGCGAGCGTGCGCCGCACTTGCATTCGCCGCGCTTTGCCCAACTATTCGCTGACCGTCCCCCTGTGTGTCTCCCCATGCACGACCGAGACTGCCTGCATCGTTTTCTCTTCGAGCACTATCCGATCCGCGGGCACCTCGTGCACCTGGATGCATCCTGGCGCGCGCTGCTCGAGCATCGCGACTATCCGGCGGCGATTCGGGACACGCTCGGTGAGGCGGTGGCCGCCTCCGTTCTGCTCGCGGCCACGTTGAAGTTCGACGGTACTTTGAGTCTGCAGCTTCGCGGTCAGGGCCCGATGCATCTCATGCTCGCGCAGTGCTCGAGCCGGCTCGGCGTGCGGGGCGTGGCCCGGTACAAGGCCGCGGCCGACGCCCGCGATCTGCTCGCGCTCTCGGGCGAGGGGAATCTGACGGTCACGCTGGAGAACGAGGACCTCTCGCAACGCTATCAGGGCGTGGTGCCGCTCACCGGTCGGCGCCTCGCCGACTGCTTGCGGGAGTACTTCGAGTCCTCCGAGCAATTGCCGACGAGGCTGTGGCTGCATGCGACCGAGCGCGGCGCCTCGGGGCTTCTTCTGCAGCGCCTGCCGGATGAGACGATGCGCTCGCGGCCGGGAATGCCGCATGCTCCAATCGATCCGGCGGACATCGAGGATGCATGGCGTCGCGTCCAGATGCTCGGCGATACCCTGCAGCCGCAGGAGCTTCAGGCACTGAGCGATAAAGATATTCTTCGCCGGCTCTTCAGCGAGGACGACGTTCGCTTGTTCGAGTCCTCTCCGGTCTTTTTCCGCTGCCGATGCTCGCGCGATCGCGTGATCGGCATGCTTCGTGCGCTGGGCGAGCAGGAAGTGCAGTCCGTGCTCGCGGAGCAGGGGGAGGTCGAGGTGCGCTGCGACTTCTGCAATCGCGCCTACAAATTCGACAGCGTGGACGTCAGCGCCCTTTTTGCAGCCGAGCCGATGATGCCGAGCAGCCCCGAGATCCGACACTGAGCCCCTCCTAAGGCCGCCTCCGGGCGCCGGGAGGCCTGGCCCCTCCTGCTCGTTCAGCCACTTAGCTCCTTCCTTTCAACTCCAAACTGAGCGGTCGCAGTGGGTCCGTGAAGCACGGGCTGGCACGGCCCGACTGGGTTGGGCTATAGTCGCCCGGCGATATAAAGACATCTTTATATCCTGAAGTCCATATGACGATCTCTTTCCTCACCGCAGTGTCCGCTTTGCGTGCCGCCGGCGAGCCGACGCGTCTGCGGCTCCTGGCTCTGCTCGCGCGCGCAGAGCTCACGGTCGGTGAGCTCTGCGAGATCGTGGGTCAGAGCCAGCCGAGGGTCTCTCGCCATCTGAAGCTCCTCTGTGACGCGGGCTTGGCGGACCGATTCCGCGAGCAGCACTGGGTCTACTACCGCGCCCCGGCTTCGGGTCCGGCGCGTGCGACGGTGCAGCAAATCCTCGCGTTGCTCGGCGACGAGGACGAGGTGCTGCGCCGCGATCGTAAGCGCATGGAGCGCGTGATCGAGGACAGGGCGAGGCGGGCCGCGGATCACTTGCCTGCGGAAGCACGAACCGCGCAGTCGAGTGCTCTCGATGCGATCGTGCTGAGTGAGCTCGCGGGCGAGCCGATCGGTGTGCTGTTGGACGTGGGCACTGGATCGGGCCATTTGCTTGGCTTGCTCGGCGCGAGCGCGACGCGGGCCGTCGGCATCGATATTTCGAGCGATGCGCTGCGCGTAGCGCGTGCGAACGTGCACATCGCCGGGCTGAGTCACTGCGAGCTGCAGCGGGGAGACATGTATGACCTGCCGTTCCCAGCGCCGACCTTCGATACAGCGACGGTGGATCGAGTGCTGGCGCAAGCGGAGCGGCCCGTTGCGGCGCTGACCGAGATCGCACGCACGCTCAAGCCCGGTGCGCGCATCGTCGTCATCGAGGATTTCGATGCGTTGTCGGAGGCCGCCAGTGCCAATCCGATCGCTACCCTGCGTCAATGGTTCGTCCAGGCGGGGCTCGATTGCACGCGCGTGCATCCCGTCGATGCGGAGGCAGGGCATCTGCTCGTGGCGCTTGGACGGCGCGTCGCCCACAACAGCGCGGCGGCCTGATCCGGGACTTCCGGCGAACGAGTGAATCGACAGAGGTGGCTGCGGTGACAGTGGAGCGATTGCAAGAACGCATCGAGAGCGCCGCCAGCCGGCTCCGGGGCCGGCCGACGGTGTCGTTCGAGTTCTTCCCGCCCAAGGACGAGCAGATGGAGCGCACGCTCTGGCAGTCAATCGAGCGCCTCGGCCCGCTTCGGCCGCGCTTCGTCTCGGTCACGTACGGAGCCGATGGATCGACGCGCACACGTACGCACAACATCGTCACGCGCATCCAGCAATCGACGGATTTGACGCCTGCTCCGCACTTGACGTGCGTAGGAGCCTCGCGCGAGGAAATCCTCGACATCGCGCGCACCTATTGGTCGCATGGGATCCGCCACATCGTCGCGCTGCGTGGCGATCCGCCCCAGGGCACGGGCAAATACGAGCCGCATCCGGATGGATACGCGTATGCGGTCGATCTGGTGAAAGGCTTGCGATCGGTCGGGGATTTCGAGATTTCGGTCGCCGCCTATCCCGAGGTGCATCCCGAGGCGCCCAGCGCGCAATTCGACATCGACAACCTGCGCGCCAAGCTCGATGCCGGCGCCACGCGCGCGATCACCCAGTTCTTCTTCGATCCGGAGCCTTTCCTGCGCTTTCGCGATCGCTGTGCGGCGGCGGGCATCGACGCCAGCATCGTTCCGGGCATTCTGCCGATCACGCGATTTCCGCAGATGCTGCGGATGGCGCAGCGCTGCGGCGCGAGCGTGCCGCAGTGGCTCGTCGATCGCTTCGACGGCCTGGATGAGGATCCGGAGACGCGGCGCATGATCGCAGCCGCCGTCGCGATCGAGCAGGTGCAGGAGCTGCAGCGGCATGGAGTGGAGGAGTTTCACTTCTACACGCTCAACCGCTCGGAGCTGACCTATGCCATTTGCCATGCTCTGAACGTGCGTCCGGTACCGGCGCGCGCCGCCACTGCCTGAACGACTCGACTCGGGATTCAAGCGACATGACGATGGCCAACAACGCCGCACGCTCCGAACGCATCGCCTCGTTCCGCCGCCTTCTCGAGGAACGCATCCTGCTGCTCGATGGCGGCATGGGCACGATGATTCAGCGCTATGGCCTGACCGAAAACGATTACCGCGGCGACCGGTTTCGCGACTGGCCGTGCGATCTCAAGGGAAACAGCGACATCCTGGTCCTGACGCGCCCGGACGTGGTCGGCGCGATCCACACCGCATATCTCGAGGCCGGCGCCGACATCATCGAGACCAACACGTTCACGGCGAACTTTCCTTCGCAGGCGGACTACGGCACCGAAGACCTGGTCGGCGAGATCAACCTCGAGGCGGCGCGCATCGCTCGCAAAGCGGCCGACGAGTTCGCCGCCAAGACAGGCGCGCCGCGCTTCGTCGCCGGCGCGCTCGGGCCGACCAACCGCACCGCCTCGCTTTCGCCCGACGTGAACGATCCGGCGTTTCGTAACATCACTTTCGATCAGCTTGCCGCCACCTACCTGACCGCCGCGCGCGCACTCATCGAAGGCGGGGTCGACCTGTTCCTGATCGAGACTATCTTCGACACGCTCAACGCCAAGGCGGCGATCTTCGCCGTGCGGCGCGCGATCGAGGAGAGCGGCATCGAGGTGCCGATCATCATCTCGGGCACCATCACCGATGCCTCGGGGCGCACGCTCTCGGGGCAGACGACCGAGGCGTTCTGGAACTCGGTTCGCCATGCCGAGCCCATCGCTGTCGGGCTCAACTGCGCGCTCGGCGCGAAGCAGTTGCGGCCGTATATCGAAGAGCTGTCCCGCATCGCCGATACGTACATCAGCGCGTATCCCAACGCCGGGCTGCCAAATGCTTTCGGCGAGTACGACGAGGCAGCTTGCGAGACGGCGGCGTTGATTCGCGAGTACGCGACCAGCGGCCTGGTGAACATCGTGGGTGGCTGCTGCGGCACGACGCCGGAACATATCCGACACGTGTGGGAAGCCGTTCAGGGCCTCGCCCCGCGCAAGATTCCGACCATAGAGAGGCGCTGCCGGCTCTCGGGGCTCGAGCCGCTGAACATCGGCCCCGACAGCCTCTTCGTCAACGTCGGCGAGCGCACGAACGTCACGGGCTCGGCCAAGTTCCGCCGCCTGATCGAGGCGGGCGACTACAACGCGGCGCTCGACATCGCGCGCCAGCAGGTGGCGAGCGGCGCGCAGATCATCGACGTCAACATGGACGAAGGCATGCTCGATTCGGAGGCGGCGATGGTGCGCTTCCTCAACCTCATCGCCGCCGAGCCCGACATCGCGCGCGTGCCCGTCATGATCGACTCCTCGAAGTGGTCGGTCATCGAGGCGGGCCTGAAGTGCCTGCAGGGCAAGGGCATCGTCAACTCCATCAGCCTCAAGGAGGGCGAGGAAGCCTTTCTCGAGCACGCGCGCAAAGTGCGTGCTTACGGCGCCGCCGTCGTGGTCATGGCTTTCGACGAGAAAGGGCAGGCCGACACGGTGCAGCGAAAGGTCGAGATCTGCCAGCGCTCGTATCGCCTGCTCACCGAGAAGGCCGGCTTTGCGCCCGAGGACATCATCTTCGACCCGAACATCTTCGCGGTCGCGACCGGCATCGAGGAGCACAACAACTACGCGCGCGACTTCATCGAGGCAACCGCCGAGATCCGGCGCACTTGCCCGCACGTGCAAGTGAGCGGCGGGGTGAGCAACGTTTCGTTCTCCTTCCGTGGCAACGAGCCGGTGCGCGAGGCGATGCACTCGGTGTTCCTGTATCACGCCATCAAGGCCGGCATGACCATGGGCATCGTCAACGCCGGCCAGCTCGCGATCTACGAGCAGATCGATCCGCAGCTGCGCGAGTGCGTGGAGGACGTGATCCTCAATCGGCGCCCCGACGCGACCGAGCGGCTGCTCGAGATCGCGGGGCGCTACAAGGGCGAGGCGGGCGCGCGCCGGGCGGAGGATCTCGCCTGGCGGAGCTGGCCGGTCGCCAAGCGCCTCGAGCATGCGCTGGTGCAGGGGATCGATGAGTACATCATCGAGGACACCGAGGAAGCGCGCCAGCAGTTCGAGCGGCCGCTCATGGTGATCGAAGGGCCGCTGATGGACGGGATGAACGTGGTCGGCGACCTGTTCGGCGCCGGCAAGATGTTCCTGCCCCAGGTCGTCAAGTCGGCGCGCGTCATGAAGAAGGCGGTCGCCTACCTGATCCCGTTCATCGAGCACCAGAAGGCCGAGACCGGCGGCTCGCGCTCGAACGGCAAAGTGATTCTCGCGACCGTGAAGGGCGACGTGCACGACATCGGCAAGAACATCGTCGGCGTCGTGCTCCAGTGCAACAACTTCGACGTCGTCGACCTCGGCGTGATGGTGCCTTGCGAGCGCATCCTCGAGACGGCGCGCCGTGAGAACGCGGACATGATCGGTCTCTCCGGTCTCATCACGCCCTCGCTCGATGAGATGGTGCACGTGGCGAGAGAGATGCAGCGGCAGGGCTTCGACAGGCCGCTGCTCATCGGCGGCGCGACGACTTCGCCGGCGCACACCGCGGTCAAGATCGATCCGCAGTACGACGGGCCGGTCGTATATGTCAAGGACGCCTCACGCTCGGTGGGCATCTGTCAGCAGCTCATGACGCCGGAAGTGCGCAACGATTTCGTGGCGCGCATCAAGGCCGAGAATGCGCAGCGGCGTGAGCAGCATCAGGGCAAGCGCGTGAAGAGCCCGCAGCTCACGATCGCGCAGGCGCGGGCCAATCGCTTCAACGGCGGCTGGGAGAGCTACGTGCCGCCGGTGCCCAGGTTCCTGGGCGTCAGGACGTTCAGGGACTACTCGCTCGAGGACTTGACGCGCTACATCGACTGGATGCCGTTCTTCAACGCCTGGGAGTTCGGCGGCAAGTTCCCGGACATCCTCACCGATCCGGTGGTCGGCGAGCAGGCGAGCAACCTCTACGCCGATGCACGCCGGATGCTGAAGCAGATCGTGCGAGAGCGTTGGCTGACGGCGCACGGCGTGATCGGCCTCTTCCCGGCGAACAGCGTCGATGACGACGATGTCGAGGTCTATGAGGACGAGTCCCGCTCGCGGGTGCTCGCGCGCCTGCACTTCCTGCGTCAGCAGAAGGGCAAGCCGCCCGGGCAGCCGCACCTGGCGCTGGCCGATTTCATCGCGCCGAAAGGCAGCGCTCGCCGCGACTACATCGGAGCGTTCGCCGTGACGGCGGGGATCGGCATCGAGACTCACCTCGAGCGTTTCCGGCGCGCCCACGACGACTATTCGAGCATCATGCTCAAAGCGCTTGCGGACAGACTGGCCGAGGCGTTTGCGGAGCGCTTGCACGAGCGCGTGCGACGCGAGCTCTGGGGCTACGCGCCGGAGGAGCGCCTGACCAACGAGCAGCTCATCAAGGAGGAGTATCGGGGCATCCGACCGGCGCCGGGCTATCCCGCCTGTCCCGACCACACCGAGAAGGCGACGTTGTGGAGTCTCATCGATCCGGCCGGCAACGCGGGCATCCAGCTCACGGAATCCTTCGCGATGTATCCGACGGCCGCGGTGAGCGGCTGGTACTTCTCGCACCCGGGCGCGCATTACTTCGCTGTCGGCAAGATCGACCTCGACCAGGTGCGCAATTACGCCGCGCGCAAGAAGCTCTCGCTCGAGGAAGCCCAGCGCTGGCTCTCGCCGAACCTGGGCTATGACCCGGATTCGAGCGCCGACGCTGCCTGAGCGAAGCCCCAAGGCGCGAGCGCGCAGCAGCCGCGATGAGGCGCCCTGCGCGCAAAATCGGCTCCTCATCGGTTGATGTCTTTGATGGACGGCCGTTTTGCCGCACCATTGCCGCTGCCGGGGGCGGGGCGTGGAACCGAATGTCCTGACCCCGGGCACGGACACTGCTACTATTGCTAATATTCACCTTCCGATGAATATTTCGCTGGCGGGGGGCAAATGACGACGAGCAAGGTCTACCCGAGCGCCGCGGCGGCGCTCGAAGGGGTGGTGCGGGACGGCCTCACGATCATGTCGGGCGGCTTTGGCCTGTGCGGCATCCCGGAGAACCTGATCCTCGCGCTCCGGGATTCGGGCGTACGCAACCTCACCGTGATCTCCAACAACGCCGGCGTGGATGACTTCGGCCTCGGGCTCCTGCTCAAGACGCGCCAGATCCGCAAGATGATTTCCTCCTACGTCGGCGAGAACAAGGAGTTCGAGCGCCAGTACCTCGCGGGCGAGCTCGAGCTCGAGTTCAACCCGCAGGGCACGCTGGCCGAACGGATCCGCGCCGGCGGCGCAGGCATCTGGGGGTTCTACACCAAGACCGGCGCGGGCACGATCGTCGCCGAGGGCAAGGAGCAGCGCGTCGTCAACGGTGAGACCTACGTGCTCGAAACCGGGCTGACCGCGGACTTGGCGATCGTGAAGGCCTGGAAAGGCGATACGGAGGGCAACCTCGTGTATCGCAAGACGGCGCGCAACTTCAATCCGATGATGGCGACCGCCGCCAAGATCACGATCGCGGAGGTGGAGCATCTCGTCGAGCCGGGCCAGCTCGATCCGGACCACATCCACACGCCGGGTATTTTCGTGCAACGGATCGTTCGCGGCGAGCGCTACGAAAAGCGCATCGAGCAGCGCACGGTTCGCAAGCGCGTGGCATAACGATCGGGGCGCCCTGGCTCTTCTCTCCCCTGCAGATGCGGGGAGCACGCGAAGGGTCAGCGCGCTACAGCATGTCCCCTCCCTGCTTTCCCCCGCAGGGCGGGGGAGGGTCGGAGGGGGCTCGAACGGTGAGTACACATGCCCTGGACTCGTGAGCAGATGGCGGCCCGCGCGGCGCGTGAGCTGCGCGACGGCTACTACGTCAATCTCGGCATCGGCATTCCGACGCTGGTCTCGAACTACATCCCCGAAGGCATGAAGGTCGTGCTGCAGTC
>DASVCI010000131.1:0-17296 GCA_036381695.1 Steroidobacteraceae bacterium
GACTGATCATGTGAGAAGGAGCAGGCGGGGCTTATCTTCCCCACAGGATCAACGCCCTTGGACAGGAACAGTCTCCCGCCTTCCCCGGTTGCCCCGCTCGCGTCAGGGGCATATACAACATACAAGGACAGGATGGGGGCACCCTCATCGAGAAACCTCGGCAGCAATCATGCTGGCGAGGCCAGAAGTGCGGGCGAAGTATCGTCCGCCGACGGGGCTCAGGTGATAACGATCGCTGTACGTGATCTCGCCGGACTTGAGCCGCTGCGAGCAGACCGACGACTCACACAACGCCGCCATCGAGTCCACGACCTTGAGCTGCGGCATCTCAGCCTGTAGCCGGTCGACGATGCGATTGTAAGCAGCCAGCTTCGCTTCCATCGTGCTGCGCGGCACGCTCGGCTGGCAGTTGTTGCCAGGCAGCTTGATCTTGCGAAGGAAGCACGATGGGGAGCTTATGAACTGCGGCAGTTGGCGCACGTAGATCACGCTCGAAGTCTTCTGCAGCGTGGTCAGCAGCTCGCGCAGCCCGTACTCGAGCGCCTCCTCGCGACTGTCGAACCGCGGGTCGGTCATTTCGGCCACTTCCGGGTTGAGCAGGCTCGAGCCGGCTCCCGCGACGATCACCACTCGAGGCCTGGTCTCCTCGACATAGCGCACGAACGTTTCCCATACCTCGCCGCACTCTTCATGGCCGGTGTAGTACAACCGCGCTCCGAGAAGGGCCGGGCACGCCCCGCGCCCGAGCAGCAGCATCGGCGAGTCGCTCCCAAGAACGTCCACGACCCCTTCGTAGATGCCATGGGCTCTCGAGTCGCCGAGAAACACCGCGACGGGTTGCCCGGGGCTCGTGCTCTTGCAGTAGTTGAACGGCGCATCGTCGGGGAATCTGTCGACGCAGAATGCATTCATTCTGGACTCGGGCCTCAACGTGCGCACGTCGAGATCGAAGCGATCGGGGAAGCCCCGCAAGGCATACAGAGCGAGTCCGGCCGTACCGATCAGCGCCAACGAGGCGAACAGCGCCACAGTTACGCGTCTGCTGCGTTGAGCACGTATGGGTCGCTCGAAGAATTTATATGTCAGCCAGGCGAGCGGCAGGCTCACCGCAACGGCAATCACCCGCGTGACGACGTCGGGCGTGCCAGCTTCGAGAATGGCCGCGAACGACAGCATCGGCCAATGCCAGAGATAGAGCGGATAGCTGATGAGGCCGATGAGGACCAGACCCGAGCTCGCGAGAACCCGCTTCTGCCACCACGAGCCCGAGCTCGCGCCGACGATGCACATCGCTCCGATCGTCGGAACCAGTGCTGCCCAGCCGGGGAAGGGCGTGTCGCGATCGAACAAAAACACGGCCACGCAGACCAGGGCGATGCCGAGCAACGGGAGCACCGAATGCGCAACGGAAGAGAAACGCGCGAGCCGGGCTTTCGAGCCGGTCGCATCGATCCATCGGAGGGCACGCTCGGGCCTCAGTGTCGGCTCCTTGAGCACGGCGATCAGGCAGCCGAGGCCCAGCTCCCAGAATCTCGAGACCGGAAAATAGAAAGTGGCGATCTGCTTGTATGGCCCGACGGTCACGCTGATGACAAACGAGAGCAGCGTCAGCAGGGCGATGACCACGACGATGCTTCTGCGTCGGCTCCACAACAGGAGCAGCAGGACCGGCCAGACCAGATAGAACTGCTCCTCGATGCCGAGCGACCACAAGTGCAGGAGCGGCTTGAATTCGCTCTCGGTATCGAAGTAGCCGCTTTCGCGCCAGAGCGTGAAGTTCGAGACGAACACGGCCGCTGAGGCGATGTGCTTGCCAAGCTGCTGCAACTCGTCTGCAAGCAACGCAAGGCTGCCGAACGAAAGCGTGGCGCTGAGCACGACGATGAGGGCGGGGAAGATCCGCCGGATGCGTCGCGCATAGAAATCGGCGATGGTGAACGTCGAGCGACGGAGTTGGCGCAGGATGATGGTCGAGATGAGAAAGCCGGAGACGACGAAGAACACGTCGACGCCGACGTAGCCGCCGGGGAACTGATCCGGGAAGGCATGAAAGCCGAGGACGGCCAGCACCGCGATGCCGCGCAAGCCGTCGATGTCGGCCCGATAGTATTCAGCAGCGACGAGGGGCTCTGCCCGCACGATCCCCGAGCGCGCAGCCTCCGCGTCTGCAGCTGCATTCATGGATCCTACTCCACCCTCAGAAAAGCCGATTCCAAAAAGGTCACTTTGCCTCGCAGGACTGCGCGGCACCGGAGCACTGGCTCAGCTTTGGCTAGGGCGGAGAGTCCGAAGGAGAAATCGAGCTTCCAGGAGCGAGCAACGCCGAGCAACTGGTGTTGCGAAGCATGGTGCTGCTCTTCAATGGCAGGCGCAGTCTTCTCTGAGGCGCGATGGGCAATCGTCGGACGTACCGGCCTTTGCGTCGCCGCCAGAGCGTTCGCACCAGCGTTTTCGCGGTATTCGCACTGACTGTCGAGCCAAGCACAACAGAGTCTCTCCCACGCGCCGTGCGGGAACGCCTCAGGCCGGGTGAAGTTCCTGCGGCGAGCCGCGCTTCTGCGACCGTGCTGCCTGCCGCATTCCGATCGAATCGCAATGCAACGCGACGATCGTGTAAGTTCGTCATCAGGTGTTAACCTCGCTGTGTCAACGTCACAAGAACTGCGGGAGGTCGAATGGCCGGCTGTGTCGCTCTCGAGCGCGCCCTGCGCGCGCTCGGTGTTGTCATGTTCGTCGCGTTTCTCGCTCCAGGAGCTGCGCTCGCGCAAGACAATGAGGATTCGATCCGTGCGAAGCAGGACGTACTCTGGAGCCGCATGCAGGACTCCATCCGCCGCATAGTGCAGCAAACCGATGCGGTCGTCGGGTTGGCGATTCTCGATCTCACGGATAGGCGCTCGTTCTATATGAATGCCGATGCGGTCTATCCGACCGCCAGCACCATCAAGATCGCGGTGCTGGGGGAGCTTTACCGGCAGCACGTGAGCGGTCGCGGCGCAAAGCTCGACGATCTCTACACGATGGATCCGAAGGACATCGTCGGCGGCGAGGGCGTGCTCGGGATGCTGACGCCCGGTGTGAGCAAGCTGACGAATCGGGACCTGGCCGCCCTGGTGGTCTCGCTGAGCGACAACTCCGCCACCAATGTCCTGATCGAGCGAGTGGGCATGGACAACGTGAACGCCTGGCTCGCGAACCTGGGACTTGAGCAAACGCGGCTCAGGCGCCTCATGATGGACGTGAACGCCGCCCGCGAGGGGCGCGAGAACACGGCGACGCCTCGTGAGCTCGTGACGCTCCTTCAGGCTCTTTACGAAGGGCGACTTCTCGACGAGGCGACGACGAAAGAGCTCATCGATCTGTTGAGCGCACAGAAGATGAGCTACATCGGGCGGCTTCTGCCCGTCGACCTCAAGGTGGCGAACAAGCCCGGGAATCTCGACGGCGTACGAAACGATGCCGGCATCGTGTTCTGTCCGGGCAGGCCCTTCGCGATCGCCGTGATGGTCACGTTCGCCCGCGATGATCTCGAGGCCGAGCGCAGCATCGCCCGCATCGCACGTGCAGCATGGAGCTACTTCGACCGGTTCGGCAAGAGCTCGCCGCTCGGGCGCATCGTCCGCTGATGTCGAAGCAACAGACAGTAAGTGCGACCCGGAGGCTCACCGGTTGTGCGGAAACGCCCTATATACGCCCTGCCTGGAGTTGGTATTTCATGCTCAAGATTATGTCCAACTTGCCGACCGGCAGTCAGTGATCGGGGAGAGCGGACATGGAGCTCGCTTCCGACGGTAACCCGGGGAGCTTGAGCCAAGCCTTCGAAGGCGCGGCGGGCGTCCTGGGGAGGAAGGCGGCCATGAAAGTCAATCTCGCCGAGGCGCTCAAGCCCGCCATGGACGAGCTGCCGCTCCTCGCGTGGGCGGCTCGGTCCGACGGGTCGATCGTCTGGTTCAACAGGTGCTGGTACGAGCTCACCGGAGCGTCCGAGGCGCGCGGCGAGAGCGACTGGAGCGAAGCATGTCGCCCCGATTACACCGAGCGCGCACTCGCCGGCTATCGTCGCGCGCTCGCCGAGGGGAGGCCGTGGCAAGACCTTCTTCCGATCCGCGGCCGCGACGGTCTCTATCACTGGTTTCTCACCCGGGCGGGTCCGGTACGCGATGAGCGTGGACGCATCGAATGCTGGATCGCAACCGGCATGGAGGCGACCGAGCAGATCGAGGCGGCGGAGAAATTGCGCGAGAGCGAAGCGAGATTCCGCGCGCTCGTCGAGGCCTCGCCGCTCGGCATGGACATCATGGACATGCACGGCGAGCCGATCTTCTACAACCCGAAGTGCGAAGCACTGCACGGGCGCAAGCTCGAGGAGGCAAGGGGAGCGCAGTGGGCGCAGGCGGTGCATCCGGAGGATCGCCGCAGAATCTTCGAGTCCTGGCAGCAGGCCGTCGCTACCGGCAGGCCTTGGGCCGAAACCTACAGATTTCTTCATGCGGACGGGCGCGTCGTCTGGGTGAGCGGACGTGCGGCGCCGATGCACGTGGAAGGCCGGCAAGTAGGTTGGGTCGGCACGCTCGAAGACATCACCGATCTCAAGACGGCGGAGGTCGAGCGCGAGCGCTTGCTGAAGCTCGAGCAGGAAGCGCGTCAGCGAGCGGAGCGCGCCAGCATGCTGCGCGATGAGACACTCGCGATCGTCGCGCATGACCTGCGCAATCCGCTGCATACGCTGACGATCCTGGCCACGCGCCTGGCGAAGGTCCAGGGTGAACGCGGGGATCAGGGCCCCTCCGAAGCGCATCTCATGTTGCGAACGCTGAGCGGGATGCATCGATTGATCGAGGACTTGCTCGACATCTCGAAGATCGAGGCAGGTGGCCTGGTCCTCGAGCCGGAGCGGGTCGACGTGCGTGCGCTCTTGCGCGAAACAGTCGAATCCTTCGAAGCGCAAGCATCCGAAAAGGGACTCACGCTCACGGCCGTGGCCGATGAGTCAGTAGGCGAGGCGACCGTCGACGCGGGGCGGCTCAAACAAGTGCTGGCGAACGTGATTGGCAACGCGATCAAGTTCACGCCCGCCGGCGGCAGTGTGCGGCTTCAGGTGCAAAGGCACGATCGGGAGCTCGAGTTTCGTATCGAGGATACGGGCCCCGGAATTCCGCATGAACAGCTCGAACGGATCTTCGATCGCTACTGGCAGGCTCATCACGCCGGCCGTTCCGGCGCGGGGCTCGGGCTCGCCATCTGCCGCGCCGTCATCGAGGCGCTCGGCGGGCGCGTCTGGGTGGAAAGCACGCCGGGCTCGGGGACGAGGATTACCTTCGTCATCCCCGTGGAGAGCGAGGGCGCTCGAAACGATTGAGTGACGCGGTCAGTCTTCCGCCGCGAAAGCGATGCCTCATGGGGGCTCACTCGGCGGGCGACAGATAAGTTGTCTCCTTGATCTCCTCCATGACCACGTAGCTGCGCGATTCGGCGGAGGAGGGCAGGCGGCGCAGGATCTCGCCCAATAACTTGCGGTACGCGTTCATCTCC
Organism: Steroidobacteraceae bacterium; assembly: GCA_036381695.1. Taxonomy (GTDB): domain Bacteria; phylum Pseudomonadota; class Gammaproteobacteria; order Steroidobacterales; family Steroidobacteraceae; genus Steroidobacter. The sequence goes on from DASVCI010000131.1 coordinate 5,533, forward strand.
GTGATCCGCGCCTTCACGATGTAATCGAAATCGCCCGAGACCAGATGGCACTCGAGCACCTCGGGGATGTGCGCCAGCTCCTTCTTGACGCTCTCGAACACCTGCTCGGACTTCGCCGAGAGCTTGATTTCCACGAACACGAGCAGATTCTTACCGAGCGCCGATGGAGAGACGTGTGCGTGATAGCCAGTGATCACGCCAGTGCGCTCGAGTCGTCGCACGCGCTCGGCGCAGGGTGAGGCGGAAAGGTTCACATGCTCGGCCAGCTCGGTGATCGAGATGCGGCCGTTGCGCTGCAGGATGTCGAGGATCTTCCGGTCTACGCGATCGAGGCCGTGCATTTCACTGCTCCGGGGCGGGCGGATCCGGGGTGGCGGTGGAAATTGCGGAGAATGTCACGTTCTTCAGCGAAAATCACCGCCAACGGGCCCCTAGACTATAAAAATCCATTGTCGCTAACGATGCCAGGGCGATCTGCGTCATGCACATCATGGTTCTCGGCGCCGGCGTGATCGGCGTGACAACCAGCTGGTACCTCGCTCAGCGCGGGGCGAAGGTCACCGTCGTCGATCGCCAGCCCGGGCCGGCTCTCGAGACGAGCTTCGCCAACGCCGGGCAGGTCTCGCCCGGCTATTCGACGCCCTGGGCCGCTCCCGGCATTCCGCTCAAGGCTCTGAAATGGCTGTTCGAGCGTCACGCGCCGCTTGCGATCCGCCTGGACGGGAGCCTGCATCAGCTGCGCTGGATGGCATCTATGCTCGCCAACTGCTCGGCCGAGCGCTACACGATCAACAAGGAACGCATGATGCGGCTGGCCGAGTACAGCCGCGATTGCCTGCGGACGCTGCGGGCCGAGACCGGCGTCGAATACGAGCATCGCACGGGTGGGACCCTGCAACTGTTCCGGACGCGCGACCAGTACGAATCGGCTCGCCGGGACATCCACGTACTCGAGGAGTGCGGCGTGCCGTACGAGCTGCTCGACGCGGATCGGCTCTCGAGCGCGGAGCCCGCGCTCGGCCGCGTCAAGGAGCGATTGGCGGGTGGGCTGCGCCTGCCCAACGACGAGACGGGCGATTGCCATTTGTTTACGCAGCGGCTTGCCGAGCTCGCGCGCGAGCGGGGCGTGACATTCGAGTATGGCGTGGCAGTCGATTCGCTCCTCGTGCGAGGCAGACGCATAGCCGGCGTGCGGGTGGGTGAGGAGCTGCTGACCGCAGATGCTTATGTGCTGGCTTTCGGCAGCTACTCGCGCGAGCTCCTGACTCCGCTCGGGCTCGACATTCCCGTCTATCCGGTCAAGGGCTATTCGATCACCGTGCCGATCGCGAACTCCTCGGCGGCTCCCGTTTCCACCGTTCTCGACGAGACGTACAAGATCGCGGTCACGCGCTTCGATGAGCGCATTCGCGTCGGCGGCATGGCGGAGCTGGCCGGCTTCGATCTCAGGCTCGATCCCCGGCGGCGCAAGACGCTGGAGTTCGTGCTGGAGGATTTGTTTCCGGGCGCGGCGATTGCCTCGCAAGGGCAGTTCTGGACCGGCTTGAGGCCCATGACACCCGACAGCACGCCGATCGTGGGCGCCTCTCCCTACAGCAATCTCTTCATCAACACCGGACACGGCACGCTCGGCTGGACGATGGCGTGCGGCTCGGGGCGGGTCATTGCCGACATGATGACCGGCTACCGTCCGGCGATCAGCACCGAAGGCCTCGGCTTGGATCGCTACGGCCGCCGGGCCGGGCGGCGCCTGATGGGGCCGGTGACCCCGGGGCGCGAAGCCGCCTGAGCGAAGCTTGCGCCCGGCTCAAGAGCGAGGCGTTCCTTCGACGCGACCGGTCACGTTCTTTTCGGCTGCACGTTCGCATTCAGCCGGAACAGGTTCGTCGGGTCGTACTGGGTCTTCACCTCGACCAGCTTGGCATAGTTGCCCCGATAATTGGCGTTGATCTGCGCGGCAGTCGCTTCCCGAGGCATATCGTTGATGTAGAAGCCTCGCGTGAATTTCTCGAGGCGGGACCAGTAACGGCGAGTGGCCGCGATGTGCGGGGCCGGATCGTCCACTCCATATCGCCAGCCCGCCAGCGCCATCATGTTCGCCAATGCGTAGCGATGGGCGAACGCCGTCGCATCCTCGCGCACGCGGCCCGCTGCGCCACCGCAGTGCTGGAAGAACAACACCGTGGCCCGACCCGGGTGGCCTTCGAAGCCCTCCATGATCGAGGAGATGAGCTCGCCGGGCATCTGCGCGATGAAGCCGCCCTTCAGATAGGTGCCGATGGCGCGAGAATCGGTCGCATCGTTGACGCGTTGGGCCAGGACGTAGTCCATCGCCTTGACGGTGTCGCTCGTCGGTGTGCCGACTTTTCTGAGCGGCGCGAGCGCGCGCTCCGCGTTCTGGTGCGGGCCGCTATAGCAGATGTCCAGAGTGATCGATGCCGGCGCGCCTCCCGGCGGCTGCATCAAGATGGGATCCATATAGAGCTCATCAGGGGCAGCGGGCGCATACTCCGCCCACATCCCGAGCACATCGCGCGCCTTTTCGATCGGCCAGGTCAGCTTTCCAGCAATGACCTCGCGCTGCATCGGATGCAAGCGGAACTCGAACGTCGTTACGACGCCGAAGTTGCCGCTGCCGCCGCGCAAGGCCCAGAACAAATCCGGGTTCTCGTTCGCGCTCGCGTGCACGAGCTTGCCATCGGCGGTCACCACATCCGCCGACTCGAGATTGTCGATCGACATCCCGTAGCGCCGCGCCAGGCGGCCGAAACCGCCTCCAAGCGTGAGACCGCCGACTCCCGTATGGGAGACAGTGCCGAGCGGGGCCGCGAGCCCGTGAGCCATCGTTTCATGGTCAACGTCGCCCAGCAGCGTGCCACCATCGACCCATGCCCGGCGCGCGCGCGGATCGACCCGCACGCCGCGATGGCGTGAAAGATCGATCAGCATTCCTCGGTCACATGTCGATTGCCCGGAATGGCTGTGGCCGCCGCACTTGACTGCGACGAGCAAGTTGTTCGCCCTCGCAAAGCGCACCGCCGACTGGATGTCCGCCACGCCGCTCGGCTGCACGATCAGCGCCGGATGCTTGTCGAATGACGGGTTGAGGATTTGCCGGGCCTCGTCGTAGCCCCGATCGCCGGCGAGAAGCAGGTCGCCTCGCAGGCTCGAAGCGAGCTCGTCGATCTCGACACCACGGATCACAATCTCGCGGCCGTCGCCTGTCACCGCTGGCACATCCGGCGAGCGCCCTGGCCGGGCTGCAGCGTAGAGCACGTTGAAACCGGGAACTGTCACCGCCGCGGCGAGCAGCGATGACTGCACGAAGTGGCGACGCTTCATAGAGTGTTAACTCCGCTGGTTCCTGACGCCGTAGGGTTGTGAGCGCTCGACTCGAGAGATCACCCGTTCGCGCAAAGCAATCGTGGCGTTGGTGTGTTGCGCTGCATCTGTCGAGTGTCCGGATTTGCCGATGCAACGCTGATGAGTAGACCCGCCGGCGCAGAGGAAAGCAAGCACGAAAAGCGCTTCTGTAGCGCAAAGAGCTTGCGAGCGCGATCGGTTATCGGTTCAACTGAGTGCGCGTATTGCGGCGCAAGCAATCAGCGACACGACGGAACGCGATGGAACAACCGATCACTGGATATCACCTGGACGAAGAAGGCCACTGGGTGGCAGAGCTTGCGTGCGGACATTATCAGCACGTGCGGCACGACCCGCCCTGGACACTCAGGCCTTGGGTGATCACCGAGGAAGGCCGCGCGTCCATGCTCGGACAGCGGCTCAATTGCAAGAAGTGCGATTCTGGAGCGCCGCCGGATCAACGATCGTGACTAGTCATGCGACCGCGTGAAACACGCGGTCGCATGAGCCTGCACTCAGCTCTTCGGGCGGAACGCCTCAATCAGCATGGCCCTGTCGAAAGAGGCGCCCGCGTCGCCTTGGGTCGCGTAGCGGTAGAGGGCGGCGGAGTAGATGCCTTGCAGCGCCGCCTGAAACAGCGCAAGCACGAGAGTGACGCCGATGAGCAGGGTACAGACCGTGACGACCCCGACTACGCTCGGGGCTGCAGCCGGGATCAGCATGATGGCGAGCAGCGCGATGGAAAAATAGGCCACGAAGAACACCACGCCCAATCCCGCGTTGCCGATGATGTTCTCACCCCAGGTTCTCTTGAGGAGCGCGGCACTTTCCTTCACGGCTTCGACGGGCCCGACATCACGAGTGACGAGAATCGGGATGGTGAGGAAGGTGGCCACAGTGAACGCGACGCCGAGGAAGGCCACGATCCAGCGGCCAAGGAAACCGGCTCGCTCCTCTATTGCGCGCAGGATCAAACCCACGGTCGCGGCGATGCCCGCGTAGCCGAGAATTCTCCAGACGCGATCCCTCGCAATCTTCAAGCCATCCGCGACCGTCGGATCGCCTCCGTCGAGGCGGATCAAAGCCGCGCCGACCAGGGCCGTGTTGAAGAAGAAGATGATGAAGTACTGGATGAGATAGAACGCGAACACCGTAAGCAGGAAACCCGCGCTAACGCCGGTCTGGGACGTGCCCTCGAGCGCGCCGGTCATGGCGAGCGGCACGAGGAAGGTCGCTGCGACGAGGAGCGTGGCGAGACCGGAGAAGAACGGAAAAAGGAGGAGCTCGCGATCCTGGCGCAGCACTGCGGCGCTCGCCTGGAGGATCTGCCAGCTTCGTGAGAATCGCTCGAGCATCAGGGGCCTCCCGCAATGTTTGTATTGTGCCCACGGCCGGCCGAACCGGCTCGAGGAGCATACAAGAACCGGGGTTCGTCTTTGCCTTCGCGGGGGACGATTTTGAGAGCTGGTTCGCAGGTGCCCCCACCCTGTCCCTCCCCCGCAAGCGGGGGAGGGGACGATCGACGAGAACGGGGGAGCGGACGTAAACGCGAGCGTTCTTTCTATTCCCCTCCCCCGTTTTACGGGGGAGGGCAGGGTGGGGGCAACCCACCGCGAGCTTCAGCTCCTGCGGGTCAACGCCTCGCCCCAGCTCAAATCGTGATGCTTGAACGGCGTCGAGCGGATGCGCTTGCCGGTCGCGAAATAGATTGCATTGGCAACGGCGGGCGGCACTGGCGGGCCGGCCGGTTCCCCGAGCCCGCCCCACTTGCTGCCACCCGACAGCGCGAAATGCACTTCCACTTCCGGCATCTGATCGAGCCTGAGCAGGGGATAGCTGTCGAAGTTGGTGTTGACGAAGCGCCCTTCCTTGAGCTCGAGCCCGCCCACCCACGCGTGCGACAACTCCCAGCACACGCTCCCTTCGCACTGTTCGGTCGCGGCGTGCGGATTGATGACGTGGCCGCTGTCCACCACGACGACCACTTTCTCCACAGTGAGCGCGCCTCGAGGCGTCACCGACACAGTCGCACATGCAGCTGCGATCGTCCCGTGCGACTCGACGGCCGCGACGCCCATCCCGCGGCCACGCGGGAGGTCCGTTCTGAAGCCGGACTTTTCTTTCAAAGTCTCGAGCACGAGCTGCCAGTCTTCGAGCCCGCGCGTCATTTCGATGCGCCACTCGAGCGGATCCCATCCGCCTGCGAGCGCCACCTCATCGACGAAGCTTTCGGTCATGAAACCATGCTGATTCGCGCCCGGGGCGCGATGGGTGGCTGTGGGCACGTGCGTGCGAGCAGTGTGCCGCTCGTGTCTGCGATTTGGCACCTTGTACGGCATGTTGCCTATGGCGTAATCGGCGAAAGCTCCGCCAACGCGCGGAGTCGCATTGTGTGTGAACCAGACGGAGCGCGAGAACCAGGCGATGGGCAATCCATTCTCCCCGAGCGCCGCGCTGAATCGCGTCGTATTCGGAGGACGCTGCTTGTCCTGAGCGATGTCTTCCTCGCGCGACCAGATGACCTTGACCGGTCGTCGTAGCTGACGGGAGATCTCCGTCGCTTGGCGCGTGACCGCAGTGTTGCCGCCTCCGCCGCCGCCGAAACCGCCGCCGAGAAAGACCGTGTGAACATAGACATCCTTGGGGTCGCGGCCTGCTTGATCAGCCGCGAGGCGCAAGGCAACCGTTTGATCCTGCGTCGGCGACCAGACATCGACGCGATCGTCCGTGACGCTGACCGTTGCATTGATCGGCTCCATGCGGGCGTGCGTTTCGTATGGGCGGTGATACTCCGCCGTGATCACGCGCCTCGATCGGGCGATGATCTCGAGGGCGTTCTCTCCAGTCGAATAGCTCACTTCGCCTTCCTGATCGAGCAACCGCCGCGCTTTTTCGTACTGACTGGCCGAGCTTGCGGCGCCGTCGGGACCGAAATCCCATTCAATGGGCATCGCGTCGAGCGCAGTCTTGGCGCGATACCAAGTGTCCGCGACGACGGCGACTCCATTCTGCATGTCCGAGGTCTGATCGCGGCCGGGCACGGCTTTCAGCTCGATCGCCGCGATCACTCCGGGACGGTTCTTGACCGCGGCGAAATCGAAACTCTTGAGCTTTCCCCAGGGCACCGGGCAGCAACGAACGGCCGCATACACCATTGCGGGCAATCGCGTATCGATCGCGAATGCGGCGGTGCCATCGGTCTTCGGCGGCACATCGAGCCGCTGCATCGGCTTGCCGAGCAACCACCATTCACCCGGCTTCTTGATCGGCGGTTCCTCGTCGAGAGTGATTTGTGCCGCGGCCGTCGCGAACTCGGCGTAAGTGCCTTTGCGGTTTCCGGCCGTCAACGTGCCGAGCTTCGCCTCGATGGCGGAGCGCTTCACGCCCCAGGCGCGAGCCGCCGCTTCCTTCAATCGCTCGCGAGCAGACGCGCCCGCTTGCATGATGTGTGGGTGCTGCAGACGCACGAGCTGCGAGCCGTGCGTGCTCATGACCTTGTACTCGTTGTTGTTGCGCAGATGTCGGTTCGGATCGGCGAAGACCGTCTGGATCCTGGACCAATCTACGTTCAATTCCTCCGCAATCATCATCGCAACGGACGTGAGGGCGCCCTGACCCATTTCGGTGTGCGGCACGCGGATGGTCACTACGCCAGCCGTGTCGATCGTGAGCCAGGCGTTGATCTCGACTCCACCTGCCGGTGTGGTCCACGGTTGACCTGCGACGCTTGCGGCGAACGCGCGCGGGATATGAAAGCCGAGAAGCAGCCCGCCGCCAGCCGCGATCGAGGTCTGGATGAATGCGCGCCGAGTGAGAGTAGGTGCGTGCATGGCTCGAATCTCATTCGTTTCGCATGAGCTCTGAGGCGCGACGGACGCCGCGCTTGATCCTGAGATACGTGCCGCAGCGGCAGAGATTTCCCGCCATCGCGGCATTGATCTCCTGATCAGTGGGATTGGGTCGCTGGGCAAGCAGCGCCGCCGCAGCCATGATCTGGCCCGATTGGCAGTATCCGCACTGGGGTACACCGATCTCCCGCCAGGCGACTTGGACCGGATGCGGGCGTCCACCGCGGCTCAAGCCCTCGATGGTGGTGATGCGCCTGCCCACCGCGGACGACACCGGAAAGACGCACGATTTCGTTGGCTGCCCGTCCACGTGAACGGTGCAGGCGCCGCACTGCGCAATGCCGCAGCCGTACTTGGTTCCGGTCAGGCCGAGGTTGTCGCGAAGGATCCAGAGGAGCGGCGTCTCGGGCTCGGCGTCGACCTCGTGCAAGGCGCCGTTGATGTTGAGCTTCATCTGCATCGGCCCGGCCTCGACGATAGGAAAATCGGGCCGATCTTAGCGCGCCTCGCCAGGTTTGATGAGAGTCGATGGGTACCTCGCGATGCAGTGAATTCCTGCCCCCTGGTGTCGGGCGTATGGTGCGCCAGCAGTGTGTACAAATGACCCGGCGCTCCGAACGCGCCAGGGAACGGTCCGAAAAGAACGTAGCATCGATTGAGCGCTGCGAGCGTGCTGTCGTCGGGTTTGCTACAGTGCGCACGCGACCACCGTCGGACAGTCTTCATGCGCCGCCCTCGCGCGTGGGCGTGCGGCTTACGGAAAGACCCCACAACGCCGGCGTATGCCGGCCAGCCAGAGAGGACGCCTCCAATGAGAAGACAACTGCTGATAGGCGCAGCCGCCCTAGCATTGTTCGCTTGTTCCAAGGAACCTGCGCCGCCCCCGGCCGAGCCACCCGCCGCTCAGGCCGAGCCGAGCCCGAGCGAGCGCCTCGATGAAGTGCTCGCTGCACAGCCGGGGGAAGCGAAGGCGAGATATCAGTATCGTCACCCGAAGGAAACGCTGGAATTCTTCGGCGTGAAGCCCGGGATGACGGTCGTCGATACGCTCCCCGGCGAGGTCTGGTACACGGGCATCCTGATGGATTACCTCGGCCCCGAGGGCAAGGTGATCGGCGCGGATTATTCGCAAGAGATGTGGACCAAGTTCGGCGAGCACTCGCCTGATCCCGAGCAGACGGCAAACTGGACCAAGGATTTCGTGGCGAAGATGCAAGCGAAGCGCGGCGCCGACGATGCTGAAGTTGCTGCGTTCCAGTACGGCTCGCTCCCTGAGGAAATGGCCGGAACGGCCGATGTCGTGCTCGTGATGCGCGCCATGCATCACTTCATGAGACTGGAAAAAGACGGGGGCTATCTCACGCAGGCGCTCGCTGACATGCACAAGGTGCTCAAGCCCGGCGGAATCGTCGGCGTCGTCCAGCATCGAGCGCCCGAGGAGAGCTCCGATGAATGGGCGATCGGCAACGCCGGCTACGTGAAGCAATCGGCCGTCATCGCCGCTTTCGAGAAAGCCGGCTTCGAGCTGGTCGAGGCGAGCGAGATCAACGCGAACCCGAAGGATCAGCCGACCGAGAAGGACGTGGTGTGGCGCTTGCCGCCGACGCTGGCTACGAGCGAGGACAACCCCGAGCTCAAGGCGCAGATGGAAGCGATCGGCGAGAGCGATCGCATGACGCTCAAGTTCCGCAAGACCTGAGGCGGCGGACACGCACAAGCGGGCGGGAGCCTCGCTCCCGCCTCGCTTGCGTCAACATTGAACGAGTTGTAAAAGTCGCCGCTTCACGCGCTGCAGCTCGTGTGCCTTACTCGAGAGTCTCATGCCTTATCAAACCCGCGCCTGTCTGCTGCGACAGCTCGAAGCGGCGTGGAAGCTGACCAGTTACCACCTCAACGGCCTTTCCACCGAAGAGTGCCTGTGGCGTCCGGCCGATCGCGGCTTGCACGTGCATCAGGCCGCCGATGGAAAGTGGCGCGCCGACTGGCCGGATCGCGAGGACTACGGCCTCGGGCCCGCGAGCATCGCCTGGACCACCTGGCATATCGGCTTCTGGTGGTCGATGGCGCTCGATCATTCCTTTGGCGCTGGGACGTTGATGCGGGAAGACGTGCTCTGGCCCGGAACGGCAGAAGGAGCACGCACATGGATCGAGGAGCTCGCTTCGCGCTGGCGTCGCCAGCTGGAGCGACTGCCTGAGGAAGACTTTTACTCCGAGCAGCGATCCCGCTGGCCCTTCAAAGATCGTCCGTTCGTCGATGTCGTTGCGTGGGTGAACGTGGAGCTCACGAAGAACGCGGCGGAGATCGGCTACGCGCGGTTTCTTTACGCCGTCCGTCGCGACTGAGCGTTGCGGCGCGTGCGGGTTGAGCCGTTCGCTCGCATCAATTCGCGTTCGAGCTCGCTGGTCTGACCAGCGTCTTCACGAGCTCAGGATCGAGCGCATCGACTCGACCCAGCGCCGATCGCATTGGCTGCGCCTGCAACAGAGAGTTCACGATCGCCTCTTCGGTGGCTTCCGCTACGGCCTGGAACAAGGGCGTCATTCGATCGTTGGGCAGCTCAGAGAAACTCGCGACGGAGCTGCGCCGCTCGGGTGTACGGCGCACTTCCTGCGCCGTGCTGAAGGCAATCACGTAATCGCCCGAGCCGTTCGAGACTGTGGCTCCGGTTCTGCTCAACCCGACCAGAGCGCGTCGCGCGAGGCGCTCGAGGTTGCGATCGGAGAGCGGTGCGTCGGTGGCTACGACGATCATGATCGAGCCGTCGCTGGAAGCGGGCTCGGCGGCGAAGGGATTTGGGTAGAGCTTTTCCCAGACGGGCACGCCCGCGATCGTCAGCAAGCCGCCGAAATTGGTCTGCACCAGGACGCCCACGGTGTACCCGCCAAAGCGCGCAGGCAAACGTCGCGAGCTCGTGCCTATGCCGCCCTTCAAGCCGAACGCAATGGTTCCGGTGCCGGCGCCGACTGCGCCTTCCGCAACCGGTCCGGAGCGCGCGCTTTCGATGGCTTCGATCGCGTGCTCGTAAGTGACCGTTCTCGCGCGAATGTCGTTGAGCGTGCCATCATTCGTTTCGCCGACGAGCGCGTTTACCGATCGCACTGATTCGTTGCCCTTCTGTGCAAGCGTCCAACGAATCACACCTTCAGCCACTTGCGGGACGGCGAGCGTGTTCGTCAGCAGGATGGGGGTCTCGATTTCGCCCAATTCGGCCACTTGCGTGCTGCCCATGAGCTTGCCGAATCCGTTGCCGACGACGATCGCCGCGGGCACTTTCTCCTGAAATATGTTGCCGCCATGAGGGAGGATCGCCGTGACGCCGGTGCGCACCCGATCCCCTTCGATCAACGTTCGATGTCCGACGCGCACATCTGCAACGTCGATGATTGCGTTGAGAGGGCCGGTCTCCATCACTCCGATTTGGATACCCAGGTCGCGCAGGCGAGGGCGGGGCGGCTCGGCGGCGTGAAGGCTGATCGATCCCAGCGAGGCGAGCAGGGCGAGGAGGCGGCGAAAGGTCAAAATCGGTCTCCGGGCGTTTCGGTGAAGGGACGGATCGTAAACGCGGCGCGCTGCAGGCAGAAGCTGTGGCTCGGTCGCCGCTCGGCGGGCTCGTCAAGCCCCTAGGCATCGCGGGACGATGTGTTAGGATGCGCGCCCGCGAAGCGGAGTCGGGCCCGGACGCGAGCGTCCGACCGACGGCGGATCCGACGGGTTGAGTGACGAGAATCCTTGTAGATTCAGTGACTTATCGATCCGCAAGCCTGTCCCGAGGTGGCCGGCTGCCGCCCACGGACGCCGGCGTTCAAGCGCAGACCGGCCGCGCCGGAAGCGCAACACTAGCAGTCTTCGCGCCCGTAGCTCAGTTGGATAGAGCGCATGGCTACGAACCATGAGGTCGGAGGTTCGAATCCTTCCGGGCGCGCCAATTTTTCCGCATTCCCTCACTCCTTGAGTCACCACTGAGTCACCGTTAGGCGGCCGAACCGGGCGCGACCAACACCCGGCCCGGCCTAAGCACACCACGACTTCCAAGGAGTCATGACATGCCTAAGCCCATTCTATCCGGCCGTCCTGCGGCCCCGCGTCCCCTGCCTACCAAGCTCGTCCGAGTCTGGCTGGACGCCAACACGCCCGCCGTCGAGCTCATCCAACGCCTGAACCGCGCCGGCCGGGTCATGCCGCAAAAAAACAAACCGGCATCGATGCCGGTTCGTTTTTCACTCACGCCGCCAGCGCCGCCCGCAGGATCGCCAGCCACGGCGCAAGGCGCACGGCCAGCGCGATGATGCGCTTAAGCATGCTCGCGCGCATTTGGGTCGGCCCGATCGGTTCGGTTCTTCCGCTTCTCTCGTTGCTGTTGCCGTTGCCGTCGTTCGCGCTGTTGATCCTCGCGGAAGCGATTCCAACCTTGAACGTCGTAACGACGAAAACCACGGTTCGCCATCAGTGCAAATCCCCGGCTGCCCATGCGCCAAGTTGAGGGATCGCCTCGCGGAACACCTCGACACTGCCGTCGCTCATCGGCATTCGCAGTTCGAGCACGAAGCACG
>DASVCI010000132.1:0-3303 GCA_036381695.1 Steroidobacteraceae bacterium
GACGAGGCGTACCAGATTCCTTCGGAAGGCGCGATCAAGATCGCGGTGCGCACTCAGCAGATCCTGATGCTCGAGAATCGCGTCGCCGACATCGTCGATCCGCTCGGCGGCTCCTACTACGTCGAGTCGTTGACCAGGCGCTTGGAAGAGGAGGCCGAAGCGCTCATTCGCGAAGTGCTGGATCGAGGCGGCATGGTGCAGTCGATCGAAGACGGCTTCATCCAGCGGCAGATCGCCGATGCCTCGGCGGCTTATCAGCGCGCGCTCGAAGAGAAAAGCGAGTACATCGTCGGCGTGAACATCCACGTCGAGCCCGAGACGGATCTGCCGTTCGACCAGTTCGTGCTCGATCCGGGCCTGGTCGAGCGACAGGTCAAGCGAACTCAGGCCATCCGGCGTTCCCGCTCGCAGTCCGAGGTCGGCAGCGCACTCAAGGAGATCGAGCAGGCGGCGAAAGGCGGGCAGAACATGATGCCGGCGGTGGTGCGGGCCATCAACGCTCACGCGACGATAGGCGAGATCTGCGACGTGCTTCGTGGGGTGTTCGGGGTCTACCGCGCGCCGCTCGTTTACTAGTCAAGAAAGATTGAGATCAGCACGATCATGAAGAAACCTTTGCGTGTGGTGGTGGCGAAGCCGGGCCTCGACGGGCACGATCGGGGCGCGAAGATCATCGCCCGGGCCTTCCGCGATGCCGGCATGGAAGTCATTTATACCGGCATCTTTCAGACGACGGAGATGATCACGAGGACCGTCGTGGAAGAGGATGCCGATGTCCTTGGTTTGAGCATTCTTTCGGGCTCACACCTGCATTTCTCCGAGGAGATCTGCCGAGCGCTCAAAGAGCAGGCGGCGAAGGAAGTGCTCGTGATCCTCGGAGGCATCGTGCCGCCGACCGATATTCCCAAGGTGAAGGAGCTCGGAGTGGCCGAGGTATTCGGGCCGGGCACACCCACCTCGACCATCGTCGACTTCGTACGGAAGTGGCACGAAGCCCGATGAATGGAACGGAGCACGGCAGCCCTCCGCGTCTGGATGCGATCCTGACGCGTGCGGCGCTCTCCGAGCCGCAGCGCGAAGCCGTGCGGTTCGAAGGGGTGCGCTGGAGCTACTCCGAAGTCTACGATCGCGCTCGCCGCCTTGCCGGTTCGTTAGCGACACTTGGTGTCGGTAAAGGCGATCGCGTCGCATTGTGGACGACGAACCGGCCGGAGTTCGTCGAGGTGTTCTTCGGCGTGCCCAGGCTGGGCGCGATCGCTTCACCGCTCGATTTCTGGTGGAACTGGAAGGATGCGTACGCAGCGCTCGAGCAGTTGCGTCCGAAAGTGTTGATCCTCGGGCCCGCCCAGGCAGTCCTCGCGGCTGAAGCCCGCGCTGACATCGACAAAATCGGCATCGAGTACGTGCTGTGCCTCGATGAGCCGCCCGTGGGCACCGAATGGGATTCCTATGAGGATTTGCTCGCCTCGGCGCGCATGCTGAGCACGCTCACCCCGGTGGCTTCGAACGATCCCGCTCTCATTCTCTTTACGTCGGGATCGACAGGTCGCTCGAAGGGAGCCGTTCATACGCATGCCAGCCTGACGGCCAGCGCGACGACCATGTGCCTGGAGCTCGGATTGGAGGACGGCGAGCGCACGCTGCATTTTCTGCCGCTGTTCTCCTCCTGCCTCGAGCACTTGTTGCCGTTGACGCTGGTGCGAGCCACGCACGTCATCATGCCGCACTTCGATGCGAAAGCCGTGTGGGACGTGGTTCGTGATGCCGGGATCACGCATTTCGATGCCGTCCCGACGACGCTCAAGCGCTTGTTGGAAGCCGCGCCGGCGACCATCCCCGCTTCGCTCAGGCTGATTTCCTATGCTTCGGAGCGCATGCCCGAACAGCTGATCAGCGCTTTTATCGAGCGCATGCCGGGCGTGAAGCTGGTGCAGTTCTACGGGATGATGGAGCAACTGTGCCTCACCGTGCTGCGCCCGGCCGAGCACCTCAGCAAGCCCGCAACAGTGGGCCGACCGATGCTGGGAACACAATTGACTCTGCTCGAGACGGACGAGAGCTCGCAAGCGTCGCGCTCCGGAGGCGAGATCCTCGCTCGCAGTCCCACGATGTTCGCCGGCTATTGGCAGGACGAGGCGGCGACAGCCCGAGTAATTCGCGGGGAATGGATGCGAACCGGCGATCTAGGGCGCTTCGATGAAGAAGGCTTCCTGGTGCTCGAAGGGCGGGTCAAGGAGATCATCAAGACCGGCGGGCTCACGGTGATCCCGAACGAGATCGAGGCCGCGCTGATGGAGCATCCAGCGGTCGGCGACGTAGCGGTCGTCGGAGTTCCTGACGAGCAATGGGGCGAGGCTGTGCATGCGTTCGTCGTGCCCGCTCGAGATGCATCGATTTCGGCGGCGCAGCTCAAAGAGTTTTGTCACGACCGTCTGGCCGGCTACAAGCGCCCGAAGGTCATCCACATAGTTTCGGAGCTGCCCAGGACGGGCATCGGAAAGATTGCGCGCCGCGCGGTTCGAAATCAGGTTCTCGCCTCACGCGGTGGCGCCTGAGAGGTTGTCTGATGGAAAGTCTGATTCGCTTGCGCATGTCCACGGCCGATGGCCACTACGCGGGAGGCTTGGTCGACGGCGCCAGAGTTTTGCAGCTGATCAGCGACGCAGTGACAGAAGCGCTGATCCGGCACGATGGCGATGAAGGGCTCATGCGCGCCATGAACGCAGAATTTCTCGCTCCGGTGCGCAGCGGGGACTATCTCGAAGTGAGGGCGAAACTCGTCAAGGTCGGCAAGTCCTCGCGACAGTTCGAATGCACCGCGCACAAGATCATTCAGCTCGTGAATCCCGAGGATTCGGCGGCGGACCTGCTGGCCGAGCCGGTGCTCGCCGTCAAGGCGACTGCAGTGGCCGTCGTTCCAGTTGCCAAGCAACGCGTGGCCGGCAAATGAGCAAGGTCGCGGAGCTGTTGGAGCGGGCGCGGGCCGGGCGGATCGCAGAGACGGCGCGACTGATCTCCATCGTCGAGAACGACGAGCCCGAAGCGGCGGAAGTCATTCGCGCGACGTTTCCGCAGACGGGCCGGGCCATCAAGGTTGGCTTCACCGGTCCACCGGGCGCCGGCAAGAGCACGCTCGTGTCGTCGCTGACAGCTGCCTATCGTAAGACGGTGCCACGCGTAGCAGTCGTTGCCGTCGATCCGTCGAGCCCATACACCGGAGGCGCAATTCTGGGCGATCGCATTCGAATGCGCGAGCGCTATTTGGATGCGGGAGTGTACATCCGCAGCATGTCCAACCGAGGC
>DASVCI010000133.1:0-4325 GCA_036381695.1 Steroidobacteraceae bacterium
GATCGTCGTGTAGTAAGTGATGCGTTTGTGCACGGCCTCGCGCCGGATCGAGCGCGACTCGAAGATCGCCTGCTTGCCCTCCGTCGTGTTGACGATCAGCGAGATCTCGTCGTTCTTGATCATGTCGACGATGTGCGGACGGCCCTCGCGCACCTTGTTGGCGCGCCGGCAGGGAATGCCGGCTTCCGAGAGGGCCTGGGCCGTGCCGGCCGTCGCCACGATCTCGAACCCCTGCGCGATGAGCCGGCGCGCCAGCGTAACAGCCGCCGGCTTGTCCCGGTCTCGCACGCTGAGCAGGCACACGCCCCGCGTGGGCAGAATGACGCCTGAGGCAAGCTGCGCCTTCGCATACGCCTCGCCGAAGGAGCGGCCCGTGCCCATCACCTCGCCGGTCGATTTCATCTCCGGCCCGAGGATGGGGTCGGCTTCCGGGAACTTCGAGAACGGGAACACCGACTCCTTCACCGCGAAGTACTTCGGCACGCGCTCGCCGACCAGCCCCAGCTCCTCGAGCTTCCTTCCTGTCATCACGAGGGCCGCCATCTTGGCGAGCGGCACACCCGTCGCCTTGGAAACGAACGGCACCGTGCGCGAGGCGCGCGGATTGACTTCCAGCACGTACACGATCCCGTTCTGGATCGCGAACTGCACGTTCATGAGCCCGATGACGTTGAGGCCGCGGGCGAGCTTGCGCGTCTGCTCCTTGAGCTCGGCCTGGATCTCGGCGCTCAGGCTGTTCGGCGGGAGCGAGCAGCCCGAGTCGCCCGAGTGCACGCCCGCCTGCTCGATGTGCTCCATGATGCCTCCGATGTAGACGTCCTCGCCATCGCAGATGGCATCGACGTCGACCTCGATGGCGAGGTCGAGGAAGCGGTCGAGCAGCACCGGGCTGTCGTTCGAGACCTTCACCGCATCGCTCATGTAGGCGCGCAGGTCCTCTTCGTTGAAGACGACCTCCATCGCCCGCCCGCCCAGCACGTAGGACGGACGCACCACCAGGGGGAACCCTACGGTGCGCGCCATCGTAATCGCCTGCTCCTCGGTGCGCGCGGTGCAATTGGGCGGCTGCTTCAGATTCAGGGACTGCACGAGCTGCTGGAAGCGCTCGCGGTCCTCGGCGATGTCGATCGAGTCCGGCGTCGTGCCGATGATCGGCGCGCCGGCCGCTTCCAATGCCCGACAGAGCTTGAGCGGCGTCTGACCGCCGTATTGCACGATGACGCCGACCGGCTTTTCCTTGTCGATGATCTCGAGCACGTCCTCGAGCGTGAGCGGCTCGAAGTAGAGCCGGTCGGAGGTGTCGTAGTCGGTCGAGACGGTCTCGGGATTGCAGTTGACCATGATCGTCTCGAACCCCGCCTCGCGCAGCGCGAGCGCCGCGTGCACGCAGCAGTAGTCGAACTCGATGCCCTGCCCGATGCGGTTCGGCCCGCCGCCCAGGATCATGATCTTCTTGCGATCGGTCGGCGCGGCTTCGCACTCCTCCTCGTACGTGGAGTACAGGTACGCCGTCGTGGTCGCAAACTCGGCCGCACACGTGTCGACGCGCTTGTACACGGGCCGCACGCCCATCGTGATGCGGCGGCGGCGGACGGTCGCCTCGTCGATCCCGAGGAGCGCCGCGAGCCGGCGGTCGGAGAAGCCCTTGCGCTTCAAAGCGCGAACGCGGTCGCGCTCGAAGGCTTCAAGCCCCTGCGCCACGACCTTCTGCTCTTCGCGCACGATGTCCTCGATCTGGGCGAGGAACCAGGGATCGATGCGCGTGAGCGTCTGCACTTCATCGAACGCGAGACCCGCGCGGAACGCGTCTGCCACGTAGCGGATACGGTTCGGCCCGGGCATGCGCAGCTCCTCGCGCAAGAGGTGCTGCTCGTCTTCGGCGAGCGGGAGCTTCAGCACCGGGTCGAGGCCATCGGTGCCGATCTCGAGCCCTCGCAACGCCTTCTGCAAGGACTCCTGGAAGGTACGCCCGATCGCCATCACCTCGCCGACGGATTTCATCTGCGTGGTGAGCCTGTCGTTCGCGCCAGGGAATTTCTCGAAAGTGAAGCGCGGAACCTTGGTGACGACGTAATCGATCGTGGGCTCGAACGACGCCGGAGTTGCACCGCCGGTGATGTCGTTCCTGAGCTCATCGAGCGTGTAGCCGACGGCGAGCTTGGCGGCGATCTTCGCGATGGGGAAGCCCGTCGCCTTCGAGGCGAGCGCCGAAGAGCGCGAGACCCGCGGGTTCATCTCGATGATCAGCATGCGCCCGTCTTCGGGATTGACGGCGAACTGCACGTTCGAGCCGCCGCACTCCACGCCGATCTTGCGCAGCACCGCGATCGAGGCATCGCGCATGCGCTGATACTCCTTGTCCGTCAGCGTCTGCGCCGGCGCCACCGTGATCGAATCGCCGGTGTGCACGCCCATGGGGTCGAGGTTCTCGATCGAGCAGATGATGATGCAGTTGTCGTTCTTGTCCCGCACCACCTCCATCTCGTATTCCTTCCAGCCGATCACCGACTCCTCGAGCAGCACTTCGCTCGTCGGTGAGGCATCGAGCCCGCGCTCGACGATCTCGATGAACTCCTCGCGGTTGTAGGCGATGCCGCCGCCGGAGCCACCGAGCGTGAAAGAGGGGCGGATGACGGTCGGGAAGCCGATCTCGGCCTGCACGGCCAGGGCTTCCTCGATGCTGTGGGCGATGCGCGAGCGCGGCGATTCGAGGCCGATCTCGCGCATGGCGTTGCGGAAGCGCTCTCTATCCTCCGCCATGTCGATGGCCTCGCGCGAAGCCGCGATCAGCTCGACGCCGTATTTCTCGAGCACACCCTCGCGCACCAGGTCGAGCGCGCAGTTGAGCCCGGTCTGCCCGCCCATGGTCGGCAGCAGCGCGCTCGGCCGCTCCTTGGCGATGATGCGCTCGATCGTGCGCCAGTTGATGGGCTCGATGTAGATGGCGTCGGCCATCTCCGGATCGGTCATGATCGTGGCGGGATTGGAGTTCACCAGCACGACCCGGTAGCCCTCCTCCTTGAGCGCCTTGCAGGCCTGAGCGCCGGAATAATCGAACTCGCAGGCCTGCCCGATGACGATGGGACCCGCCCCTATGATCAGGATGCTCTCGATATCGGTACGTTTCGGCACTCAGCCACCTTCAGTCTTCTCGCGCGAGTCTCGCGCTTTGAGCCCGCAACCGTCACGCTTCGGCCGCCCGCCGGGGACCTTCCTTCGCCGCGCCCTGCGCATTGAGCCTCTCGCGGATCATCGCGACGAAGCGGCCGAACGCCCCGCGCACATCGTGCGGGCCGGGGCTCGCTTCGGGGTGCCCCTGGAAGCCGAAAGCCGGCCGGTCGGTCCGCTCTATGCCTTGCAGCGAGCCGTCGAAGAGAGACTTGTGCGTCACGCGCAAGTTCGGGCCCAAAGTGGTCTCGTCCACGGCGAATCCATGGTTCTGCGTCGAGATCAGCACCCTGCCCGAGGCGACGTCGAGCACCGGGTGGTTCGCGCCGTGATGGCCGAACTTCATCTTCACCGTCCTGGCGCCGCTTGCGAGCGCGAGCAACTGGTGGCCGAGACAGATGCCGAAAATCGGAATGTCGGTCTCGAGGAATTTCCTGATCGCCTCGATGGCGTACGTGCACGGCTCCGGATCACCCGGTCCGTTCGAAAGGAAGATCCCGTCCGGGTTCATCGCGAGCACGCGCTCGGCGGGAGTCTGCGCGGGCACGACGGTGATGCGACAACCGAAGTCGGCCAGGCACCTGAGGATGTTGCGCTTGATGCCGAAGTCGTACGCGACGACATGAACGCGCTGCCCGGGGCGCTGCTTCGGGCCGGACTCATGGGCCCAGTTCGTGCCTTCGTTCCACTGATAGATGCGCTTGGTCGAGACGACCTTCGCGAGGTCCATCCCCTTCAGGCCGGGGAACTTGCGCGCCGCATGCACAGCCGCCGCCGCATCGGCCTTCTCGCCCGTCATGATGCAGCCGGCGAGTGCCCCCTTCTCGCGCAGGATGCGCGTGAGCTTGCGGGTGTCGATCTGCGCGATCGCGACGACCTTCCCTCGCTGAAGGAAAGTTTCCAGCGATTCAGCGGCGCGCCAGCTCGAATACACCGCCGGGACGTCCCGCACGATGAGCCCCGCGGCGTAAACGGAAGAGGCCTCCAGGTCCTCGGGATTGGCGCCGGTGTTGCCAATGTGCGGATATGTGAGGGTGACGATCTGCCGGCAGTAGGAGGGATCGGTGAGGATCTCCTGGTAGCCGGTCATGGCGGTGTTGAACACGACCTCGCCGGTCGTGTTTCCCTTGGCACCGATCGAGATGCCGTGGAACACG
>DASVCI010000134.1:0-3997 GCA_036381695.1 Steroidobacteraceae bacterium
CCGTCGGATCGAAAGAGAATGGCGCGAGCGGTGCGGCTCGCGAGCAGCGAATGATACACTCCGGGCCTCCCGCTTCGGAAAATCCGCCGCGCGGCGGATGGTGCCGGCGCGCCAGCCCTCGCCTCGCGGCAAGAACAACTACGGCTGGTCGCACGCGGGAGAACCGCGGTTGACTGACTGGAGTACGCATGCCCGTAAAGATCGCCGTGCTCAAGGAAACCCGGCCGCATGAGCGGCGCGTCGCCATGGTTCCGGCGGTCGTCGACAAGCTGGTCAAGCTGGGCGCGGAAGTCCACATCGAGACCGGCGCCGGCGCGGCCGTGAAGCTTCCCGATCGCGCCTACAAGAGCGCGACTTTCGAGCCCGATCGCCAGCGCCTCGTTCAGGATGCGGACATCGTGCTCTCGGTGCAGCCGCCCGAGCCCTCGGTCGTCCAGGCCATGAAAGAGGGCGCGATCCTCATCTGCTTCGTCTATGCGCACAAGGAGCCCGAGCTGACCCGGCTCCTGCGTGACCGGCGCATCACTTGCTTCGCGATGGAGCTGGTCCCGCGTATCACTCGAGCGCAAGCGATGGATGCTCTGTCCAGCCAGGCGGCGCTCGCCGGTTATTACGCGGTGCTGCTCGCTGCGACCAACATCGCGCGCATGTTGCCGATGATGACAACCGCGGTGGGTTCGATCCGCCCCGCGCGAGCGCTCGTGATGGGTCTGGGCGTCGCAGGGCTCCAGGCGCTCGCGACCGCCCGCCGGCTCGGAGCCATGACTGAGGGCTACGACGTGCGCCCCGAAACGAAGGAGCAGGCCGAATCACTGGGCGCGAAATTCGTCGATACCGGCGTCGATGCACGCGGCACGGGCGGCTACGCGCGCGAGCTCACTCGGGAGGAGAAAGACAAAGTCGCCGCTGTGCTCACCAAGCACATCCAGAGCGCGGACATCATCATCACGACCGCAGCGATTCCCGGTCGCCCTTCGCCGAAGCTCATCTCCAAAGCGCAGGTCGAAGGCATGAAGCCCGGCAGCGTCATCGTCGATCTGGCGGCCGAAGGCGGCGGCAATTGCGAGTGCACGGTGCCCGGCGAGACGGTGCAGGTCGGCGAAGTGACCATCGTCGCGCCGCTCAATGTGCCGAGCCTGCTGGGTGAGCACGCGAGCGAGCTCTATGCGAAGAACCAGCTCAACCTGATCGAGCTGTTCCTGAAGGATCAGGCCATCCAGCTCGATTGGGAGGACGAGATTCTTGCGCGCACCGTGCTCACGCATGCCGGTGAAATCAAGAACGAGGCGGCGCGTAAAGCGCTCGAAGGCGCCTGAACCAATGGCCGTGAAGAGCCCGGGCGCCCCCGGCCCTATCTCAGAGGAAGCACGATGGACCTGACTACGACGCTCACGGGCTTCGTCGCCCTGTACATCTTCATGCTGGCCGCGTTCACCGGCTACGAGATCATCGGGCGGGTGCCGGCGATTCTGCACACGCCGCTCATGTCCGGATCGAACTTCGTGCACGGGATCGTGGTCGTCGGCGCGATGTACGCGCTCTTGAACGCGACCTCTACGCTCGAGCAGGTGATCGGCTTCATTGGCGTGCTCCTGGGCTCGGGCAACGCGGCCGGCGGATACGTCGTGACCGAGCGCATGCTCGAGATGTTCAAGCCGAGCGAGAAGCGGAGCGGCGAGCAGGCATGAGCGGCATGAACCTCGGTCCTGAGTTCATCATCGACGCGAGCTATCTGGCCGCGGCGTTCCTCTTCATCTACGGCTTGAAGCGCATGTCCTCGCCGGTGACGGCGCGCTCGGGCATCGTCGTCGCCGGAGTGGGCATGCTCGTCGCGACGCTCGCGAGCTTTCTGTACTACTTCGGCGTGAGCGAGGCCGCACGCGAACAGCTTGGCACCAACGTGGCGCTGGCGGCCACAGCGCTGGTGCTCGGTACCGCCTGGGCGTGGTGGAGCGGCAAGCGCGTGGCCATGACCGCCATGCCGCAAATGGTCGCGCTCTATAACGGCATGGGCGGTGGCGCCGCGGCGGCGATTGCGGCAGTCGAGTTGCTGCGCGTCGATGCCGAGCATCAAACCGTTCCGCTGATCCTGGCCGTGCTCGGCGCGCTCATCGGCTCGGTCTCCCTGTCCGGCTCGCTGATCGCCTGGGCGAAGCTCGATGGGCGCATCGAAAAGACCTGGCGCATGAGCGGACAGCAGGTCCTCAATGCGCTGATCTTCCTCGTCACGCTGGCGCTCGGCGGCTACATCATTTTCGTCGCGCACGGTCATGCGCCGCCCGCGATGCTGGCGGCGTTCTTCGCCGGCGCGTTCATTTTTGGCGTTTTGATGACCATGCCGATCGGCGGCGCCGACATGCCGGTCGTGATCTCGCTATACAACGCTTTCACCGGCCTCGCGGTGGGCTTCGAAGGCTACGTGCTGCAGAACCCGGCCTTGATGATCGCCGGCATGGTCGTCGGCTCGGCCGGTACGCTCCTGACGCTCCTCATGGCGAAGGCCATGAACCGCAGCGTCTCGAACGTCATCTTCAGCAACTTCGGCGTCGCCGGCGAGGCCGGGCAGGGCGAGATCCGCGGCAGCATCAAGCCGGCCGAGGCGGGCGATGCTGCGATCAACATGCGCTATGCCTCCAAGGTCATCATCGCTCCGGGGTACGGGCTCGCGGTCGCCCAGGCTCAGCACAAGCTCTACGAGTTCGTGAAGCTCCTGGTCGACGCCGGCGTGGAGGTGAAGTTCGCGATCCACCCGGTCGCGGGGCGCATGCCCGGACACATGAACGTGCTGCTCGCCGAGGCCGGAGTCCCGTACGACATGATCTACGACCTCGAGGACATCAACGATGAGTTCAAGGAAGCGGACGTAGCCGTGGTGATCGGAGCCAACGACACGGTGAATCCGGCCGCCCGCACCAACAAGTCGAGCCCGATCTACGGCATGCCGATCCTCAACGTCGATCAGGCGCGGCAGGTGTATGTGATCAAGCGCGGCCAGGGCAAAGGCTATTCCGGGGTAGAGAACGAGCTCTTCTACGCCGACAACTGCAACCTGGTGTACGGCGATGCGCAGAAGGTGATGATCGCCATGATCCAGGCCGTGAAGTCTCTGGAGGGCGGCTGAGCCGCACCCCCGCGGAGAGGGGGAGGGCGGCGCGAGGCGGCCCATCAGGCCCCGCGGGAGGCCCGTTTGCGTGGCCCCGGCGAGACAGCAGGTAAATAACTCGTTTGGGGTGAATACTTTAGCGGCGTTGAATATGTGCACACGCCTCGCGTATCTTACGTTGCGCCGCCGGGCGAAAGTCGGGCGCCCAGTGCTCGCCTGTCATGCCGGCGGAACCTTGTTGTGCACGCGCCGTACAACCTGACTCAAGAGATCCTGAGAACCGACGTCTCGGGAATGCCCCTGGAGTGGATCGACTACCGGGACGCGGTGCGGCTTTATCACACGGATCAGGTCGCCTACACCTGCGGGACGAGGCTCTACCGTCTGTACGGCGGCACCAACGCCCGCACCGGCAGGCGGACCGTGGTCGAGGTCAACTCGATCATCGCGACCGTCGGTCACACCCACAACCCGGGGAACCTGCGGCACGACTACACCCCGCCGTTGAACAATCAAACGCTGTTCAAGCGGGATGCGCACCTGTGCATGTACTGCGGCATGCGCTTCCCGTCGAGCCAGCTCTCGCGCGATCACATCCGCCCGCTCAGCCAGGGCGGGCAGGACACGTGGATGAACGTGGTCACGGCCTGCCGCCGCTGCAACAACCTGAAGGCCTCGAAGACTCCCGAGCAGGCCGGATTGCAGCTCATCGCCGTGCCGTTCAAGCCGACTTACGCCGAATACATCTATCTGAAGGGCCGGCGCGTGCTCGCCGACCAGATGGAATACCTGCTGGCGCATTTCCCGCGCTCGAGCCCCCTGCATGCGAGGCTGAAGGCACACGCGGTCCAATGATCGAGGGATCGCTGTGCTCTATCTGATCGACGCCTCGGT
>DASVCI010000135.1:0-30524 GCA_036381695.1 Steroidobacteraceae bacterium
TCGGGCCAGGAGTGGATCGAGATGTGGCTCTCGGCCAGCACCGCGACTCCGCTCAGCCCGCCGTTCGGCTCGAAACGGTGCAGGTGGATGTGCAGCAAGGTTGCCCCGGCAACTTCGACGCACCGACGCAACGTCGCTTCCACCAGCTCGCGATCATCCAGATTGCGAGCTCCGTACAGATCGATGATGAGATGCGCGCCGGCGCAGAGCACACCCGAGCGGTTCATGAAGAACTGATGTTTCTCGGGGCGCCTGGCTTCGACGCTGGAAACCCTGACGGAGCCGCGCTGGCGGGCGTGCTCGGGCAGGCTGTCTCGATCAGCGGCCTTGTCCGCTGCGGGGATGTTTCGCGCCAGTGCAGTCATTTTCTTCGCTAAAACCTCCACGGTTGCGTCGAGTCGGTCGACCCAACACCTGTTTCCAGGATCGCTTGTTGCTACGCCTCGCCTCGCAGGCCTCGCCTGCGGCAAACGAGCGTTTGCGAATGCCTTCCGTGGGGCGCCGTGATCGGAGCGATCACGCCTCGTGCAGCTTTCATGCCGAGGAAGGCAGGGGCGCAGAGTTTCCGGACTGATGCCCCTTCAGTCAAGAGATTTGGCCCTTTTTTTACAGACGCTTACGCGAGCGCTCGCGCGCGGCGTGAAGCCGGGATCGCGCGGTCAGATCGGTCGCACACGAGAGCCGCATCTGAGCGGCGGCTCGAGCGATCGGCATGGATTTCGGCGCGAAGTCGGCCGCCGGTTTCTGATCGGGCATTTGCACGGATTACGGGCGGCGCGGCTGCCTACGCAGCCAGGCGGGTCTGTTTACCGGGAAAGGGATCAGTCGGCTCCTCGGAAGAGCCGTCGCCGTGCTGAACCGCCTCGATGCTGAGGCGACGCACTCCCCCCGGCATCGACCACTCGACCACATCGCCGACGCGAGAACCGAGCAAAGCGATCCCGAGAGGCGCGAGCACCGACACGCGCCGACGGGAGATGTCAGCCTGCGCCGGGAACACCAAGGTGTAGGCGTCGTGTGCGCCGGAATCCACGTCGAGGACGAGGACCGTCGAGCCGATCGCCGCCACGTCGGCCGGCAAAGCATCGTCTTCGACCACCGTGGCTCGGTCGATCTCCTCGAACAGATCGTCGTGCTCGTGCCGATCCAATCCGATCCGCTGCGAGGAGCCGAGAAGCGAGCGCAACCGAAGCAAGTCGCTCTTGCGTAACAAAATCGTGCTTTCCATCTTCCACTCCTCCTGTTCCTCCCGACCCGTCGCTCGCGCCTCGTCCTGGCGCGCAGGGGAGTTGTAGCGAATGCGGGCAGTTAGAACTATTAGAATTAAACAATCCTCGACTTAGGGATGCTCGAAACATGGCCTTGCCGATTCCGCGGCTGAACTATCAGCATTTGCTCTATTTCTGGGCCGTCGTGCGCACGGGAAGCCTCACCAAGGCTTGCGAGGAGCTGCACCTCTCGGCGCCGACGGTCAGCACCCAGCTTCGAACCCTCGAGGAGCGGCTGGGAGAGAAGCTCCTGGTCAAATCGGGCCGCCGCCTCGCTCCGACCGAAGTCGGGCGCATCGTTTACAGCTACGCGGACGAGATCTTCGGCCTCGGCGTCGATCTGCTGAACGCGCTGGCGCAGCGCCCGACGCGCCGGCCCATGCGCGTGACGGTCGGGGTCGACGACGTCGTGCCGAAGGAGATCGCGCAGCGACTCATCCAGTCCACGTTGTCGCTCCCTCACCCGGTTCAACTCTCGTGTCGCGAGGGGACGCTCGAGCACCTGCTCGAATCGCTCCACGTCCACGAGCTCGACGTGGTGATTTCCGATTCGCCGGCCACGCCGAACATGAGAATGGAGGCGTACAACCACCTGCTCGGGAGCTGCGACGAGGTGTGGATGGCGGCTCCGGCGCTGGCCCGGACGCTTCGCCCGGACTTTCCCAGGTCGCTCGACGGGGCGCGCATTCTGCTCCCGACCGAGGATACGGCGATCCGCCGCTCGCTCGACCAATGGCTCGACCGGCACAACGTGCGCCCGGAGATCGTGGCGGAGTTCGAGGACTATGCGCTTCTGCGCGAGTTCGCCCGGGCCGGGCTCGGCGCCGCGCCGGTGCCCGAAGTGCTGGTCGAAACGTTCCGCAAGGAATCCGGGCTCGTGCAACTCGGCCCGGCTCGCAAAGTGCGGGCGGAGTTCTACGCGATCTCCTTGGAGCGCAAGATCAAGCATCCTGCGATCCTCGCCCTGTGCGAAAGCGCCGAGCGGTGGTTCGGCTCCTGATCAGGCGGCATCGCCGCCCGTGGGCCCGACCGGCGCATAGTGGCTCAGCCACATCGCAAGCTTGGTGCGGGCATCGGTCATCTCTTTCAAGTGCTTCGGATAGCCGATGAGCAAGGCGAGCGGCGCCGACGCGCGGACGACCGCGAATTGCTTCGTAACCTCGGAATCCTCGATTGTGGCTCCGCGCAACAGCAGGTCACGCCGCACGGCCTCGAAGTGACGGGTGTTGCACAGCAACCGAAGCCCCATGTGCGGCTCGAGGACAGGATCGCCGTCCTGGTAGCGCACAGCCGGCGGGTCGATTTTGAGCTCATCGCCGTAGGCCTCGCGCAGCCGCGCGATCGGTTTCTCCAGAGCCAGCTCGGTTTCGGCCAGGATCAGCAGACCCTCGCGCGAGGGCTCGAACGCCGTCTCCTCCGATCGAGGCATCAACTCCATGGCTGCCCGCGCGAAGGCGAGCTGAAATCGTTCGCGCCGGTGGGAGCACCGGCGCTCGATCGCGTACCTGCCGTGCAATTATGCGACTCCGTCGTGAACGGCACCTTCGGGGCTGCGCCGGCCTGAGCCGCGCAGCCTCGGCTCACCCGGAGCTTTCCCCGCCCGCTTTTACCTCGAGCACCGTCAGCGACCCCATGCGTCCGTCGGGATTCGGCCACTGGATCGATTGCGCCGGGCTCAGGCCGATCAGCGCCGCTCCGACGGGAGTGAGCACGGACACCCGGTTCTTATCTATATCGGCGTCCCAGGGATACACGACGGTGATCTTGTGCACGCGTCGCGCGACATCATCGCTGTAAGTGACTTGCGATCCCATGCGCACGACATGGGGCGAGCAAGCGTCGTCCGGCACGATGTGAGCCCGGCTCAGCTCCTCGGCGAGGAACTCGGCAACGGGAGAGCCGCTCTTCATGGCTTTTTCCGCGAGCTCGGTCAGGCGCGCGTGTTCGCTCGCCGCAATGACGATGCGCGGCCGGGAGGATTCCCGCACGAGATTCTGGCTCTGCACTGCACACCCGTTGCATCGGAAAGCAAGTGGAAATGCCTGTACCGCCCGCCGCCGTGGAGGCGGGTTCGCTGCGAAGTTCGAGGGGCGGGGAAGGCTCCGTTACCGGCCTTTTAGCAACCGATCCTGGTTCGTTCAATTAGAATTAGACATGGAATCGCTTAGATCCAATCGAACGTTCAACGGGGTCGCCCGAGCCTTCTACGTACGAGAGGATTTCGTCGAGTTGGTAACGCTCGTTACTGCCCGACCATGACCGCCCGCCTGATTCGTCCGACGCGATGCTAAGATACGCGCGCCATGTACAGAGCCCCCCTCAAAGACCTTCAGTTCGTGCTGCATGACTTGCTCGGCGATGCCGAGCTCAAGGCGTGCGCGCGTTTCTCCGAATATTCGCGTGATCTGGCCGACAGCGTGCTGTCCGAGGCGGCCCGCTTCGCCGAGACCGTGCTGGATCCGCTCTATCGAACGGCCGATCAGCAGGGGGCGAAGTGGACGCCCGAGGGCGTGATGACCTCGCCGGGCTTCAAGGACGCTTACGCCAAGTTCGCGGAAGGAGGCTGGCCGTCCTTGTGCGCCGATCCGGAGTACGGCGGCCAAGGTATGCCGCGCGTGCTGGGGACGGCGGTGCAGGAGTTGTGGGCGTCCGCGAATCTCGCGTTCAAGCTGTGCCCGATGCTGACGACTGGAAGCGTCGAGCTGCTCGAGCGCTCCGGCACCCCGCAATTGCGCGAGTTGTTCCTGCCGAAGCTCGTGAGCGGCGAGTGGACCGGCACGATGGTGCTGACCGAGCCGCAGGCGGGCTCGGATTTGGCACAGGTGCGCACACGCGCGGTGCCCGAGGGCGATCACTACCGGCTCTTCGGCCAGAAGATCTTCATTACTTACGGCGAGCACGACTTCACGCCGAACATCGTGCACATGGTGCTCGCGCGCATCGAAGGCGCGCCGGCCGGCGTGAAGGGCATTTCGCTTTTCGTAGTGCCGAAATATCTCGTCAATCCGGATGGCTCGCTGGGTGCACGGAACGATGTGACCTGCCTGTCGATCGAGCACAAGCTCGGCATCCACGGGAGCCCGACTTGTGTCATGGGGTTCGGGCAGAAGGACGGCGCCATCGGCTATCTGCTCGGCGAGCCGAACCGCGGCCTCGAGTACATGTTCATCATGATGAACGCGGCGCGCCTGGCCGTGGGCCTCGAGGGCTACTCGGTTGCCGAGCGCGCGTTCCAGCAAGCGGCGGAGTGGGCCCGCAACCGCGTGCAAGGCAAGCCTCCAGTCGCCTCGCCCGACGGCCGTGCGCCGATCATCCATCATCCCGACGTCAAGCGCATGCTGCTCACGATGAAGTCGCACACCGAAGCGATGCGGGCGCTTGCGTTGTATGCCGCGCACCAAATCGATGTCGGCGACCATCATCCGGATAAGGCACGGGCCGAAGCCGCGGCGGCGCGGGCCTCGTTGTTGATTCCGATCGTGAAGGGCTGGTGCACCGAGTCGGGCATCGAGCTGACCTCACTGGGCATCCAGGTGCACGGCGGCATGGGCTTCATCGAGGAGACCGGCGCTGCGCAGCCGTACCGGGACGTGAGGATTGCCGCCATCTACGAGGGAACGACCGGAATCCAGGCGAACGACCTGTTGAACCGCAAGGTCGGCCGGGATCAGGGCGCCACGATGAAAGCGCTGCTCGATGAGGCGCAGAAGGATGTCGAGGCGCTCACGGCTGCGGATCTGAAGGCGGTGCGAGCGGGCGCGCTCGAAGGGCTTGCGGCGCTGCGTCGAGGGGTCGATGTGATCGTCCGGCAGATGGGCAGCGAGCCGGCGGCCGCTTATGCCGTCGCGATCCCGTTCCTCAAGCTGTGCGGCTACGCGCTCGGGGGCTGGTTGCTCGCGCGTTCGGCCGGCATCGCCGAGCGGGCGCTCGCCGCCGGCGCGACCGATCGCCAGTTCCTCACGGGCAAGATCGCGAGCGCGCGGTTCTATGCCGACCACATCCTGCCGCAGACGCTGGCTCTGGCGCGCGTGGTGGAGCAGGGCTCGGAAAGCGTGCTCGAGACGCGCGCCGATCTGATCTGATTCAGGCTCTGCAAGACGAGCCGGCGCGGGGCGCCGGCTCGCCTCATCGCTTCAGTCCGTGAGGCGGAAAACGATCGGAATCCGTTTCCACATCGGCACAGCCGTGCCGTCCCGCGTTCCAGGGATCAGCCGCCACGTTCTCGCTTCCCGGGCGGCCGCTTCATCCAGTCGCGGATAGCCGCTCGATTGCTCGATCCGCACGCGCCCGACCCGGCCGTTCGGCAACACCTCTACGCTCAATATGACCGTGCCGGTGTGCTCGGCGCGAATTTCCGAAACGGGATAGGCCGGCGTGGAAAGTCCGATGCGGGGATCGATCTTCGGCTCGACGATCACCGGCTCGTTCGAGCCTGCGCCCTGCGCAGGTGCGGGCAAAGGCTCCGTGAGGACTTGGGTTGTCAGGGGCGCGGTCTGCGAAACGACCGCGATCGGTTCGGGCGGCGGCACCGCCACCGGCTCGAGCTCGCCGATCCTGGGAGGCAGTCGATTCAAGTCGACCGGCTTCGGCAGTTGCTTTTTCGAAGGCTCGATGGGAGTGAGCACGAGCGGCGGCTTCGGGTCGATGAGGCTGCCGATCGACAAGCCGTTGCTCAGGGCCCAGAAGAAGCCCGCGTGCAACAGCACGATCGCGGCCATCATCCAGCCGCGCACTGAGCGGAAGATATCGACGGGCGGAAAGGCATGGATCGTGTGACTCATTGATTGTTCTCCGGCACGGACGTTGTTGCAGCCCCGCGAAGTCGCTCGCGCATTTCTCGAGCCTTTGCCTCGTCTACGTTGCGACTAAGCGGACCTCCACACCTGGTGAACGGATAGTTGGGTGCGAGCGGGTCACGGGGTGTTGACTGTCCGCGGCCCGATCCACCGTGTCACTGTGGAACGCGTTGCAGGGGCGGGACACTAGGCAGTTTCCGAGCGGGCACGCAGGGATCCAAAAGGCGATCTGCGTTGTCAAAGCAACTCTGTGACCCACCGGACTGATCGGCCCCGGGGTCGGATCGACGTTGCGCTGCCATCGAGCGTGGGGCACAGCAGCAGCCGGCCGCCGGGGAGGCATGGGCGGGAGGCTCGCAAGGCGTGCCCACCGCGGCAAGGAATTGCGCCTGACGAAAGTTAGGGCCTGCTCCTCATCTGGCCGCGCTTGCCGCGCAGGCGCCGCGGGCGAATACTTCGCGAATCGTGCTGATGCAGAGCCCCCGGTGAGCTCCCAAAGCCTCGTCAACGAAGCGGACGGCAGCGACTCCCCCAGCGAGCCGTTGAGCTCGATCCTCGAAGAGATCGCGAGCGAGCTGGAGCTGCGCCCCCTCCTCACCCGTCTCATCACGCGCACCTGTGGGTTGCTCAACGCGGACGACGGCGCCATCGCGTTGTACGTCCCACGGCATCACGTAGTGCAGATCGAAGCGATTCATCGCCTGCCCGAAGTGGAGCTCGGCTCGCAATTCGAGCCGGGCGAAGGCCTGCTCGGCCAGGTGCTCGCGACCGGCAAGCCCGTGGTCATGGAGCGCTACGGCGATCTCGATCGCATCTCGCTGCCGGAGTATGCCGAGAATGCAGTGATCGGCGTCCCGATCCCCGGCGCGGATGGAGGCTTGCTCGGTGTGTTCGGCTTGGGCGCGCGAGCGCCGCGCAAGTTCGATCAGAGTGATGTTCAGGCATTGAGGCGGTTCGCGCGATACGCCTCGATCGCGATCCAGAACGCGCTGCGTTACGGTCGGGAGCAGCGCCGCACGGAGCGAATGATGCTGATCGCGCGCATTTCCCGCGTGATCACCGGCGTCTTCGATCCAGAAGATCTCGCGGCGACCTGCGCGCAGGCAATCCACGAGCACCTCGGCTATCCGAACGTCGTGATCCCGCTCGTGCATCGCGGTGAAGAGGATTATCTGCTCTTCCGTTCACACGCCGGCATGTACGGGGACGTGCTCGACGAGCCGCACAAGCTGCCGATTTCCCAGGGCATCACCGGCCTCGCGGTGAGAACGCGCCAGCCGCAGATCTGCAACGACGTGCGCAAGGACCCGCGTTATGTGCCGCCGCCGATCCCCGTCAACGTCCGCACCGAGCTTGCCGTGCCAATCGTGCTGGGCGACGAGGTGTTCGGCTGCATCAACATCGAGGGCTTGAATCCGTTCGACGAGGACGACGTCACGAGCCTCGAGATCATTGCCGACCATCTCGCCGTGGCGATCAAGAACGCACGGCTCTCGAGCGAGGCACGTCAGGCTGCGGTCATGCGCGAGCGGCAGCGTCTGGCGCGCGACCTGCACGATGCGGTCAGCCAGGCGCTCTCTTCGATCAGCCTGATGTCGCAGTCGCTCGTCTCGGCCTGGCGGCGGGATCCTGCCGAGGGCGAGCGTCGCGCGCGGCGCCTGGAGGAGCTGTCCCGGCTGGCGTTCGCCGAAATGCGGGCGTTGCTGCGCGAGCTGAGGCCCGAAGGCTCGTACGGCGAGGACAGTGATTCTTCGGAGTCAGTCGGTGTCCGCGATGTGAGGACGATGGGCCTGGCTGCGGCGCTGCAGCGTTTCGCGATCGTGCTGGCGCCCGAGACGCCGAGCATCCGTCTGGATTTCCGAGCCTACCAGTCTCAGCCGGCGTTTCTCGAAGAGAGCTTGTACCTGATCTGCCGCGAGGCGCTTTCCAACGCGATTCGTCACTCCGGTGCGGATCGGGTCGATGTGTGCGCGAGCGTGGACGGCGATGTGCTTACATTGAGGGTCGAGGATAACGGCACGGGCTTCGAGCTGGCCGCGCCCCATCAGGATTGCGCCCGGGCCGAGCATGGCATCGGGCTGAAAACCATGAGCGAGCGGGCGGCGCTGCTGGGCGGCGTGTGCGAGGTCCGCTCGCTTCCCGGACGAGGAACCATCGTATGCGTACGCATAGCGCTGCTGACGACGAAGTAGCGAGCGGGGCCAGGCCGATTCGGCTGCTCCTGGTCGACGATCACGGGATCGTGCGCGAGGGTTTGCGCGCGCTGCTCGATGACGGTTCGGAGTTCGAGATCGTGGGCGAGGCGAGCAACGGCGATGAGGCATGCAACCTCGTGCCGAGCCTGTCGCCGGACATCGTGCTCATGGATCTCAAGATGCCCGGCATGGCCGCCGCCGACGCGATCCGGCTGATGTTAACGAGGTAGGAACATGGCTCACGTCCACAAGCGCAACCTTCGCATGGCCGGCTCTCGATCACTCGTGGTGCTCAGCGTACTGAGTGCTCTGTCATGGGCGGGCCCGTCCGGCTCAGCATCCGATTCGGATAAGGGCCACAACGCCGGAGGTGAAGGTGATCGCGCTCACGAGCTATGCCGATGACGGGCAGGTGCGCGAGATCATCGCTGCGGGTGCGCAGGGTTACGTTTTGAAGGACGTGACCAAGGCCGACTTCCTGGCGGCGCTCAGGACCGTTGCAAGCGGCCAGACCTGGCTCCATCCGCAGGCGCAGCGCGCGCTGGTCGAGCATTTGCGCAATCGGCAAGTCGACCCTCTTGCGTTGCTTACGCAACGGGAGCGGAGCGTCCTCGATCTCATTGCCCGCGGCATGAGCAATCGTCAGATCGGCGATCAGCTCCATCTCACCGAGGGCACCGTGAAGGGCTACGTGAGCACGATCCTGGCGAAGCTGAAGCTGGAGGATCGTACTCAGGCGGCGCTGTTCGCCGTGCAGCGCGGCTTCGCGCGCTCTACTCGCGAGCCGGGCAAGCT
The DNA here is from genome assembly GCA_036381695.1 of Steroidobacteraceae bacterium. GTDB lineage: Bacteria > Pseudomonadota > Gammaproteobacteria > Steroidobacterales > Steroidobacteraceae > Steroidobacter. The sequence continues at coordinate 9,055 of DASVCI010000135.1, forward strand.
CTGAGCCTGTTGATTCTGCCCTGTTCTGACCCTTTCCTGCTCCCCACCCTGACCCTCCCCCGCAAAGCGGGGGAGGGTATAAAGAGAATTGCGCGTGATTGTTGCGTCCCTTCCCCCGTGAGAACGGGGGAAGGACAGGATGGGGGCAATGAAGGATGCCCCCACCCTATCCCTCCCCCGCAAAGCGGGGGAGGGGACGGAGAGAATTGCGCGTGATTGTTGCGTCCCTTCCCCCCGTGAAAACGGGGGAAGGACAGGATGGGGGCAATGAAGGATGCACCACCCTATCCCTCCCCCGCAAAGCGGGGGAGGGATGGAGAGAATTGCGCGCGATTGTTGCGTCCCTTCCCCCGTGAAAACGAGGGAAGGACAGGATGGGGGCAATGAAGCTAGCGCCCGTCTACAGGGAAGGGCAGGGTGGGCGTAGTGAAGCTAGCGCCGAACTTCGGTCTGCTTGGCGACCGCCTCCGCGGCCGCCTTGATCGCCTCCGGGTCGCCGAGAAAGCGACGCGACTTCGGCTTGAGGGACTCATCGAGCTCGTAGTGAATCGGAACGCCGGTCGGAATGTTGAACTCCACGATTTCCGCATCGGACATTCCATCGAGCATCTTCACGAGCGCGCGCAAGCTGTTGCCATGGGCGACGATGAGGACGTTGCGATTCGCCCGCAGCTCCGGCGCGATGCGCTCGTTCCAGTACGGCAGCACGCGCTCCAGCGTCATCTTCAGCGACTCGGTGGAAGGCAGCTGATCGCGCGTGAGGCTCGCGTAGCGCCGCTCGAAGCGCGGGTGCCGCTCGTCATCCCATGAGAGCGCCGGGGGCGGAACGTCATAGCTGCGCCGCCAGAGCTTCACCTGCTCGGCGCCGTGCTTCTCGACTGTCTGCGCCTTGTTGAGCCCCTGAAGCGCGCCGTAGTGACGCTCGTTGAGCCGCCAGCTCCGCTCGACCGGAAGCCACATCAAGTCCATCTCATCGAGCACGATCCAGAGCGTGCGGATCGCGCGCTTGAGCACCGACGTGAACGCGATGTCGAACTGGAAGCCCTCTGATTTCAGGAGCCGGCCGGCTTCGAGCGCCTCCTTGCGGCCTTGCTCGGTCAGGTCCACGTCCACCCAGCCAGTGAACAGGTTCTCGAGATTCCAGGTGCTCTGTCCGTGACGGACCAGTACTAGTTTGCCGGGCATGGAGATCGAACGCCGTATCTGTTGCCGAGGAAAACGCGAGCTTACACGAGGAGCGAGCCGAGTCGAGCCCGCGGGCCGTGATGAGCCACGAGCCCGCGGGCGTGAACGCGGCTAGGCCATCTTTCGCACCGCCTGCAGGGCAACGGACAACGTCGCGAAGTCCGTCTGCGGAAGCGAGCGCATGTCGGTGACTGTTTGCCTGAGGTGCTGAAGCGCCGCCTGATGGCGCTTCGTCCAGGCTTCGACAGCTTGCGCGGGCGAGCGACCGCGGAACTCCGAAAGCACCTTCCCGCAAAGCGAGCGCTGCAAGTTGTAAATATTGTCGCGAAGAGTGCTGCGCGCCACCGCCTGCCAGTGACCTTCGACGCCGAGCGCCTCGATCTGCCCTCGAATCCAATCGAGCTGCAAGGCTGTGCCGAGCCGGAAGTAGACCTCCGCGGCAACATCGATCGGGAGCTTGCCTTGCTCGGAGATCTCGACCAGGTCCGGCCCCGAGCGCAGCGCCGGGAAGCTCGCCATGCGGCCGGCCAGCTTCTCCGGAACGTTGGCCGCCCGATACTTCGCATACAGTTGCTCGTAAGTCGTCAGGTCGGCTCCGGAGAGGACCTTCGGTACGGCTGCATCGAGCTTCGCCAGGCCTGCGCGAAGGCGCGGCACCTGACGATCGATGTCGAGCTTGCCGCGCTGGTTGTTGATCAGCCAGTACGTGCAGAAGCGCAGGAGCCGCGTCGTCTCGAACATCATGTCGTACTGCGTGCTCGCCTCGATCTTGTTGTCCAGCGCTTCGATGTCGCTCCACGTCGCGCGCATTTCGTAAGCCTCACGCGCGATCGCGTACGCTCGGACGATCGTGGCCGCGCCAGCGCCCGTGTCTTCTTGCACTCGTCGCGCGAACGTCGGCCCCATGCGGTTGACGAGGCTGTTCGTGGTCGCGGTCGCGATGATCTCTCGACGCAGGCGATGCTGGTTCAGATAGCGCGCGAGCCGCTTCTGCATCACGCTCGGGAAGTAGCGCTGCAGCTCGTGCGCCAGGTACGGGTCTTCCGGCACATCCGAGTCGATGAGGCGCGGATAGAGCGCCATTTTTGCGTACGCCAGCAAGATCGCGAGCTCCGGGCGCGTGAGGCCGCGCCCGGCCTTGTGCCGCTCGGCGATCTCTTCGACCGAGGGCAGGAACTCGAGCCCGCGATCGAGCAGGCCGGACAATTCGAGCGAGCGGATGGAGTGCGCATGCTCGAGCAGATCCTTCACCGCCCGGCTCTCGAGCATCGAGAGCGCCTGGCTTTGCAGGTAGTTGTCCCTCAGCACGAGCGAGGCGACTTCCTCGGTCATGTCGGCCAGGAGCTTGTTGCGCTTGGCGAGCGTGAGGCCCGCGCGGCGGGGCAGGTTGTTGAGCAGGATCTTGATGTTTACCTCGTGGTCGGAGCAGTCCACTCCGCCCGAGTTGTCGATGAAGTCGGTGTTGATGCGCCCGCCGGCGAGCGCGTATTCGATGCGCCCGCGCTGGGAGAAGCCGAGGTTGCCGCCTTCGCCGACGACCTTGCACCTCAAGTCCTTGCCGTTCACGCGCACCGCGTCGTTCGCCCGGTCGCCCACGTCGGCATGGCTCTCTTCAGTCGCTTTCACATACGTGCCGATGCCGCCGTTCCAGAGCAGGTCCACCTCCATGCAGAGGATCGCCTTGATCAGCTCATGCGGCGTCCACTGCTCGCGCTTCACGCCGAGCATTGCCTGGGCCTGGGGCGAGAGGCGGATCGACTTCGCGCTGCGCGAGTAGATGCCACCGCCTCTGGAGAGGAGCTTGCGATCGTAGTCCTCCCAGGTCGAGCGCGGCAGCTCGAACAATCGCTTGCGCTCGGCGTAGCTCGCCGCCGTATCGGGCGAGGGATCGATGAAGATGTGCTGGTGATTGAAAGCCGCGAGCAGCTTGATGTGCCGCGATTGCAGCATGCCGTTGCCGAACACGTCGCCGGACATGTCGCCAATGCCTATGGCGGTGAAGTCCTGCGACTGCGTGTCGATGCCTATCTCGCGGAAGTGGCGTTTGACGCACTCCCAGGCGCCACGTGCGGTGATGCCCATCTTCTTGTGGTCGTAACCGGCCGAGCCGCCGGACGCGAACGCATCACCGAGCCAGAAGTCGTACTCGGCCGAGATGCTGTTGGCGACGTCGGAGAACGTGGCGGTGCCCTTGTCGGCCGCGACGACGAGATAGGGATCATCACCGTCCCGACGCACGACGGCGGGCGGCGGGACGACGCGTCCATCGACGATGTTGTCCGTGATGTCGAGCAGCGCGCGAATGTATGTGCGGTAGCACTCGACGCCTTCCCGTTGCACATCCTCCCGGGTTGCGTTGGCCGGCATGCGCTTGGGAACGAAGCCGCCTTTCGCGCCCACCGGCACGATGAGCGTGTTCTTGACGTTCTGGGCCTTCATGAGGCCGAGCACTTCGGTGCGGAAATCCTCACGCCTGTCGGACCAGCGGATGCCGCCGCGAGCCACGTGACCCATGCGCAAGTGCACGCCTTCAACACGCGGGGAGTACACGAAGATCTCGAACGCCGGACGCGGTTGCGGGAGCTCGGCAATGTTGCGCGAGTCGAGCTTCAACGAGAGCCAGGGCTTGGGCTGGCCGTTCGCGTCGGTCTGGAAATAGTTGGTGCGTAGCGTGCAGCGTATCGCGCCGGCGAAGCGCCTCAGGATCCTGTCCTCGTCCAGGCTGCTCACCGATTCGAGCCGTCGCGTAAGCTCGCTCTGGAGCCGGGCGAGCTCTTCCTCGCGACGGGCAGGCTTGATCGAGGGGTCGAATTGCGTCTCGAAGAGCCGCCAGAGCACGCTTGCGATCGGCGCGTTCGAGGCGAGCACTTGCTCCATGTACGCCTGGCTGAAGGCCGCGCCGGTCTGAAGGATGTAGCGGCAATACGCGCGCAGGACAGCGGCCTGACGCCAGGTCATCGGTGTGACCACGATGAGGCGGTTGAAGCCGTCGTTCTCTGCGCGGCCATCCCAGATTGCCGCGAACGTCTCTTTGAAGCGATCGTCGAGTGTTTGCGGATCGGTGGGCTTGCCATCGCGCAATTGCATGTGGAAGTCCTGCAGCCACATCTCGCGATGGCCCGGCACCGCGATGCGATAGGGGTTCTCGGTGAGGACGACGAAGCCGATGTTCTCGAGGATGGGCAGGGCCTGCGACAACGGAATCGGTGCCGCCGAGCGGACCAGGCGCAGATGAATCGAGGAGGACTGCTCGCCCGGCGCGAGGCGCATGCTCAAGCGGTCAGGGTTGACGGTCAGCTCCTCGAGCTGCGGGATGTCCTCGACCGCGACTTCGACAGGAACGTTCTCTTGATAAGCGGCCGGGAACGCGTTCGCAAAACGATCGGCGGCGAGGCGGCCCTGCAACTCGCCACGTCGCTCGATGAGCGCCGCGCGCAACCGGTCGTTCCACGTGTGCACGGTTTCGGCGATCAACGCCTCCAGCTCTTCCGCATCCACGCTCACAGCGCCGTTGGCCGGCACGCGGATGATCATGTGTACGCGGGCAAGCGCTGATTCGGAGAGCTGCACCTGCGACTCGATCGCGGTGGCGTGCAGCTTCTCCCTGATCACCGCCTCCATGCGCTGACGGACCTGGGTGTTGTATCGATCGCGAGGCACATAGATGAGCGCCGAGTAGAAGCGGCCGAACGTGTCCCGTCTGATGAACAGGCGCACGCGCTGGCGCTCGTAGAGATTGACGATGCCGCGAACGTGCCGGATCAGCTCCGCCACGCTCGACTGGAAAAGCTCATCTCGCGGATACGTCTCGAGCACGTGCACGACCGCTTTGCCGTCGTGACTGGTCGGGTCCAGCCCGAAATGCGAGACGACCCGCTCGATCTTGTGGCTGAGCAGCGGAATCTCCCGCGGGCTTCTGTTGTAGACGGCGGAAGTGAAAAGACCGAGGAAGCGCCGCTCGCCGGCGACTCGCCCGGCCGCATCGAAGGTCTTGATCCCGATGTAGTCGAGGTGCGTCGCGCGGTGCACCGTGGAAATCGAATTCGCCTTGGTGATCGTGAGCACCTCGGGCTCGCGCGCCCGCTCGCGCCTGTGCCCTTTCAGGACCGTCGGCTCGATCTTCACTCCGCGACGCGGGCGCAGAATTCCAAGCCCGGTCTCGAGCAGCGGCTCGAGCACGTCTTCCGATCGGCCGCGGCGCAGCTTGTATTCGCGATAGCCGAGGAAAGTGAAATTGTTGTCGACCATCCAGTCGAGCAGCGCTTTGATCTCGCGCGCATCGTTCTGTGCCACGCCCGCCGGAGGCCGGGCCTCGATCTGCTCTGCAAGCTCGAGCGCGCGCTGACGCATGGCCTGCCAATCCGATACGGCGAGCTGCACGTCGCCGAGCACACGCAGAATCTTCTGCTCGAGCTCCTTGAGCCCGGCTTCATCGCCGATCCGGTCGACTTGCACGTGCTGCCAGGATTCGCGCCGGAAGTGGCCGTTGACGCGCTCCTCGGGCGCAAGCTCGAGGAGCTTGCCGGCCCGGTCGCGCCGCACCGCGAGCACCGGGTGCACCATCAGGTGAATCGTCAGGCCCGCCTGCGTCAGCACCATGCCGAGCGAGTCGACCAGGAACGGCATGTCGTCGAAGGTCGTCTCGACGATGGTGTGAGTCGAAGTCCAGCCATCGCGCGCCTCTTCCGCGTTGTACACGCGCACGAGTGGACGGCGTGGCTTACGGACGCGCGCGAAGCGCAGGTGGGCAAGTGCGGCGGCCGCGAGCGTTTCGCTCTCGTACAGAGCGAGGTCTTCTTCGGCGACGCCGTGATAGTACTGGCGGATGAACTCTGCGGCATCGACCCGCTGCATCGGTTTGAGGCGGCGGGTGGAGGCGGCGATGCGCTCGATCAGTCTCTGGCGCGCGACGGGAATCGTAGTGGGCATGATGGGCGGTGTAGAAAAGCTCGGGGGAGTGAAACGCGGCGAGGCTCGAGCAGCGCCCGATGCCTCGGCCGTCGATCAAGTTGTCAGTCGGGCTCTTGCAGCACGGCGGCGCATGTCGCGAGCAGGGGCTCGATCGTCGGAGCCGGACACTCGGTCGCCGGAAGGCTCTGCGGGCTCGCCAGGCTCCGGGAGTGGACGTGGAACTCCGCAACCGTTCTCATGAGGCGCTGATGTGGGTCTCGCAGGCGGGCCGACAAAGGCCGGGGATTATACCTAGGATCAATCGCTTGCGGCCATTTCGCGGGCCCGCTCGGTGAGCCGCTCGATGAGGCGGTCGAGCGTTCGCCGCTCGCTCGGGCTCAACGCCTCGAGCAGCTTCCTTTCGTAGCCGAGCGCCAGGGGTGCAATCCGCATGTATACAGCTTCGCCGGCCGGTGAGAGTCTCAAGCGTGAGCGGCGCCGATCGCCCGCATCGTAGGTTCTGAGGAGCCGGCGCGAAGCGAGCAGGCGCTGCACGGCCCGGCTGACTGCAACTTTGTCCATTGCGGTGCGTTGCGCCACTTCCACGGCGGAAAGGTTCGGATAGCGCGCCAGAACGGCGATGACGCGCCACTCGGGAATAGTGAGCCCGAACTCGCGCTCGTAGGTCCCGGCGATGCTCATGCTGACGATGTTGGTCAACACCGACAGGCGGTAAGGCACGAAATGCTCGAGATGGAGCCTGTCGGTCGCTGTCCTGGCCGGGGCCTTCATGTTCTCACCGCCCACCGCGGATTGACTCCACGCGTCGAAATAGTTTCAATTGTAACCATCAGCCTGAAACGGATCGTGCTATGCGGCGCCCGCGTTGGCAAGCCGCGGGCTCCCCGGCACGAGCCATCCTCCATCGGAGCGACCTGACATGGCCCAGAGCGCGCAGATGACGCATGACAATCCCCTCGGCACCGACGGCTTCGAGTTCGTCGAGTACACCGCCCCGGATCCCGAGCTCTTGAGGACATTGTTCGAGCGGCTCGGCTTTCCGGCCACTGCCAGGCATCGCAGCAAGAATGTGACGCTCCACCGGCAGGGCGACATCAATTTCATCATCAACGCCGAGCCGGACAGCTTCGCTCAGAGCTTTGCGCGCGAGCACGGCCCCTCGGCGTGCGCGATGGCCTTCCGCGTCAAGGATGCGGCGTACGCGTATCGCCGTTGCATAGAGCTCGGCGCGAAGCCCGTCGAGACGCGCGTCGGGCCGATGGAGCTCAACATCCCGGCCATCGAGGGCATCGGCGGCAGCCTCATTTATCTCGTGGACCGTTACGGCGATCGCACGATCTACGATGTGGACTTCGTGCCGGTCGAGCAGGCTCCCTCGGCCCGCTCGGCGGGGCTCACGTACATCGATCATCTCACGCACAACGTCAAGCGCGGCAACATGGACAAGTGGGCCGGGTTCTACGAGCGGCTGTTCAACTTCCGGGAGATCCGCTACTTCGACATCGAAGGCAGGAAGACCGGCCTGTTCAGCCGCGCCATGACGAGCCCGTGCGGCAAGATCCGCATCCCGATCAACGAATCGCAGGATGACAAGTCGCAGATCGAGGAGTACTTGCGGGAGTATCGCGGCGAGGGCATTCAGCACATCGCGCTCGGGACGGAGGATATCCTCAGTACGGTGGACGTGCTCAGGGCGCAAGGGGTGCAGTTCCAGGATACGCCCGATACTTATTATGAGGCCGTCGATGCGCGCGTTCCGGGGCACGGTGAGAATCTCGAGGAGCTGCGCCGCCGGCGCATCCTGATCGACGGCAACCCGCAGAAGGGAGAGGGCCTGCTGCTGCAGATCTTCACCCGCAACGTCATCGGCCCGATCTTCTTCGAGATCATCCAGCGCAAGGGCAACGAAGGCTTCGGCGAGGGCAACTTCAAGGCCCTGTTCGAATCGATCGAGCTCGACCAGATCAGGCGGGGGGTCCTGTGAGCCGCCGTCCAGTGTTTCCGCCTCGCGTCGAGGGCACCGCCTCGCGCCAGGCGCATGCCGACCTGCCGCCAGGCACCTACGAGCGCGAGATGAGCAAGGAAGGCTTCTTCGGCCAGGCGGCGTTCTTCCATCACAAGCATCCGCCGACCGGCTGGGTGCAGTTCGAAGGGCCGCTCAGGCCGCACGCGTTCGACCTGAACCGCCTCGAGCAGAGATCGGCCTCGCCATGGCAGGCGGCTGAAGTGCTCCGCAATTCGCACGTGCGGCTGCGCTATTGGCAAAGCGCTTCGTCGATGGACCACCTGGCGCGCAACGCCGACGGCGACGATCTGATGTTCGTCCATCGGGGCGCGGCGGATCTTTACTGCGACTTCGGCCACCTCGCCGTTTCAACCGGCGATTACGTGCTGATCCCGCGAGGGACCATGTGGCGGCTCGAGATCAAGGAGCCGCTCGCCGCGCTGCTGATCGAAGCCACCAACTCGGGCTACTCGTTGCCGGAGAAGGGCCTCCTCGGTCCTCACGCGATCTTCGATCCTGCGATGCTCGATGTGCCGAGCCTGGACGCGGCCTTCGTCGCTCAGCAAAGCGACGATCGCACGTGGCAGGTGCGCGTCAAGCGGCACAACGCGATCTCAGTCGTGACCTATCCGTTCAATCCGCTCGACGCCACGGGCTGGCACGGTGATCTCAGCGTCGTGCGGATCAACATGAAGGACATTCGACCGGTCATGAGCCACCGCTACCACTTGCCGCCTTCGGCGCACACGACGTTCGTCAGCGAGCGCTTCGTCGTCTGTACGTTCGCGCCGCGGCCGTTCGAGACCGATCCGGGCGCGCTCAAGGTCCCGTTCTTCCACAACAACGACGATTACGACGAGGTGCTGTTCTATCACGCCGGCAGCTTCTTCTCGCGCGACAACATCGCGCCGGGCATGATGACGCTGCATCCTTGCGGGTTCACGCATGGCCCGCATCCCAAGGCGCTCAAGAACATGCTGGTGCAGTCCAAGCCCGAGACCGACGAGTACGCGGTGATGATCGACACGCGCGATGCGCTCGAAATCACCGAGGCCGCGCAAGCGGTCGAGTGGGCCGGGTACGTTGATAGCTGGAAGCAGGCGTGAAGCTCGCCACTCTTCGAGACGGTACGCGTGACGGGCAGCTCGTGCTCGTGAGTCGCGACTTGCGTCGCGCGATGCCAGTGCCGCACATCGCGCGTACGCTCCAGGCAGCACTGGATGATTGGGCGCGCATTTCGCCGCAACTCCTGGATGCGGCCCGAGCCCTCGAGAGCGGCAGCGGACCGTTCGTTGACTTTCAGCCCGAGCGCGCCATGGCGCCGTTGCCGCGCGCCTATCACTGGGTGGATGGATCGGCTTACGTGAACCACGTGGAGCTGGTCCGCAAAGCCCGCGGAGCCGAAATGCCCGCGAGCTTCTGGACCGATCCGCTCGTCTACCAGGGCGGCTCCGACGACATGCTCGGCCCGTGCGAGGATGTTCCAGTGCCAAGCGAGGAGTTCGGCATCGATTTCGAGGGCGAAATCGCTGTGATCATCGACGACGTACCGATGGGAACGAGCCGGGAGGCGGCGGCGTCCCACATCAAGCTGCTCGTGCTGGTGAACGACTGGTCGCTGCGCAACCTGATCCCGGGCGAGCTCGCCAAAGGCTTCGGGTTCTATCAATCGAAGCCCGCGACCGCCTTCTCGCCGGTGGCCGTGACGCCGGACGAGCTCGGCGAGGCGTGGGATGGAGGCAAGGTCAATCTGCCCCTCGTCGTGCACGTCAACGGAACGTTGTTCGGACAGCCCGAGGCGGGTGTCGACATGACGTTCGACTTTCCGAAGCTCATCGAGCACATCGCCCGCACGCGCAATGCGCGGGCTGGCACGATCGTCGGGTCAGGCACGATCTCCAACTACGACAGAAGCCGCGGCAGCGCCTGCATCGCCGAGCGTCGCATGCTCGAGAAGCTCGAGCACGGCAAGCCCACGACCGAGTTCCTCAAGTTCGGCGATCGGGTGCGCATCGAAATGCTCGACCGGCAGGGCAGCAGCATCTTCGGCGCCATCGATCAGCGGGTCGTGAAGAGCGGCTCATAGAGCCTCCGCTTCGCGCTGCTCCACGAGTGCAGGTCCGCCGAGCGCCTGCATCTGCGCAAGGATCCATTGCTGGCGCGAGTGCACGTAACGCGAGGGCGCATCGACGTGCATGCGCTTGGGGCTCGGAAGCACTGCGGCAAGGAGTGCCGCATCCCGCGCATCGAGGTGATCGACACGCTTCTTCAATAGCACTTGCGCTGCGGCGCCGACGCCGTACACGCCCTTTCCGAACTCGGCCACATTCAAATAAACCTCGAGGATGCGCTCCTTCGGCCAGAGCGTCTCGATCAGCACGGTCAGACAAGCTTCGAGGCCTTTGCGCACCCAGCTTTGCCCGGGCCAGAGAAAGAGGTTCTTGGCGACTTGCTGCGAGATCGTGCTCGCGCCCCGGATGCGTCCGCGGGCGCGATCTTCGAGCGCATCGTTGATGGCGTGCAGATCGAAGCCGTGGTGCTCGAAGAATCTCTGGTCCTCGGCAGCGATCACAGCGAGCTTCATGTGTGCGGGAATTCGGGCCCAGGGAACCCATTCGTGGTGCAGCGGGCGCGGATTTCCTGTCGTGCCCGACCAACGCTCACGCAGCATGAAGGCGGAGGTGGGCGGGTCGACCCAGCGAAGCAGGAGTACCAGGCCTGAAAGGAGGAGGACGCACGCCAGGACCGTTCGAAACAGGAGACCCAGCATGCGTCGGGGCAGGCGAGAAGCCATGGAAACAGGCGCTTTTTGCAGACGAGTGTGAGCTATTCGACAGTGCGCAACCGGGATTCCGTTAAAATCGCGGCGCAACTCGGCCGCCTGAGGGCCGGTGACTCGAATCATGGCATGGGTCATGGAGATTGGCATGAACAAGCGACAGCGAGCGCGACTGGCTGTGGTGGCGGCGGCCGGGCTGGGGCTTCTGGCGAGCACCGCCGCCCGTTCGGAGCAAATAGGATTCTATTTCGAGCTCTCCGGCGGACCGGTGAGCGTGGATCTGTCCAAGTCGGGGTTCGACTCGACGCTGATCCAGTCGGCACTGGATTCGGGATTCGCGAGCGCCTCGGTCACCTCCACGCTCGATGACAGCGATCAGGGCTGGGGAGTGCAGGTCGGCTACAGGTGGAATCGTTACGTCGCCGCCGAGCTCGGCTACGTGAACCTCGGCGAAGCGCTTTACGAAGCCCAGGTGACATTGGACGACGGGGTCGGAAACACCGCCGTCATCGCGCTGGACAACCGGTTCCAGACGACCGGCTTCGTGGCTTCCGTGCTCGGCATGTTCCCGCTGACGGAAAGGTTCGATGTTCACGCCCGCGCGGGGCTTTTCGTTGCCGACACGCGCGTGCGCGAGCGGGCGGTGTCGATAGAGCCGGACCTGCCTGAGACGTTCACGTCCATCCAGACGAGGAGCGACTCGAAGGATTTCTTCGGCGGCATCGGCGCGGCGTGGAACATCAACGATAGCTACTCCGTGCGCGTCGAATACCAGCGCTTCCTGGATGTCGGGGAGGATGAAGACATCGGCGAGGAAGTGGACGTCGACTTCATCACGCTCAGCATCCTGTTCCGCTGAGCCCTCTCGCGTGACGCAAGCCGGATGCCGCTCATCCGGCTTGCGTCCTTCTCTCACTTCGGCGGCTCGATCCGCCTCACCGACTCGATCGTGATGGTCTCCACCGGTACGTCCTGATACCGGCCGCGGCTGCCCGTCCTCACCGCCGCGATCGCATCCACTACTTCCATTCCCGAGGCGACGCGACCGAACACCGCGTACCCGAAGCTCGCAGGATTGCCCGGGCGGTGATCGAGAAAATCGTTGTCCGCCACGTTGATGAAGAACTGCGAGGTGGCGCTGTCGATCTCGCTGGTGCGCGCCATCGCGAGCGTGCCGCGCTTGTTCTTCAGGCCATTCGTCGCCTCGTTCTTGATCGGCGCGCGTCCCGGCTTCTGCTTGAGGTCGGCGGTGAGCCCGCCCCCCTGGATCATGAATCCGGAAATGACGCGGTGGAAGATCGTGCCGTCGAAGAAGCCTTCGTCGGCATAGCGCAGGAAATTTTCCACCGTGACAGGTGCCTGCTTGTCGAAGAGCTGCACCGTGAAGGTGCCTTTGGACGTCTTGAATTCGAGCATGAAAAGCACCCCACGTGGAGCACAACATGAGAAATCGTGTGAGAGCGGCCGCTTCCTGAGCGCAGGCGAATCGGTCTGATGCAGGGACGTGTGGCGGTGTCGTCCCGCTCGCTACTCAAAGCCTGCCTTCCGTCACGCGCTCGTGGCCCGCCAGGTCTCGATGCGAGCGTACGTGAGTGAAGCCGTTGCGCACAAGCAGCTCCCTTACGACATGCGCCTGTTTCCAGCCATGCTCGAGAACCAGCCAGCCGCCGCGTTTCAAGTGCGCCCCCGCCTGCGTGGTGATGAGCTCTATGGCTTCGAGTCCGCCTTTTCCTGCAAACAACGCGGTCGCGGGCTCATAGCGCCGCACCTCTGGCGAGACATCAGCGTCGTCCGGCGCGATGTAGGGAGGATTGGACGCGATCACGTCGAAGGTCTGCCCGGCGAGCGCAGTGAACCAGCTCCCGTGCACGAAGCTTACGTTCGGGATCTGTAATCGATCGGCATTGCGGCGCGCGATCTCGAGCGCCTCTTTGGAGGCATCGACCGCGACAACCCGAGCGTTGGGGCGGTCATGGGCGATGGCGAGCGCGATGGCACCGCTCCCGGTGCCGAGATCGGCGACTTCCGGGGCCCCGGAGTCGAGATGCTCGAGCGAGCGCTCGACCACGAGCTCGGTCTCCGGCCGCGGAATGAGCACGGCGGGGGAGACTTCCAGGAGCAGCGACCAGAAGCCTTGCTGGCCTCGTATGTATGCAACCGGCTCGCCCTGGAGCCTGCGCTTCACGAGCTGCTGAAACGACCAGCCGGCCTGCGGCGGGAGCTCCCGCTCGGGGTGCGAGCGAAAACTCGCGCGCGAGTGTCCCGTTACGTGCTCGAGCAGCAACTCTGCATCGAGCCGGGCTGTGGGCGAGACGCGCTCCAGCATGATCGTCGCGGTATGCAGCGCGTCCGAGACGGTTTGTGCGGGAGGGAGTGCGGGCATTTGTGGAGGCCGCTCACGTACAATTGCGTTCAATCCTCATTGTAAGCCGCGCGGCCACGCCGGCTGGACCAGTTGCGGTAAAGCACCATGCGCGTCTATCAGAACGTCATCGAGATGATCGGCTCGACGCCGATGCTTCGATTGCAGCGCTTCGACACCGGCCCGTGTGAGCTGTTCCTGAAGCTCGAGTACATGAACCCGGGCGGATCGGTCAAGGACAGGATTGGCCTGTACATGATCCGCGAGGCCGAAAAGCGCGGCGAGCTCAAGCCGGGCGGCACGATCGTCGAAGCCACGGCGGGCAACACCGGGCTCGGCCTGGCGCTGGTCGCGCAGCAGAAGGGCTATCGGCTCATCCTGGTGCTGCCGGACAAGATGAGCCAGGAGAAGATTTTCAACCTGCGCGCGCTCGGCGCGGAGGTGGTGCTGACGCGCTCGGACGTTGGCAAGGGTCATCCGGAGTACTACCAGGACTTGGGCGCCGCGATCGCGAAGCAGACGGGCGGGTACTTCATCAACCAGTTCGCCAATCCCGACAATCCCAAGGCGCACGAGGAGACGACTGCGCCCGAGATCTGGGAACAGATGGAGCACAAGCTCGATGCCGTCGTCGTCGGCGTCGGCTCGAGCGGCACGATTTCCGGGCTCGCCGCCTTCTTCAAGAAGCATGCGCCGCACGTCGAGCTGGTGCTCGCCGATCCGCAGGGCTCGATCCTCGCCGAGTACATCGAGACCGGCAAGATGACGCAGAAGGGCGCCTGGCTGGTCGAAGGCATAGGCGAGGACTTCATTCCCTCGATCGCAGACTTTTCGCTCACGCGCCGCGCGTACAGCATTCCCGATGCGGAATCTTTTTCGGTGGCCCGTGAGCTCCTGCAGAAAGAAGGCGTTCTCGCCGGCTCCTCGACCGGCACGTTGCTCGCGGCGGCGCTGCGTTTCTGCCGGGAGCAGAAGACGCCGAAGCGCGTGGTGACGCTCGCTCCGGACACCGGCGCGCGTTACCTTTCGAAGCTCTACAACGATTTCTGGATGGAGGATCAAGGCTTCATCCAGCGCGAGCAATATGGCGATCTGCGCGACTTGATCGGGCGTCCGCACGGGGAGCGCGCAACGGTGACCGTCGGGCCGGGCGATGTGCTCACGACCGCGCACAATCGCTTGCGCAACGCCGGTTTCTCCCAGCTTCCTGTCATGGAAGACGATCAGCTCATCGGCATCATCACCGAGGATGACATCCTGCGCTTTGCATTCGGGCGGCCCGAGCGCTTCAACGAGCCGGTGCGCAACGCCATGACCACGGCGTTCCTCCGCGTCGACAAGAGCTGGTCGCTGAACAATCTCGTGGCGATGCTCGAGATCGTCTCTTCGGCCGCCGTGATGGACGGAGACAAATTCCTCGGTCTCATCACCCGTTCCGACGTGCTGAACTATCTGCGCCGGCAGATGCCCACTACGCCTGCCAGGGGGCCCGCTTCGGGCGCCTGAGGCAACCCCGGCGCGGCAGGCTGACTTTTACAATCCTCCTCTCTGAGCGCACTCCTCATGGCATCGAACAAGACGCTTGGTTTCGCGACCCGCTGCATCCACGCCGGCCAGGCTCCCGATCCTTCGACAGGGGCGGTCATGCCGCCCATCTACACGAGCTCGACGTACGCGCAGACGAGCCCGGGCGTGCACAAAGGATATGAGTATTCACGCACGACTAACCCGACCCGCGGCGCATGGGAGCGATGCATCGCGGATCTCGAGGGCGGCACGCACGGGTTCGCATTCGCTTCGGGAATGGCTGCCACCGCAACGCTTCTCGAGCTGCTCGATGCCGGCAGCCACATCGTGGCCATGGACGATCTCTACGGCGGCACGTTCCGCTTGTTCGAGAGAGTGCGGCGCCGTTCGGCGAACCTGCAGTTCAGCTTCGTCGACTTGTCCGATGCCTCGAAGCTGGCCCGAGCGGTGCGACCCGAGACGCGGCTGATCTGGATCGAGACGCCGACCAATCCGTTGCTCAAGCTCGTCGACATCGCGCACGTGACGCAGTTTGCGCGCGACCGGGGCATTCTCACGGTCGTCGACAACACGTTCGCGACTCCTTGGGTCCAACGCCCGCTCGAGCTGGGGGCCGACATCGTCATGCACTCGGCCACCAAGTACCTGAACGGTCATTCGGACATGATCGGCGGCGTGGCGGTGACCGCGAATGCCGGGCTCGCCGAAAAGATCGCGTTCTTGCAGAACGCGGTCGGAGCCGTGAGCGGACCCTTCGACAGCTTCCTCGCGCTCAGGGGGCTCAAGACGCTCGCGCTGCGCATGCGGCAGTCGAGCGAGAACGCGCTCGAGATTGCGCGCTGGCTCGAACGTCATCCGCGCGTGGCGCGAGTGCTGTACCCGGGGCTGCCCAGCCATCCGCAGCACGAGCTGGCACAAAGACAAATGAAGAACGGGTTCAGCGGCATCGTGACGTTCTTCGTAAAGGGCGGGTTGGATGAGGCCCGAGCCGTGCTCGAGCGATTGCGTCTCTTCACCATCGCCGAGAGTCTCGGAGGCGTCGAGAGCCTCGTCGATCATCCGGGGCTCATGACCCACGCTTCCGTGCCGGCGGAGAAGCGGCGGGAGCTCGGCATCGATGACGCGCTGATTCGCTTGTCCGTCGGCATCGAGGATGTCCAAGACCTGCTCGCCGATCTGGAGCAGGCGCTCGGCAAAGGCTGACTTCTCGCCCTGACCGTTACTCGGTCAGGCGGGCGAGCTCCTCGGCCTGATGCTCTTGCTGCAGTGAGCGGATGAGCTCGTCGAGGTCGCCGTCCATCACTTCGGACAGCTTGTACAAAGTCAGATTGATGCGGTGATCGGTGACCCGCCCTTGCGGGAAGTTGTACGTGCGGATGCGCTCGGATCGATCGCCGGATCCGACCTGAAGCTTGCGTGACTGGGCTTCCGCTTTCTCCCGTCGCTCGCGCTCGGCAGCCATCAGGCGCGCTTTGAGGAGCGACATCGCCCGCGAGCGGTTCTTGTGCTGCGAGCGCTCATCCTGACATTCGACGACGATGCCCGTCGGCAGGTGCGTGATCCGGATGGCCGAATCTGTCTTGTTCACGTGCTGCCCGCCGGCGCCGGAAGCCCGAAAAGTGTCGATGCGCAAGTCAGCGGGATTCAGCTCGATCTCCTGGAGCTCGTCCTGCTCAGGCAGGATCGCGACCGTGCAGGCTGAAGTGTGAATGCGCCCTTGCGCTTCGGTCTCGGGCACTCGCTGCACCCGATGCGTGCCGGACTCGAATTTGAAGTGCGAAAAGGCGCCGCGGCCCACGATGCGGCTGATGATCTCCTTGTAGCCGCCGTGCTCGCCCGGACTTTCGGAGAGCACTTCGACCGACCAGCCCTGCCTGTCGGCGTAGCGTGAGTACATGCGGAACAGATCGCCGGCGAAGATCGCTGCTTCATCCCCGCCGGTGCCGGCGCGCACTTCGAGATAAATGTTGCTGTCGTCGCGCGCGTCCTTCGGCAGCAGGAGCTTCGACAGCTCCTTTTCCTCGACTTCGAGCCTCTTCTCGAGGCTGGCCAGCTCTTCGCGTCCGAGCTCGCGCAATTCCGGGTCCTGCCCTTCGGCCATCTCGCGGGCGTGCGCCTGCTCGTTCAGAAGCGACAGGTACCCCCGATAGCGCGAGACCACGGGCTCGAGCCGCGAATATTCCATCGACAGCTCTCGAAACCGGTTCGTATCGGCGATGACCGTCGCATCGGCGAGCAGCGCGCTCACTTCCTCGTGGCGCTCCGCCAGCCGATCGAGCTTCTTGCGTATCGACTCTTTCATTCAGTCCGGTCCGGGGCGAGGAGCATGCGCGCCGCCTCGAGCACCTGGGCATCACCGCGCTCGGCCGCTTCGCGCAGGCGCTGGCTCGGCCCGTGCAGCAAGCGATTGGTCAGCGTCGTCGAGAGAAAGTCGAGGACTTCACGGGGATCGCGGCCCGCAGCCAACATGCGCCGCGCCTGTTCGGTCGTCTGCACTCGCAGCGATTCGGCTTCCTCGCGCAGTTGACGGATAGTGGGGACGGCGTCGAGCGTCTTCAATTGTTGTTCGAATTGCGCGATCTCGTGTGCGAGAAGCTCCTCCGCCTCGCGCGCTGCCTCACGTCGCGAGGCGAGGTTTTCGTTCACGACGTTCTGCAGGTCGTCGATCGTGAAGAGGTACACATCTTCGAGCTCGGCGACTTCGGGCTCGATGTCGCGCGGCACCGCGATATCCACCATGAAGATGGGCTTGCGCCGACGAGCCCGCACGGCCGCGCGAACGGCTTCCAAAGTAATGACGGGGGTCGGGCTCGCAGTGGAGCTGATGACGATGTCCGCCTCCGGCAAATGCGTCGCCAGCGAATCGAGCCCGATCGCAAAGCCGTCGAATTGAGCCGCCAGCTCCTGCGCATTCTCGAGGCTGCGATTGGCGACGATCATTCGCCCGATCCCGTTCGCATGCAGGTGACGCGCGGCGAGCGCGATGGTCTCGCCGGCCCCGACCAGGAGCGCCGTGTGTCCAGCGAACCGCTCGAAGACCGTTCGGGCGAGCGAGACTGCTGCCGAGGCTACCGAGACCGCATTTGCACCAATGCGCGTGTGGGTGCGGACGCGTTTGGCGACGGAGAACGCCGTCTGCATCACGCGGTTGAGGTAAGGGCCGGTTGCGCCATGCTCGAACGCGACGCGATAGGCATCCTTCAGCTGACCCAGGATCTGGGGCTCGCCGATCACGAGCGAGTCGAGGCCGCAGGCCACCGCGAACACGTGTCGGATCGCGGCCGTGTCCTGTAAGCGATACAAGCACGCTTCGATGTCGATCCGGTGGCGGGCGAGGTCGTGCCAGCCGGAGAGCCACTCGGCCAGCCCCCGCCCGTCGCCCTCGCTCACGCAGTAAAGCTCGGTCCGGTTGCAGGTCGAGACGATCAGCGACTCTCGCACTCCGGGAAGCGTCCGCAGCGCCCGCAGGGCCTCAGGCAGCTCCTCGCCCGCAAAGACTACTTTTTCGCGGATTTCGACAGGCGCGGTGCGGTGATTGATTCCTATGACGTGGAGCGGCATGCCAGTCAGCTTGGCTCACGGCCGGCGATTGTCCGGGAAGGGGCCGGGGATGACAAGCGAACCGGCCACGGGGCGATCAGGAGCGGGGCCGGAGCTGATATAGTGCCGCCGCAATGATCAGGGATCTTTCAACCGCCTCGCGGCTGGTCACGCTCCTGGCCGCTTGTGTGCTTGCCGGTTGCGCCGCGACCGCAGAGCGAACGGACTCGAAGCCCGGCGAAGAGGAGCTTCCGTCCGACCCCGACGCGCTCGTCCTCGGGGCCGAGGTGGCCCTGCAGCGGGGAGAGTATCTCCAGGCCGCCCGCGCGTACGTCCGCGCCGCCCGGAACGCCAAGGACGAGGAACTGGCCGAACAGGCTGCGCGCATCGCTTATGAGCACCAGCAATGGAGCCTCGCGCAGGCCGCGGCCGAGCGGTGGCTCGAGCTGAATCAGACGAGCGAGGAAGGGCGGCGCCTCGCGGCCTTTGCGGCATTGCGCCTGTATCGGATCGATACCGCAGCAGAGCATTTCAGCGTGCTGCTCGATACGGCGTTCATCAATGCTTCGGCAGGCTTTCTCGCGTTGCTGCCGCAGATCGCCGAAGAGGGAAGCCCGGCCGCCGCGACGGCCGTGCTGCAGAAGCTGGTCGCGAAGTATCCGGATCTGACCGAATCTCATTACGCGCTCGCGCAAGCGGCCGTGCAGTCGGACAACTTCACGCTGGCGCTCGAGCACGCGCGCAAGGCCCGCGAGCTCGGCCCGTATTGGGCTCCCGCCGGGCTCCTCCTCGCGCGGGTTCAGATGCTCAAGGGTGAGTCCGACGCCGCCCTTGTCACGGCCCGGCAAGTGCTCGAGCAGGACGACGATGACTCCTATCGCCTGGAACACGCCTTGTTGCTGATGCAAGCGGGCCAGGTGGATGAGGGTCGCAAGGAGCTCGAGGAGCTCGCGAAGAGCGAGACGGCGGGGCCGCTCGCCCAACGTGCGCTCGCAGATATCGACTTCCAGACGGGCAGTCGCGACGCCGCCGCCAAGCGCTACAGCAGTCTCATCTCGAGCGGTCGTTTCGTGTGGGAGTCACTGTTCTTTCTGGGCGCGATCGCCGAAGCGCGCGAAGCCTGGGGGGACGCGCTGCAGCTTTATGGGCGCGTGACGAGCGGTGACTTCGCAATGGCCGCGCAGACTCGCGCCGCCCGCATCAAGGCGAAGCGCGAAGGGCTCGCCGCCGGCCTCAAGCATCTCGAGGAGTTCACCTCGACCCGGCCGGAGTTCCGGGTCGATGGTATAGCCGCTCGCGCCTCCATTTTGAGCGAGCACGGGGACGCCGACGGGGCCATCGCCTTGCTGGAGCAGGGGCTCGAGCAGTATCCGGACTCCTCGGAGCTGCGCTTCGCCTACGTGTTCCAGCTCGAGGATACGGATCGGGTCAATCAAGCGATTGAAATCCTGCGCAAGCTCGTAGCCGACCGACCCGGCGATCCCGCCGCCCAGAACGCGCTCGGCTACACGCTCGTCGATCGCACCCGGCATCACCGCGAAGGGCTCGAGCTCATCGAGCAGGCGCTCGCCCAGACGCCTGACAGCGGCGCCGTGCTCGACAGCATGGGTTGGGCGTTGCACAGGCTCGGGCGTCACGAGGAGGCGTTGCAATACCTCGAGCACGCCAAGCGTCGCATCTCCGATCCGGAAGTCGATTTGCACCTCGGCGAGGTGCTGCTCGCTCTCGAGCGCGTCGAGGATGCGCGCGCGGTTCTGGCTGAAGCAGTCGAGCGCTATCCGGACAACACCGAGCTGAGGCAGCGGCTCGAGCAACTGCCCTGATCCGGGTCGGCCCCATGCGGCGCCTTCGCGAGTGTCTCGTGCTATGCGTGATCCTGGCAGGCGGCTGCGCGAACATTCCGGAGCGTCCTGCCATTCCCCTGCCCGAAGATCTGGCGAGGCTCGATCGATGGCAGGCGCACGGTCGCCTGGCGGTCGCGGGCCCGGAAGGCGGCGGGTCGGGAAGCTTCGATTGGCGCCAGCGTGGCGAGCGCGCTGACGTCAGCATTCGAGGGCCGATCGGGGTGGGCAGCGTTCGTTTGCAACTTCGCGGCGGCGCGCATCCCGAGATCACGCTCGAGACCAGTGACGGGCAGAAGCTCCAATCGGTCGCCGCGCTCGAGGAGCTGGAAGCAAGACTCGGCGCGACCGTGCCGGCGGCGAGCTTGCGATACTGGCTGCTCGGTCTGCCGGCGCCGGGCGAGCATCGCTGGTCGGGGGAAGGCGAAGGAGGCCCGGTCACGCTCGAGCAGGATGGCTGGCGCATCGATTATCAGCGCTATTCCACCGAGCCGGGCGCGCGCGTACCGGTCAGGATCCGCGCGAGCAGCGGGGAAGCCCGCGTTCGCATCGTCGTAGACAGCTGGCAACTCGGACGATGAGCGACGCGCCTCGGTCCTGGCCGGCTCCGGCCAAGCTCAATCTTTGTCTGCACATCGTCGGGCGGCGGGCGGACGGCTATCACCTGCTGCAATCGGCGATGCAGTTCATCGATCTGTGCGATGAGCTCACGTTCCACGAGCGCCCGCGGGGCACGATCGAGCGTATCGGCGGGCCGAGCGACATTCCTCCCGAAAAGGATTTGACTGTACGGGCCGCGCGGCTCCTGGCTGCCGGTCGCAGCGTACCGACCGGCATGGGGATCGAGCTGGTCAAGCGGATTCCGATTCAGGCGGGTCTGGGCGGCGGCAGCTCGGACGCCGCCACGGTCCTCGTGGCGCTCAACCAGATCTGGAACTTGGGCCTAGAGACCGAGGAGTTGGCCCGGCTCGGGCTCAGCCTGGGCGCCGATGTTCCGTTCTTCGTTCGGGGTGTGGCGGCCTGGGCGGAGGGGGTCGGGGAACGCCTGACGCCCTGCGATTTTCCCGAAAACCTGTATCTCGTCGTGAAGCCCGCGGTCTCGGTCAGCACCGCCGAGATCTTTCAGGCCCCTGAATTGACACGTGATTCCCCCCTCACGACAATACGCGCCTTTCTTCAAGGGGGGGGTCGTAACGACTGCACCTCCACCGTTCGCCGCCGCTACCCCGAGGTCGCCGAAGCCCTTGATTGGCTGGGCCGATTCGGGGAGGCGAGGCTCACGGGGACGGGGGCATGCGTGTTCGCAGAGATGCCGGATGC
>DASVCI010000136.1:0-32394 GCA_036381695.1 Steroidobacteraceae bacterium
TGCGACCTCCGATTACGACAAGGAGAAGCTGCAGGAGCGCGTCGCGAAGCTCTCGGGCGGTGTGGCCGTGATCAAGGTCGGCGCCGCGACCGAAGTCGAGATGAAGGAGAAGAAGGCCCGCGTCGAGGACGCGCTGCATGCGACCCGTGCGGCCGTCGAGGAAGGCGTGGTGCCGGGCGGCGGTGTCGCGCTGATCCGCGCCCAGAAGGCGATCGAGAAGCTGCAGGGCGCCAACGAGGATCAGAACTTCGGCATCCGCATCCTCCTGCGCGCGATCGAGGAGCCGCTGCGTCAGATCGTCGCCAACGCGGGTGAGGACGGCGCGGTGGTCCTGGCGAAGGTGAAGGAAGGCAAGGGCACGTTCGGCTACAACGCCGCGACGGGCGAGTATGGCGACATGCTCGAGCTCGGCATTCTGGATCCGACCAAGGTGACGCGCCTGGCGCTGCAGAACGCCGCTTCGGTGGCGGGCCTGCTGCTCACGACCGAGGTGATGATCGCCGAGGCTCCGAAGGAGGAGAGCGAGCACGCCCACGGCCACGGCGCTGCCGGCATGGGCGGCATGGACATGTAATCGAGCTCGCGCTCGACTCGAGTCCGAGAAAAGCCCCGCGCAAGCGGGGCTTTTCTTTGTGTGCGCCCGGCAGGGCGCACGCTACTAAAGGTGTTGCGCTCGGGCACTGTAGAGGAGGGGCCCTCAGAGACCGAGTTCGGCGAGCTCAAGGTGAAGATGGTTTTGCGGATTCGGGGGTCAAGAGAAGCCGGAGTGATCACGATCATCCTCGAAGGTCATCGCCTTTTCGTGAAGACAGTAGAGTGGGAAGACCTATGAGCAAGCTGATGTGTCATGGAGCCGAAGAGATCCGCGCTCCGTATCGCTATACAGAGTGTGGCCTGGAGGACGTGTATTTGCTGAACGGGTACCAGCGCCACGAAACACCTTACGGCGAGGGGTATCGGCCAACACCTGGCCACACACAAGAAGATATTGAGCGGCAGAGAGATCAGGTTCCTGCGCAAGCAGATGGACCTGACGCAAGCCGAGCTTGGCAGATCGCTTGGAGTCAGCGACCAGCAGGTCGCCCGTTATGAGAAGGGCGCAGCGATGCCACGCTCCGCCGACGGGCTGCTGTGGGCTCTGTATCTGGAGAGCACTGGAAACAATGTGAACCTTCGCGAACTCCTCCGGACGCTGGAGGAGTACGATGCACCGATAAAAGAACGGCAAGAATTCGCGGAGGAAGACGGCGTCTGGAAGCCGAAGGTCGCTGCGTAATCCGTTTGGAGCGAAATGTATGGGAGGGGCGGTGTGGTCATCGCCCCTTTTTCTTGTTTCGGGGTCGCGTGTTACCCCAAGGAGCCGATACCCTCCGGTCGGCGCTTCTTCAGTTCGCTGGGGCCGAAAGCGCGTACTGCCTGCCGAACACTTCTGTGTCGAACAACCGGTACGTCACGGGCACCGAGCTCGTAAAGGGGAACTCGCGGTGAAAGTTCTCGGCGTATTGCCGGAACTGCTCCTCGCCTTCGATGTAGAAGCGCCACGGGCTGGGCTCGCCATTGCAGTCGACTCCGAAATGGCCGACATAGACGATCTCGCCCGCGCCCACGCGGAAAGAGCCGGCCTTGGGTCGCCCGTTGTCGATGAGCTTCGAGGCATCGGGCTCGTAGATCGTGAAGGAAGAGACAGCGGTTGCCACTTTGAAGCGAAAGCCGCTCAACGCGTACTCGCCGGGCGGCACCAACAGGGCGTATCGCTGAAAGGCATCCTTGGCGCGGAGCTTGGAAGGGATGTCGAGAGTGATCTCTCGAGCGCCCGCGCCGGCCGGCAGGCGCTGGAACGTGAGCCTCTGGAGCTGCGCACTGTCGTGGCCATGACAGTTCCACTCCCGCCCCCAGTTGACGTGCAGCAGCACGACTCCCCGGTCTTGCCGATGCGCATCGAAGGTCGCTTCGGTCAATTTCAGCGCCGGATCCTGCGAGTAGGCCGCGCTCGAGAGGACACCCAGAACAAGGGCCGCCAGATATCTCATTTTCCCATCTCCTGCCCTGAGGTTGCGCTTACAACGCGTGTTTCGCCTCGGCACGGAGCTTGATTCTGCGGCCGGTTCCCAGGACCGGCCCATTCCCCGTTCGGGGCGAAGCCGCCCTGAGTATAGCGGCTCCGCCCCCGGATGCATGGGGTGAAAGCCGAACGGGGCGAGGTCGTTCAGCTAGCTGAACCTGGCAAAGGGGTTCGAGCAGGCGAGGGCGGGCCCGTAATAGGTGACCGGCTCCCGTTTCGGGTTTCGCACGCGAAAGAAGTCGCTTCCGAGCAGGTACTCCGTCAGGACCTTGCGCTCCAGCGTTGCGAGCCCATTGCGGAGCTTCGGCACTCGCCCGGTAAGCCACGGGGCAGCCTGGTCCGCCATTACGGCGGCTTTGTGAGTGGACGGAGCAAGGAACTCTGCATTCAGCATCGTACGCACGAACTCGCCGAGGGAGCGCTCATCCAGCTTCACCCCGGGCAAATTGCTTCGAATGACGCGCTCGATCCACGCCGCTCGCCATCCGGTGGACGTTCCGAGTTGCCACAGTGCCGTCGTTCCTGCGGCCGCAAGGGCGGCGCCGCCTGTGATCAGAAAGCCTCGCCGTGTAAGAGAGAATCGGCTCCGCATCTGTCTTCCCTTCACGCGAGCAGATTGGCGCTTCGCAGCGAGAGCGCCGCAACGGTCAGGCTCGGATTGGCGCAGGGGCCGGAGGGAAACACCGCAGAGCCGACGACCACGAGATTGCGGAGGTCATGGTGCACCTGCTTTGCATCCACAACCGAGCTTGCCGGGTCGGTCCCCATTCGCAGGCTCCCCTGAATGTGCGATTCGGTGGGCCTGAATCCTGCGAACTCGATGCGCTCGACCGGAAGCGGCGCCAGCACCCGCTCGATGCTCTTCATGGAGCGCTCGATGCCGAGCTGCGCGTAACGAGAAATGCTGCTGTGTGAAACGACCGGAAAGCCTTCCTCGAGGGTCACCCGGTTCGACTCCTGCGGCAGATCCTCGACCACCACCACGAGCGGCGCCAGTTGCCGCCAGCGTCCGTACTCCTTGCGAAGGCCGCGAGGCCAGCGATTGTCGAAATAGATGAGTGCGCCTCCGTGGCGGCTACGGAACTCGCCGTCGTACAGCGAGTAGTTGAGCGCGGTCGTGATGGTGCCGCCATCGAGCCCGTCGAGCCCATCGAGCATCACTTCGAGCGCATAGCCTGCCTGCTCATGGATGCCCACGCCGGTGAGCGGATGGTCGATGCCGGAACGCAGCAAAATCGCCGGGCTGTGAATCGCGTTGGCCCCGAGGACGAACAGATCGCCCGTGCTTCGATGCTCGAAGCCTTCGTGGCTATAGACGGCCGCGCGGACGATGCCACCCCCGGTTTCGAGGTGCGTCACTTCGCAGTCCACGCGTATGCGAAGGTTCGGGCGCGAGCGCAGATGCGCGAACCCATTTTCAAAGGTGAACTTGGCGTCGACGGGGCAGAGACTGCAACGTGCGCTCGCGCAGCAGCGTCCTCTCTGACCCATTGCGGCGCTCGCTCTGGCTGTGGCCATGGGCACGTGAAAATCCGGCTGCGCGCGCTGCATCAGCTCATCGACGCTCGTGAGCCTGTGCGGCGGCAACGGAAACGGCGCCGAGCGCGGGAGAATGCGCGCCATCTCCTCGCCGCCAGCGACGGACATGAGTCGTTCCGCCTCGAGGTAATAGGGCTCGAGCTCGTCGTAGGAGAGCGGCCAATCCTGCGCGACTCCGTAAAGCGTGCGCATGCGGAAGTCGTTCGGATGAAATCGCGGCGTCTGCCCATACCAGCAGTTCGTACCGCCGCCGAGCGCGATCGTGAAATTCCAGGTTTTGTGGCCCGGCGGCGAGCGATAAGTCGACTGCGGGTCGATGGTCGAGTGGCGCTGCTCGCGCACCTGCCAGGCATGCGGATGAAAGCGTCCTCGCTCGAGGATCAGGACGCGCGCCTCGGGGCGTCGGCGAAGATAGCCCTCGACGAAGAAGAGCGACCCGAAGCCCGAGCCGACTACCACCACGTCGAAGTGCTCAGCGCTCATGCACGCCCTGCGGCCGTGTTGCCGCCCTTGATGCCGCAGACGCCGAGGTTGATCCAGCCATGATCGTGGCCGCGCACCCGCGAGCGGTCGAGGCGTTCGACCCGGCTGCAGCCGGCGCGCTTGAGCAATTGCTCCAGATGACGGAACGAGAAGAGCGCGAGGTGCCAGTTCGGGTGGTTGCGGCGGCCCGTTCCGTCTCCGTACGAAAAGATTCTTCCGGAAGCCCACACGCACGGATCGCGGTCGGGATTGAATCGCCACCATCCGTCCCGATGGAATTCCCTCGTGCCGTTCGTCTCGGCCTCGACGAAGGCCCGGCAGATCTTCAGCCCGTCAGGAACCCACAGCTCGAGCCTGCCTCCCGGCACGAGCGTGCGCACCCAGTCCGCCAGCACACGCTCGGTTTTGTACCAGGGAATGTGCTCGAGGACGTGACTCGCATAAATGATCTCGAACGTGTTCTTGCGAAATGGCAAGCGGGCGGCCGCGTTCCACACGTAGTCCACATTGATGCCGCCGACGACATTCAACGTCTCGAAGCCTTCGATGCGCTCACGACCCGGGCCGATTTCGAGCCTCCTGTGCTTGCGCGACATGCGCGTGAGCAGAAGAGCCGGTGTTTGCACGAGCGCCTGCGCGAGGGTCAACGGCGCAGTTCTGAACGGGGCGCTCCATACGTAGGCGCGTCGGGCGACATTCAGGCAGGCTGCTGGAATCATCGATCGCTCCTCAAAGCACGCGCCAACGGATAGCCAGCCCCGCCACCTGAGCATCGTATCGACGCGAGTCACGGTTGCTGTTGCGATCGCCGAACGAGTACTGAAGCTCGAGGTCGAGGTTGTCTCGCGGCGAATAGGTGATCGTCGCGAGAGCGGACAGCACTTCGTCCTCGCGCCCCGGCGTCAGCTCGGCCAGCGTGCTCGGCGCGATGTAATCCTGCTCCTCATACGAGACCTCGAGCCCGAGCCAAAGCCAGCGGCGCGGGCTCCACTTCGGGGTGAGGCTCACGCCGTCGGCGACGAAATAGTCGGATTCGGCGTCGGTGTACGCTTTGATCTCGTGCCAGGCATCGAGCACCGTCGAGAATTTCTCGCGCGGGTGCCAGTCGATCTGAGCGCGCCAGGTATTGCCGGAGTAATCGCCCTCGGATCCGCTCAGATGATCGCGCTCGACATAGCCGAACGTCGCCGAAAACCGCGTGTGTACGGTTGCGGTGTACACGAGGCGGGCGAGCGCGGCGCTCTCTTCGTACTCGGGGCTGCGCTGAGTGGGATCGATGGCGATGAAGTTGGGAAACTTCGCACGCGCGTGCCGGTACTCGAGACCGAAGGTGTGCTCGGTGGGCGTGACGTAGTCGATCCCGAAGCGGCCGTAATTCGCCTCGATGTCGTCGATGGTACGCTCATCGAGACTGTGCTCGGTCTCGATCCGTTGCCCATGGGCGGAGACGGACCAACGTGGCCCGAGCTTGTAACGGGCCGAGCCGGAATAGGTCGCGCTCTGGATCAGGTCCCGGGCCGTCGTCCTGAGATGAGCGAAATCTGCCAGCGTGCGGTTGTACGTCGCGGAGAGTGTTCCGGACCATGAGGCCAGCATCCGCCAGTCGAGGCCGAGGTGCGCGCGGCCGGCGGTGTGATCGAGATGATCGTTCTCCCGGAATCGCACGTCCTGGACACGGCCCGTGGCGCGGAGCGTCTGCCGGCCGAAGTGAAAGTCGTTGGCGATGCCGGCCGTGATCCGGTTGATCTGATCGTCACGGGAGAGCGTCGGATCGAGCGCCGGGGTGCCATCGGGGCTTGCAGTCGTCGCACGACGGAACAAGTTGTCGTCGTAGGTGTACTGCTCACTCAAATAGAAATGCTCTTCCTCCTCTTCGGCGGATCGCGACTGAGCGTGCGCGCACACACTGGCGAAGGCAGCGGCAGTTGCGGCCAGGGCCATCGTCGGGGTCGGATATCTGAATCTGACGAGCATCGTTCCTCCTGCCAACAAGCGGTGGAAAATTCGCGCGTCGCCGCGCTCGGGATGGCACCTCAAGCCTTCTTCAGGAGCAGGCGCAGAGCGTCGCGATCGCCGGGCTGCAAGTGCGCGCGGGTGGCGAGCAGATAAATGAGCGCGCCACACAGGCTGAGCACGATCAGGCGAGCAACGCCGGGCAGAGCCACGGTCCAGGGGGCGAGGACCTCGAGCGCCACTCCCATCAGGAGCGCTTTGGCGACCGAGGGTGCGACCGCCCTGGCGAGCGCGGCTATGGACTGCTGCACCATGGGCAAGATGACGCCGAAGCAGAGCACGCCGTTCAGGAGCGTGGTGCCGAGATAGGCCGCGGCAACGCCGCTGACTCCAAAGCGCAGCCCTGCGAAAAACGCGGCCACGTGCAAGGCCGTGCTGAACACGCCCAGTCGGAACAACACATCGGTGCGCCCGAGCGAAGTCAGAACCGCACCGCCCGCACTCACCAGCGACTGGGCGAAGCCGATGGGAGCGAACCACGTGATCAGTTGCGCCACCCTGCCCCAGGACTCCCCCAGCACGACCTCGACGAGCAGGTCTCGCAGCACGAAGAGCCCCGTCATGAGCGGTGCGGTGAAGAACGCGATGACTGACAGCACGCGCAGGTACATCGCGCCGAGCTGCGCCGGCGCGTGCTGCGACTGGCTCATCACGGGCATCAGCGCCCGAGTGGCTACGAACGTGAGGTTTTGCAGCGGAAAGAGCATGATGCGGTAAGCGAGCGAGTAAGGGCCGAGGCTCGCCGCGCCGAGCGCCCGGCCGATGATCATCGCGTCGGCATTGCGTGCGAGATAGTTGATAGCGTTGAAGCCGAAGAGATAGCCGCCGAATCGCCACAACGCCCGGAATTGCTCGCCGCTCCAGAGCCAACGAAGCTTCAGGTCTGAGGCGAGCCTGAGCTGCACCGCGGAGACGACGACGTTCGTGAGGGTTTGAAGGATGAGGCTGTACGCGCCGGCGCCGTACAGGGCGGCGACGATCGCGACGATCAGGCCGGAGGCTACGGCGCTGATCTCGATCCGGGCGAGGAGCGCGAATCGGGAGGCTCGCTCGAGCAACGCTTGATGCACGGTCGTGCTGCCGAGCACCGGGAACGAAAGTGCGAGCATTTGCAGCAGAGGCTGCAAGGCTTCGGCCTGAAACAACCTGGCGAGGAGGCCCGAGGCGGCGAACAAGCCCAGCCCGAGCGCGAGCCCGAGCATCGAGCTCGCCCAGTGAGCGGTGAGCGTCGTGCGCTCATCGAGCGTGGCACGCTGGATGATCGCCGCCCCGGCGCCGAGATCCCGGATCAGCAACGCAAAGTTGTTGACGGCGAACGCCATCGCGACCAAGCCGAAATCGGTGGGCGAGAGCAGATGCGACAGCACGACCATGCCGGCAAGCTGCACGCCCACGCGAGCCGCCTGGATCGTTCCGACCCAGCGTGCGTTGCTGATTGCAATGCTCGTGCTCATCGCTTGGGAGTCACTCGAGAGTCGCGGATCGCCCGCTCACGATCGCCGAGGGGGCTGGAGGCTCGTTCGAGGAAGTCGCTGTGCGTGCGCGCACGCCCGACAGGAGCGATTCGAGCTTGGGGCGCAACCAGGCAGCGACGGTGCGGTAATGGCGCTCGAACGACAGATACAGGAGGTAAGCGACGCAGTGCGCGCTGGCCACTGCGATGGCAACTCGCAGCCACGTGCTCTCGATGGGGAGGAGCTCCAGGATCACGATCAGAACGGTGTTATGCACCAGGTACAGGCTGTAGCTGTACGAGGCGAGAAAGCCGGCCGCTCTCTTCAAGGAAGCTGGCACCGATCGCACGCTCAGAAGCCACGCCAGCACGCCGAACATGACGAACGCGAGAAGCGCGGCGGTCTGGAAGTCGTAAGGCTGAAAACCAATCTTGCCGACCCGTCCGACGACAGCCACGAGCCCGACAGTGATCAAGGCGCAAGCGATGGGCCGTGCGGCTGCAAGGAGAGCAGGGCGCCAGAAGTGAAACAGCATGCCTGCGATTGCACCGGTCACCCAGATCAGCGTCAGCGACTTTCCGCCACCGGCAGCGGCGTTCCACACGAGCACTGGAAAGCTGACGAGCGCGAGCGCTGCCACAAAGGGCTTCCTTACACGCTCGCGCAGCATGAGACAGAAAAAGAACAGGCCCATCGAGACGTAGATCCACATCTCGACCGCGACAGTCCAGAACGGCTCGGCAGCGTTGTACGAACGGATGCGCCACGCGGGCGCGAGGCCGACCAGCTCGAGCAGTTGAAACACGCTGTGGTCCTGAAGCAGGAGCAGATTGCCGAAGAATGCAAGCACGCCCGCGCTGCTCCCCTCGGCGCCGTACTTGCCTTCGATGAGCCACGCGTTGAGTCCCGCGATGAGAAGGAGAGCGGGCACGTAAGGAGTCAACACGCGCGCGAGCCGGTCGGCGAGGAAGCCCGGCAGCATCGGTCCCTTGCCATGCGCCGCCCACTTGAGCATCGACTGCATGATCAGGAAGCCCGAGAGCAGAAAGAACACCGCCACGCCGAGATGGCCGAGGGCGTACGGGTCGCCAATACCGAAGTAAAGACCCAGCACGTGCGAGGCGATGACCAGATTCGCCGCGACGGCGCGCAACGCATCCAGATAGACGGAGGCCGCCTCGCCGATCAAAGGAGATCGGCTCGCGGGCACGATGCGATCCACGGTTCCTTCGAGCGCCATGTCCAGCTCCTTAACACTCCAGTTCCTTACAGCACGCCCGCCTTCCTGAGCGCGGGCATGAGCACCTGCTTCCAGCGGGCTTGGCCCGCCTCCGAGAGATGCAGTAGATCGGGCTTGAAGAATCGCGGCTCCGGCGAGCCGTCCTCGCGCGCCAGCGCATGGAACAGGTCGACGAAGAGCACGCCGTTCCGGCGCTCTGCCAGTGCGAGCAAGCCATCGTTCAACGCGCCTCGTTGGCGTTCGTCCACCGGAGCTTTCGGATGAGCGCTCGGGGGGACGCTGCAAAGGATGACGGGGGTTGCGGCACTGTGTGCGTCCCTGAGATCCAGCATCGCGGCGACGTTGTGAAGCGTGTCGGCTGCCAGTTGACGGGCGGTCAGGTCATTGATGCCGATCAGAATGACGATCGCGCGCGGATGCAGCGCTAGCACGTCTTCCTGGAAGCGGAACAGCAGCCCACGACTCACATCGCCGCCCATTCCGCGATTGGCGAGACGCATGCCCGGAAAGTCCTGCGCGAGCGTTCGCCAGTTCTCGGTGAGCGAGTCGCCGGCGAAGACGACGCTCCCCTGCTGGCGCTCGCGCTCACGCCAAAAGCGCTCACGTCGATCGCTCATCCAGTCGAACACCCGAATGACGCCGCGGCCGGGCCACTTGTCGGCTTCACTCGGGAACGGGGTCGGACCGTTCGATGCATACGCGAGCGGCGCCAGAAGCAGCGCCGTGCTCACGACCAGCACGAAAAGGCGTGCGGGCGAGAGTTTCGCCGGGCTCATCGTCCGACTCCGAGATATTCGCGCAGAGCCGCGTAGCGGCGAACGCCGAGCCCATGCTTGAGCAAGAGGCTGGTTGCATTCGCTACAGGGAGCGCGCCTGCCAGCACCCCGAGCAGAAGGCGTGAGGACCAGCGAATCCTGTCTGCGAGTCCCGGCGCGGGCGGGAAGCTGCGCATTTCCAGTCCCAGGCGCTGCGCCAGCGTGAGCCTGTGGCCATGGGCCGCGAAGAATGCGCGCAAGGGCTCAGGATCAGGGTTGGCGCTCACCCTTTGCGGGTTGCCGAAATTGCGCCACTCGACGAGCGGTTCTGCCACGTGCACATGCGCGATCTGCGCCTCTTCGAGCTGCAGGACGAAGTCGATGTCCTGAAAGCGTCGCAGGCGCTCGTTGAAGCGGCAGCGGTCGAGAAAACGGCGCGGGACGAGCAGCGTGCTCGTCTGCACTATGTGGCCAGACTTCAAAATGTAATCCGCCAGGCTCTCGTCGGCTGCAGGCGATCGGGCAGGCAATACATGCGTTTCGCCGTACTCGTTGACCTGAATCACGGACGTGAACGAGAACGCAGGGTGAGCTTGCTTGCGAAGAGCGGCCAGCTGGCTCTCGAGCTTGCGCGGGCTCCACAGATCGTCGGCATCGAGGAAGGCCACCAGCTCGCCACGTGCGAGCTCGATGCCCCGATTGCGGGTAGCCGCCCCGCCGAGGTTGGTGTGATTGCGCACGACGAAGAGATCGGGGCAGGCCATCTCCTCGACCCTCGTGATCGTGTCATCCGTGGAAGCGTCGTCCACGACGACGATCTCGATCGGCCTGTACGTCTGGGCGCGAACGCTGCAGATGGCGTCCTGAATCGTGCGTCCCGCATTGTAGGCGGGAATCACCACGCTGACGGTTTCGATCGGCTGATGACGCATGGCTCGGGTTCTTCAAGCCGCCAGGTACGGTTGCATCGCCGGATAAGTGAGAGAGGTGGCGAACGAGCCACCGCTCACCGACGAGACTTCGTACGATCGATCTTTCCTCGGGCCGGCCAGGTGAATCACGGACAGCGGCCGATAGGGCGGAGCAGGCTCACAAAGAAGCCGCGAGCGCTCGTCCCATACCGGACAGCTCAGATGCGGCAGCCAGTTGAAGCGCGCTGGAAGCCAGGCGGTGTCGAGGTCGTCGAGCACGATCGCTGCGAGGAACGCGTGCTGGTCCATGTTCACCTTCCCGGTTCGTCGCAGTGCCTGCGTGTATCGGCGCGTCCAGGCGTCCCAATGAGGAGCAGTGTCTTTCAGGCACAGCACGCCGATGTTGATGCTCGGGCTGAGCGAGCAGCGCGCCCCAGCAATCGGGCCGAAGCATGCGAGCATGTTTCCGATCCACCACCTGCGGTCGCGCCACGTTGCCCGATAGCCGGGCCCGTTCTCGGTCACGACTGCTACGCCGTGAGCGTTTGCGCCTTCGATGTACGCCCCGACGAACTCCGGCGTCTGCATCCAGGCATCGGCGTCGAACCACAGGTAGGTGCGATATCCAGGGAAGTAATCGCGTAGCGCCGTGCGCGCAACGAGCCCGATGTTGCGCAGTTGTCGTGCGGCTCGAGGCACGGGAAGCGTCCATTCCGGCCGCACGATCGTGCAGCCAAGCGTCTCGAGTCGTGCCCGCTGCTCCTCGGTGAGGCCTTGATCGATGACGCCGAGCGCGAGCGAGCGTGTTGCCGCATGCGAACGGAGCGACTCGATCGCCGCATGCATGAACGTAAAGAACTGCGCGTCACCGCCGGTCACGATGATCGTGGCGCTCACCATGCGATCTCCTTAATCCGCGTCGGAATCATTTGTACATGCTGCATGCCACCGCGGAATTGTCTGGTGCTTGAGACATCGACGTGACGGGGCAGGCGATGGCACGATGCGCGACGATTTCGTCGGCATGCTGCGCGCGTGAGGTGGATGTGATCGAGATTCTTCTGGCGGCCTTGGTAGCTTGTGGTCCTCAGATCGACGCTGCGCAGCCGTACAAACAAACCGGCGCATTCGAGCTGCTCAAAAACTGGACATTCGGCCGTGCGCGCGAGAACGCGACGATCGACTCGCGCGAAGATCTCGACCGGGAATTCCGCTACCGCTACATCTACGAGAACGGCAAGCTCGATGGCTTGAAGCATTACTGGTCGTATCACCGCGATTATCCGGACGGTGATCCGCGCTCGCTCCACGTGCTCGGCGATTGCACGCTCACATTGAAAGGACGAATCCCGCCGAACGGCGGCTTGAGGCCGCGCGGCATCGAATCCGGCATGTTGCGCGCGATATTTCCGGTGTTTCCGGGCATGTACATCGAGATGCGGGCCAAGCTTCCGCGCGGGGTCGGCGCCTGGCCGGCCTTCTGGCTCAACCCCGGTGTCGAGTACCCGGACGGCACGTTCTCCGAGCTTCCCTGGCCGCCCGAGATCGACATCTTCGAGTTCTTCAACTGGCAGGGCCGCGTCGAGACGCGGGTCATGACGGGCTTCGTGCAGACCCATGGAAAGCCGGAGCGGTTCGGCTACCCGCACGACCTCTGGACGAAGTTCAAGCGCGGCGAGTACATCCCCGGCTTCGATTTCTCGGCGGACTTCCATGTCTTTGCGCTCGACTGGCGCAAGGACCGCCCGATCTGGCTGCTCGACGGCGAGCCCATCAAGCAGACGTACTACGAGTGGCGTAGCGTGCCCGCCCACATTCTCGTCACGAACCAGATCGGCATCGCGTTGCCGGGTGTCGACATGAGTGAGATGAAGGCGGACGAGTCCCAGTGGAACTACGTTATCGACTACATCCGTGTATGGCGCAGGAAGGGGGAGTGAGCCTGGCGTCGCCATCGTCGTCAGCCCTCGAGCGCACTGCGGTGTGCGCGTAACCGTTGCCTGAGCCATCCTTTCGCGTAGCCAAGCGGCCGGTGCAGGTTCCAGATGGCCGATTTGATTGCTGTGCGCGGATCGAGCGCGTGCGGTAGCACCATGCTCATGTCGGCTACACAGAGCACGGGTTTGCCGGAGGCTCGCGCGATGTCCCGCGCCTGACCGGGATCGCTTTCGTAAAAGAGGGTGGCACCGGTTTCGCGATACAGGCGCGCCTTGTGCTGGCTGTGCGCGTTGAGACGCATGCGCGCCTCCTTGTTCGGCAGGTCGAGCAGATGAAGCGCGCCGTATCGAATGCCGTTCGCGGCGAGCCACGCCTCGGTGAGGTCTCGGTACTTCTCCAAACGTGCGGAGACGATGTGCCCGATCCGCACGGAGGGCGTGAACAAAGGCCGCGCATTGCTCAGGAACCGGCGATATCTCGGGCCGTCGTCATTGTCGTGCTCGTGCGGATCGACGCAGAGCACGCCGTCCAGATCGAAGCAGGCGTTCTCGATGCACGCGTGATGAAAGGCATTCCACTCGAAGATGCGCGGGTGCGGCATCGTGATGAACGAAACATCGACGCTCACGCGCTGTGAGGGAGCAACGATGGCGGCGCAGGTCGAGAGGCGACCCTTGAATCCTGAGGACCCGATCCGCTCGAGCGCGCGTTGCAGCGAAGCGCCGGTCGCGATGCTGTCATCTACCAGAAGAACGTGACGCGCCTGACGAGGCGAAGCGAGCGCGAACGCGGGCCTGCGCGTGGATCCATGACCGAGGTCCCGATCGAGCAGGAACGATTCGAGGTCGGTCACGTGCCGGTTGAGGAACAGCCCGATCTGGTACGCAGGAATCATCCCGCTTCGAGGGATGCCGACGACCAGGTCCACCGTGCTCGGTACGAGATGGAGCTGGCGGCGAATGGCTGCTGCGAGATGAGCGAACGAGACGTAACCGAACATGCTCACAGCTCCTGCGCTGGCGTCATGGCCGCCGGACTTTGCTGCGTGCGTCCTGCGGTTTCATCGTGCCGAATGCGCTCGATGGCGCGCGCGAGCTGACTTCCCCGGTCTTCCCAGCGATACAGCGATTGCGCGAGCGCGAACGCCTTCTCCTGCATGCGGTTGAGCGTGTCGGGCTGGTCGATTTGCTCGACGATCACGCGGGCGAGCCCATCAAAGTCCTCACTGGTGAGGAGCTCCTTGCGCAGCTCGAGCGGCAAACCGGCTGCGGCTGCGCCGATCGTGGCGACGGGCACTCGCGCAAAGAAGTAGTCGAGGAACTTGAGCTTGAAGCCGCCGCCGATCAGCTCGGGAACGACGGCGATGCGCGCCTGCGACAGGACCGGGCCCAGATCGGAAAGAAACCCGGTGAAACGCGTCGCCCGGACGGAGGCTTCCAGGGAGCTTCTCAAATCCTGAGGAACGTCCCCGACAACGATCAGCTCGATCCCGTGCTCGGCGAACAACCGATCGGCGCTCGCGATGAAGCGCGCGAGATTCTCGCGTTTCACGATCCAGTGGAACGATCCGACGATCACCGCTCTTCGCAGCGTGTCGGTGGTTATGGTGCGGCTTGCCACGACAGGGCCGTCATAGCCGGGCGTGAGCGTCAGGATCGGTCCCCGGGAGCGGCTTTCACGAAATGACCTCGCGTCGTCGTCGGTGATCGTCGTCAGCAGATCGACTGATCGCGCGAGGTGACGCTCCAATCTCGATACCTTGCGATGGTTTTGCCACAGCAGGAGCTTGTGCGGAATGGAGGCGCTCGCGTGGCGTGCCATCGAGCTCCAGACCTTCTCTTCATGATTGTGGGAGACGTGCACCAAGACCGGCGCGTTGCCGCCCACCTTGCGATGAGCGAGGCAGCGATCGAGCGCCCAGCCTGCGCTGTAGTTATCGAGCACGATCACGTCCCAGGGCTGGGCGAGCTGCCGTTCGAGCAGCCTCATGTAGCCGGGCGTCGCATCCAGCGCCGCCTTCAAAGGCATCGAGCTCAACAAGCCTGTAACGGCCCTGCGTCGCACGCCAGGGACCGATATGCATTCGATGCGTTCGCCATGCTCCGCCGGAGGAGCCTCGCCTCCGAAGCCGAGCATGCGCACGAACGCGCCGCTCCTAGAGAAGGCCAGCGCGAGCTTGCCGGAGTACAGCTTCGCTCCTTCGTGCATCGGAAACGGCAGGTGATGACCGATCCACAGACAACGCATCATTCGATCCTCGCGCGCTCGATCCCGCGTGAGGCTGTCCGCTTCCGTCATGCGCGCTCGCATTGCCGGCCGTCGTTGCGGACGGAAGCGGCGGGTGTCCACGTCTGATAGGACTCGCCGCGAAGCGAGTGCCAGACGCCGAGGCCTGCACCAGCGAGACTCGAGACGATGTCGACGAGCTGGGAGAAGGGCGGGATCGAGTAACGCGCTCCCAGGACGTAGGCGAGCATCATGCACGCGAGCAGCAAGCTCGCCATCCCGATTGATCCGCTTGTCGCGAAGGCGGCGATGAGCGCGAGAGCGCCGGCGGCGAGGAAATAGATGCTCAGCCAACGCAGCAGCTTGTGCGAGACATACTGATAGACGGTCAAGGCACCGAGCTTGCGAATGTGCGGCCAGATCAGACGATGGACGTTGAACGCTTGGCAGGCGATGCGTGACTTGCGCCGGAACTCTTCACTGGAGGAGGTGGCAGATGCTTCGTACGCGCGAGCGTGCCGCGACTGGACGATGCGATAGCCCTGCACCAGGACCATGAAGGAGACATACATGTCGTCGATGATGTGCTCGGGTGGAGCGCGATGGAGCGAGCGTCGCACGGCGAAGAGCGACCCGTCTGCGCCCATGACGGATCCGGTCTCCTGCTCGAGCGCCTTGATGCGCTCTTCGAGCCTCCAGTAAAGAGATCCGGTGGCGGCGGTGACCGAGTCGCCTGCGTTCGTGTAGATCAGGTTGCCGCATACGCATCCGACGCCGGGATCGGCGAAGTCCTGCCGCAGCGCGTTCAGACAATTCTCATCCAGCATGACGTTCGCGTCCGTGAAGACGAGAATGGAGCCGCGCGCACGACTCGCCAGCAAGTTCATGCCAGAGGTCTTTCCTCGCCTCGATGGGGCCACGTGCACATCGATGTGCGGCTCGTACTCCCGCAGGATGTCGGCCGTCCGGTCGGTCGCTGCGTCCACATACACAAGGATCTGCAGCGTCGGTTCTCTCGCTTTGAGTTGCACGAGATTGAGCGCCTTCTGCCGAATCACTGGTTCCTCGTTGTATGCGCACATGCAGATCGTGAACGAAAGCGCGTCGGCTGCTTCGCGGCGTGATGCAAGTGGGCGGCGCCGAAGCCGCTTCAGTAGCAGCAGCGAAAGCGGGTAGGTGGTGAACGGATGAAGCGCCAGGAGCACGAGCGTCACCGCGGCTGCCAGAAGTAAGGCTTCGATCGCCATGCATTCCTCTCTATGGAGCTTGGGTCCGGTGCGACCTCGGGCTCGCGTCTCGAATGGCCGGGGACGGCGGACCAGCGGGATCCGGAAGTCAGCACCAGCAGGCTCAGAGCGAGCGCGTGCGAGAACGGCACGTACATTCCGTTCAGCAGGAAGGTGAGGCCGATCGCGAGCGCGAGCGGCCAGGGCAGGGTGGAAACCATGAGGCAGCGGGCCAGAAAGCCGAAATACATGGCGGCGCCCACCACCCCGAACTCGAACACCATCTTGGTGAGCGGCATGTCGGCCACCTCGCGCTCGAAGAGATAGGCGTAATCCATGAACGCGCCGGCGCCATAGCCGAAAAGCGCTCGTAGCGGCTGCGGCCAGAGCATTTGTTCAAAGAGATAGAAGCCGCCGACGAATCGCGCGAAGCCGCTCGACTTCGGATCCGAGAACTCGTCCGCACGCGAGGCGATCGTCTCGAGATGCAGCAGATCGGCGGCCAGGAACAAGACGACGGCGAGCACGCCGATCGCGAGCAGCAAGTCCCAGCGACGCCGCATGACGATCACGATCGGCAGGCAAATGAGCAGAATCAGAATGCCGGTTCCGGCGTGTGCCACGACGATGCCAAGCCCGTAGACGCCGATTCGCCACAGACGCCGGAAGAGCAAAGCTTCGGCGACGATCGCGATCGCCAGGCACTGGGTCAGGAACGAGGGCTCCAGCATGAACATGCCAGTCGCGCGATAGATGCTCGAGCCGTAGCGGATCGGACTCTGCGCGTTGAAGCCCTGCACGACGAACTCATGCGGTACGAGGTTGTCGATCGGGAACAGGAACGCGAGCGGTACCCGGCCCTGAAGAAAGTACTGCGCAATGGCGCAACCCGCGAGGAGCAGCGCGATCGCCAGAAAGAATCGAAGCACGTTCTGGGTGAGCTCGTGTCCGCGCTCGACTTCCAGCACGTACGGCAGATGCACCGCAGCGAGCATCAAGAGCGAGGTAGTCGAGAACTCTTCGCCACGCAGGAGCTGAGGGAGCGTGAGCGTAGCGACCATCAAGCAGTACAGGCCGAGCCGTTGCGCATCGATCGTTACGCAACGCGCGAAGCCGCCGAGAGCGAACATTCCCATCATGACGGGAAGCGCGATCCCGATGCCCCGCTCCGCGAAGCCGGGCAACCCGAACTTCGCAAGGAGCGTCGCGCAGAGAATGGGCGTCACCAGGATCACGAGCGCAAGGCGGCTCGCCGGCCTCTCGTAGACCGAAGAAAGGAACGCTGTGCCGGCGAGCGCGCTCATCGTGCTCAGCCGGTCAGGACCGCGCCCAGAATGTGCGGCACGCTCGTATCGAGTTGCCGCTTGACCCGTGCAACGTCGGCGAGCCTCGTCTGATGTCGACGCGTCGCTATGAGGCAGCCGCGCGCTCGCGTTGCGATGATGTGCGCATCGGCGTACTCGAGCAGCGGAGGCGTATCGAGAATCATCACGTCGAAGCGATCCGACAGCTCATCGAGCAAGTGCGTGAACGGCAGGCGGGTCAGAAGCTCCTGCGGATTCGGCGGCACGCTGCCAGCACCGAGCACGTGGAGGCACTCAAAGTGGGAGACTTTGCGCACCGCATGCTCGATGCGGCAGCGGCCGTTCAGCAGATCGGACAGACCATCCCCGCTGCCGAGCCCGAAGAGCAGGTGCTGCGTCGGCTTGCGAAGGTTCGCATCGACGACGAGCGTGCGCTCACCGAGCTGGGCGAAGACGATCCCCAAGTTGGCTGCGAGCGTGCTCGCGCCCTCACCGGCGCGAGCCGCGATGACAGCAAGCGTCGCCTCTTGCTTGCCGAACCAATGCACCAGGAGCTGGCTGCGCAAGGTCCTGAGGCCTTCCGCATAGGGGGAGAACGGGTCGTACGCAGCGGCGAGCGAAGGGCCGAGCACGCTTGCCGCAGGATTTGCGATCGGATACTCGAACTGTCTTGCGAGCGCCTCGCGCAGCTCGCTGTCCGTGACGAGCTTCATCTCGACCGCAATCTGGCCGAACAACTTGCCGCTCGCGCGCTGAGCCGTGAGGATCCGCTGAATATCCGCTCGGGCGAGAGCGCCGGTCGCGAGCAGAATCTCGCCGATACGCGCGCGCGTGCGAGTACTGCGCAACTTCCTGGCCCGGGTCTCCAAAGTGACGTTCATGGCGCTGGCCTGGTCAGACACGTTTCGGTTCGAGCTGCAGCCTGGGAGGCGGCAGGCGCGGCCGGCCCTTCTTACGGAGATCCGGAAGGGGTGGCAGCTCGGCGAGCACGGCAAGCCCTGCGAACTCCAGCAGATCCTCGTGCGAGCGCACGCGTCGGCTGTGCAGCTCCAGCGTCAGGATCACGCCCAAGGCGAGGGCGACGCCGACGACGAGGGCGATGCACAGATTGAGGAGCACGCGTGGAGAGCTCGGCCACATCGGTGGGCTGGCCGGATTCAGCACGGCGACGTTGATGTTGTCGAGGCGGCTTTCGAGCCGCGTGCGCGTGGCTCGAGCAAGGGCTTCGTCGTAGGCGGCTCGCGCGCTCTCGACGTCGCGGCTGAGCACGCTCATCGCATCCCGCTCGCGCTTCAATGCGATGATCCGCTCCTTCTGCTCCTCGAGCGCCGCCTGCACCTCATCGACGTGACGGCGCGCAATCTCGGCCGCCCGGTCGAGCGATCCCTTGGCCAGGTTCGACTCGGCCGCAAGCTTGGAGCGAAGCGCGTTGACCTCGGCGAGCGCGCTGCGATACTGCGGATGGTTCCTGTCGTAGCGGGCCGAGAGCTCGGCAAGCTTCGCCTCGGCCCGGGCCAGATCGGCCCGGAGATTCTGCAGCAGCGGATTCTTCTGCAAGTCGGGCGATTCACCCTGCTTGCGCGCTCCGCGCTCGTATTCGGCCGCTCTCGTCTCGGCGTCGTACATCGCGTTCTGCGCGTTGACCAATTGAGTCGAGAGCTCCTGCAGACGAGCGTTCTCCACATCGAGCCTCGCGTCGTCGACGCCGAGCACGCCGTGCTTCTTCTGGTACTCGGCCAGCTTCGCCTGAGCGGCCATGTACTCCTTGCGCAATTGCTCGACCTGCTGCCCGAACCACGCCGCCGAGCGCCGCGCCGGGTCCACCCGCAGCTCGAGGCTGGCCTGCACGTAAGCATCGCCAAACGCATTCGCGATCCGCGCGGCGCGCTCAGGATCGGTGTCTGTGTATGCGATGCGCAGAATGTTGCTGTTGCGCGAAGCGAGTGCCTCGACTCGCTCGAGCAAGGCGCTCGCGAGACGAATTTGCGCCTGCTCCCCTTCGCCGAAACGCTCGACGATCTCGGGATCATCGGCGAGGCCGAGTGTCTTTATGACCCTGAGCGCGACGTTGCGGCTGCGGATGATCTCCGCCTGCGTGGCGAGATAGGTGGGGAGGAGCTGGGGCGCCAGCGTCGACTCGCTGAGTGGATCGCTTCCCTTGAAGTCGGCGACCAGGGCCAACTCGGCCGTGTACTCTCGCGGCGAAAGCAAGCTCACCAGCGCAACCGCCGCTACTACGGTGAACACGATGCCGAAGAAGAGTTTCTTTCGGCCGCGGATGATCAACAGGACATTGAGCAGACTCATGGTCGTGACTTCCCCGCGGCTCAGAAGAACCCTTCTTTGACGAGCACGACGTCATCGGCTTGCAGCACATCGGAGGGACGCGCGCGATACTCCTGCTCGACGCCATCGGCGTCGCGCCGTTTCACGATCACGCGTCGCTCCGAGCCGCGGCTCGTAAGCCCGCCTCCAGCCGAGATGGCGCGTGAGACGGTCATGCCGCGCTCGAGCTTGTACTTTCCGGGCTTCTGGACTTCGCCATAGATGTAGAAGACCGGTGCGGCAGGCACGTACACCGTGTCGCCGCCCGAAACGGGCCGGTTCTGTGCAGGATCGCCTTTGAAGAGGGCAATGAGATCGATCTTGTGTTTCGAGCCGTCCTGTCGGATGAGCGTCGCCGTATCCGCCGCTTCTTCGCTCACGAGGCCGCCCGCTTCGGCGATGACATCGAGGAGCGTCGCCGACGAGGTGAGGGCATAGTGGCCCGGCTTGGCGACGTGCCCGAGCACGGCCACCTTCTGGCTCTGGAACTCGAGCACGTGCACCGAGACCTGGGGATCCTTGAGAAATCCGCCCTGAACGAGCGCGTTGCTCAGCATCGCTTCGACTTCGGCCGCCGAGCGGCCGGCCACCGTCACCTGCCCGACGAGGGGATAGGTGATGTTTCCCGACGCGCTCACGCGCGCTTCGGTCGACAGATCGGGCGAGCCGAAGACGTTGATGCGCAGCAGATCGCCCGGGCCGATGCGGTAGTCGGCGCCAGCCGCAAAAGCCGTGTAATGCCAGGGGAAGACGATCAGGCAAGCAAGGAGCCAGCCAATCCTCGATTGCCAGCCTCGCGCGCGAGGCCGTGACTGCAAAGCTCTATCATCAGCACGTATGCAGGGGCGCAGTGTGGCGGTTACACAATTGTGCAACTCGAGATTCTCCTCGATGGTTGTCTCAATAGGCATGTCGATCGTTCCAGACCACCAGTGCGGTTCTCAGCATGATCAGCAGGTCGAGAGACAGCGACCAATGCCGCAGGTACTCCAGATCGAAGGCGATGCGCTTGCGCATCGAGCCGATGTCGTCGCCGCCACGAAAGCCGTTGACCTGAGCCCAACCGGTGATGCCGGGCTTCACCTTGTGGCGGATCATGTAGCCCGGAATGAGGCGTCGATACTGCTCGTTCACCGCGATCGCGTGCGGACGCGGGCCGACGATGCTCATGCTGCCTTCGAGCACATTGAAGAGCTGCGGCAGCTCATCGAGCGAGGTGCTGCGAATGAACGAGCCGAAAGGCGTTACGCGCTCGTCGTTCCGTCGCACTTGCGTGTAGGTGCGATCACCGTCCTCGGTGACGCGCATCGAGCGAAACTTGTAGACGATGATCTCTTTGCCATCGAGGCCATAGCGCTTCTGGCGGAAGATGATGGGTCCTGGAGAGCTCAGGCGTACGCCCAGCGCCACAGCGAGCAAAACCGGCGAGAGCATGGCGATAGCGATCGAGGCGATCGCGATGTCCGTCAGGCGCTTGGCGATGCCGCGTACGCCGTAGAAGGGAGATTCGCAGACTGCGACGACGGGAATGCCGTACACCAGATCGAAACGCGGTTGCACGAGCTCGCAGACGGTGAGATCGGGCACGAAGTAGATCGATGCTGTCGAATCGCGCAGCGAGTTGAGTAGTGTGAGAACCCGCGGGTGCCGCGTCATCGGCAGCGCGATATAGACGAGGTCGACGCGATTTCGCGCGACGTACTCGCTCACGTGCCGAAGTTTGCCGAGGATCTTGTTCGTGTACGGCGCGGGCACGCGCGCAAGCCCCCGATCCTCGAAGAAGCCGAGCAGCTTGATGTGCGGCGAAGCGGCGCCTTCGAGCTGCTCTGCAAGCCTGAAGCCCGCCTCGCGTGCGCCCACGATCACCGCCTTTCTCCGCCTGGTGCGACGGGTGCGCGAGAACAAGCGCGGCGCCGCGAGTTGTCCGCACCAGATCGCCACAGGAGTGAGCACCGCCCAGCTTCCGAGCACGCGCCAATCGAACTCACGGTCGAGGCCCGCGATGTCCATCAGCGCCCAAATGAATGCGACCAGCAGGACCCAGCGGATGACGATGTCGAGCAGCGAGCTCAACGCGAGCCAGCCCGGCCGCGTTGGCGGAATCGGGACGGCATCGAGCAGATCCGCCGCGCCGACGAAAGCGAGCACTGCGACCAGGAAATAAGGGCCGTAACGCACTTCGCCCCAGAGCAGGAGGCAGACGATCAGCGTCAGCACCGGCACGCTCGGGTGCAGGAGCGACTTCAGGACGAACAGCGACACGGGTTCGGAGGCGCTGACGTCGGCCGCGCGCTCCCCGCGCTTGAGGGACTCACCGGGATTCAGCATCAAGAGTCTCGGAAGTCGAAGGCCTTCAGAGCGTGAAGCGCTGAGGTCTGAGCAGCCGATGCTTGCGGTGCAATTGGTATCCGACGAGCGTGACGGCGATGATCGCCATCAGCCAAACTTGCAGCGATTCACGCTCTTCGGGCCGAGCGCGAGGTCGCTGCTGCACCTCGAACGTCGCTCGGCTCGGGCTCGAGCGCGGCATCGAGTACGAGCGATGATCGAGCGCGGCGAGCCTGATGCCTCGCTTGCCCGGCGGCTGACTGGCGGTCGTGCTCTCGAGCTGCACATCGAGCGGCGAGGACGACAGGGAATGTGCGAGCACAGGATTGTCCTCGAAAGCGGGCGGTAGCGCTGCATGAGCCGGCCGCGGCGGGCTGGCATCTGCCGGGACTGCTGAAGCATGTGTCGCACCGATGACCCCAAGGGTCAGTGCGACCAGGAGCATGGACATTCGCATCAACTGAATCCTCATCAAAACGCCGGTGCTCAACAGACTGCGCACCGAGCGTATGCACCCCCGTTCCCCGACGTGGCGCGTTCGCTTCGAGAGCGTCGAAGCAACAAACGTTCCAGTGCCTTCAATGCGGATGTTGTCCTCCGAGAAATCTGAGTGTTGCCGCGCGCATCAGCCTCGTGTGCGCGTCGGCGAAGTGAGTTTCAACGCGTGCGTGCGAACGGTAGCGGAGTTTCTTTGCATCACCGTTGCGCAAGCGCGCAGGGAGTGTGCCTCAAGACGAGACGTTGATGAGAGACTCCAGAACGCGACAGTGCTCGCGCGCGAGTGTCGATCACTCTGTAAGAATTTCAACCGCATGCTCGAGCTGTGCACGAGCGCGCACTGATCCGGCGCGATCGATCAGTCCGTGTGCGATGCGCGCTTTCGCTTTTCTTGCGCACGCGATGCGCCTTGCGAAGACGCGCCGCGCACTGCGAGCGCCAAAGCGCGCCTTCGTGCGACGGCTCTCTCCTGTAAGTGTTCTCTCAAATCTTTTCTCTTATAAAAAGACGGCCTGCCGATACGAAGAGATGAGTCCAGGAAGCTATGAGTCCGTGCGTCGATCGATTCAGGCAGGCGGCTTGAAGGAAAGTTGACCACAGCAGCGCATCTGACTCGGTTGGCCTTCAGTGCTCTGCACACTGATCGTGGAGCCTCGCCTCCGCCGTGGAACTCGCGCGAAGGCGGTGCGATTACCCAATCATCACGAAAAGCCCTCCTCGTCGAGGTTGCAATCATGGCGACCGATCACACCGCGCAGGCGACCTCAACGGCACCGCAGGCGGAGTCGAAGCAGCCGGCTTCCGAATCCCCGCAGAGCGAGACAGCACGGCCTGGATCCGCGCGCGGGTATCCACGCGACTATGCCGAGTGGGAGGAAGAGGAGAGCGAGTGGGAAGCCGAGGTCGCGCGTCATTCGCGCCTGCATCTGGAAGACCGGCAGCTTGCGCAAGTGCTCGGCTGGGTCAGCATCGGTCTGGGACTGGTTGAGCTGGCGGCGCCTCGAGCGCTGGGTCGGGCGATTGGCGTCGGCCACCATCCGATCGTGCTTCGTCTGCTCGGATTGCGAGAAATCACCACCGGAATCGGGCTTCTCTC
Source organism: Steroidobacteraceae bacterium (assembly GCA_036381695.1). Classification (GTDB taxonomy): domain Bacteria; phylum Pseudomonadota; class Gammaproteobacteria; order Steroidobacterales; family Steroidobacteraceae; genus Steroidobacter. The sequence goes on from DASVCI010000136.1 coordinate 23,399, forward strand.
CGAGCGCGCCCTGGGCGACTGGGCCTGGGCCAGAGTCGCCGGGGACGCAATGGATCTGACGTTGCTGGGCGCAGCGTCGCGATCATCCGACGCCGAAACGGGAAAGATCGCCCTGACGACGACCGCAGTGCTCGGAGTGACCGCCTTCGACACATACGCCGCGCGCCGGCTCACTGCCTCGCAATCCGCAGAGGCCCCTCAGATTGCAGTCACCGAGGCGGTCACCATCAACGAGACGCCAGAGGTCGTTTACGAGTTCTGGCGCAACCTCGAGAACCTGCCACTCTTCATGCACCATCTTGAATCGGTGTCTGCGACCAGCGAACGCATCTCGCATTGGGTGGCGACGGCACCGGCCGGCACGAGTGTCGAGTGGGATTCGGAATTGATCGAGGACGAGCCGGGCCGTCGACTGGGCTGGCGCACGCTCCCGGATTCGGAAGTCACGCACGAAGGTATGGTCAGCTTCGAGCCGGCTCCCGGAGGCCGTGGCACTGTGGTTCGAGTAGACATGCTGTATCGCCCTCCAGCCGGCAAAGTGGGCGCAAGGATTGCGCGACTCTTCGGCGAGGAGCCGAGCGTGCAGGTGAAGGAGGACTTGCGGCGGCTCAAGCAACTGCTAGAGACGGGCGAAGTGGCGACCACGCTCGGTCAGCCATCCGGTCGTCGCAGTCTCCTCGGCCGGATCATGCTGGGGAGGCGGCTGCAATGAGAGCGGTGTGCTGGCACGGTGTGCGTGAGGTGGGCATCGAGGACGTCCCTGATCCCAAGATTCTCAATCCGCGCGATGCGATTGTGAAGGTGACTTCGACGGCGATCTGCGGATCGGACCTGCACCTGTACGACGGCTACATTCCCGGAATGTTTCGCGGCGACATCCTCGGCCACGAATTCATGGGTGAGGTCGTCGAGGTGGGAAGCGCCGTCAAGAACTTGAGCGTCGGCGATCGCGTGGTGGTCCCGTTCCCGATCTCCTGCGGCAACTGCTATTTCTGCTCGCAGGAGATGTACTCGCTGTGCGAGAACTCCAACCCCAATGCGCCGCTGGCCGAGAAGCTGTGGGGCCATTCGCCGGCCGGGATCTTTGGTTACTCGCACATGCTGGGCGGGTATGCCGGGGGCCAGGCAGAATACGTGCGCGTCCCGTTCGCTGACGTCGGTCCACTGAAAGTCCCCGAGTCCCTGTCCGATGAGCAGGTGCTGTTCCTGTCGGACGTTCTTCCGACCGGTTACATGGCGGCCGAGTCCTGCAACATTCAGCCGGGAGACACGGTGGCCGTGTGGGGCTGCGGACCGGTCGGCTTGTTCGCGATTCAAAGCGCTTTGCTGTTGGGCGCTGACCGTGTGATCGCGATCGATCGCTTTCCCGAGCGCTTGCGCAAGGCGCGCTTGCTCGGCGCGGAGACGGTCGATTACGAGTCGACGGATGTGCTCGCCACCCTCAGGGAGTTGACAGGCGGGCGAGGGCCCGACTCATGCATCGATGCGGTCGGCATGGAGGCGCACTTTCACGGCGTCGTCGGCGCCTACGACCGGGCGAAGCAAGCGATGCGACTGTCGACCGAGCGGCCCGGCGTGCTGCGACAAGCCATCACAGCCGTTCGCAGCGGCGGGACGGTGTCAGTGCCAGGCGTCTATGGCGGCGTCGTCGACAAGCTTCCATTCGGCGCGATCGTCAACAAGGGCATCATCTTGAGAAGCGGACAGACGCATGTGCAACGCTACATGCGTCCGCTCCTCGAGCGCATCGAGCGCGGCGAGATCGATCCGACCTTCATCATCAGCCATCGCCTGGCGCTCGAGGACGCACCCGAAGCCTACGAGATGTTCAGGAACAAGGACGATGAATGCGTGAAGGTCGTTCTGCGACCGTGACGAGCCGCGCGAAGCGCCCGCTGGAGCCGCACTAATCGAGAAGCGGCCGCAGCAGATCGAGCGGCAACGGGAACACGACGGTTGAAGTCCGTTCGCTCGAGATATCCGCGAGCGTCTGCAGATAGCGCAGCTGCATGGCGCGTGGGTCCTGCCCCAACGCTTTCGCTGCCTCCACGAGCATCGCAGCCGCTTGCTTCTCGCCTTCGGCATGAATGACCTTGGCGCGCCGCGTACGCTCGGCCTCCGCTTGCTTGGCGATCGCTCGAATCATGGTCTCGTCGAGGTCAACGTGCTTGATCTCGACGTTCGAGACCTTGATGCCCCACGCATCGGTGGCCTGGTCCAGGATTCTCTGGATATCGAGATTCAGCTTCTCACGCTCGGACAGCATCTCGTCGAGCTCGTGCTGACCCAGCACCGAGCGGAGGGTCGTCTGCGCGAGCTGGCTCGTCGCCTCGAACGGGCTTGCGACCTGGATGATCGCCTTCGCCGGATCGACGATGCGGAAGTACACGACCGCGTTGACCTTGACCGAGACGTTGTCGCGCGAGATCACGTCCTGCGTCGGCACGTCTAGCACGATGATCCTCAAGTCCACCTTGACCAGCCGCTGGATGATGGGGATCACGATGACCAGCCCCGGCCCCTTCGTGCTGGTGTAGCGGCCCAGCGTGAAGACCACGCCGCGCTCGTACTCGTTCAGGATCCTGATAGCCGAGAAGACGAGGATGAGGATGAGGATGCCGGCGACGATCAGAAACATGGTGCCTCCAGTGCGTCAGCGAGGGGTCTGGCTGCCCGAGCGGTCGGGTTCGACCTCGAGCGTCAATCCGTCTACCTTGAGCACGCGCAGCCGCTCGCCACTCTTGACGGGCGTGCGCGTCACTGCATTCCAGATCTCGCCGCGGATGCGCACTGGACCAGACTGGTCGAAATCGGCGAGCGCGGTCGCAGGCTCGGCGAGGAGCTGGTTGACTCCCGTGACGACCGGCAGCTTGCGGGAGCGCGCGAAGTAGGTAGTGATGAGCAGCACCAGAAGCGCCCCTGCGAGCGCCATACCGCCGATCAGCGAGCGCGCGACCTGAAAACCGGGCACGTCGGTGTCCATCAGAATGATCGAGCCAATGACGAACGCAACGACTCCGCCTATGCCGAGCACCCCGACACTCGGCGCGAAGGCCTCCGCGATGATCAGGGCGAGGCCGAGCAGCATCAGGCCGAGCCCGGCGTAGTTGACCGAAAGCACCTGGAAGGCGTAGAGCGCGAGCAGCAGGGAAATGGCGCCGACGACGCCGGGGAGAATCGCGCCGGGGTTGTAGCCTTCGAGGAGCAGGCCGTACACGCCGATCAGCATGAGCAGATAGGCGATGTTCGGATTGGTGAGCACCGCGAGCAGCTTCGTCCGCCAATCGATCTCGACGCGCTCGAGGGTGAGGCCGGCGGTTGCGAGCTTCACCTCTCCAGTGCTCACCTTGACCGTGCGGCCGTCGATCTGCTCGAGCAGATCCTCGATGTCGGTCGCGATGAGATCGATGACGTTCTGCTCGAGCGCGACCGAGGCGGAGAGGCTCGCTCCAGAGCGCACCGCAGATTCGGCCCAATCCGCATTTCTTCCGCGCAGTTCCGCGAGGCCGCGGATGTAGGCCACTGAGTCGTTGACCGCTTTGCGCTCCATTGCCGTGGCCGGCTCGGGAGCGCGCGGCTTCTCGGCCTTCTCGTCGCCCTCTTGTTGATCCTTCTCACCGGGTTCGCTCGGCTCGGGCGCGGGCGCTGGAGAGGGAGAGGAAGGCGCGCCGATCTGCACGGGCGTGGCGGCACCGAGATTGGTCGCCGGCGCCATGGCCGCGATGTGACTCGCGTACATCAAATAAGTGCCCGCGCTTGCCGCCCGGGCGCCGGACGGAGAGACGTACATCACGACCGGCACGGGCGAGGCGAGTATGGCCTTGATCATGTCTCGCATCGCGGTGTCGAGGCCGCCCGGCGTATCCATCTCGACCACCACGAGCGGCGCCTTGCGCTCGCTGGCCTCTTCGAGCGTGCGGACGAAGAAATCGCTGGTGGCCGGCCCGATCGCGTCACGCACTTCGAACAAAAGCGCGGGGGCTGCTTTTCCTTGCGGCTCGGTGCGGTTCTCAGCCGCGAGCGCGGCTACGCCCGCCAGCATCGCTGCGAGCAGGATCACCCAACGGCGATGCGAGATGTCCACTTGCGCTTCACCCCAGTTGAAATCTCACTCGGGCCACGCTCCAGCTGCGGTCACGCCTATACTAGAGCACGTCAGGAGATGGGGCCACCAACTCGCTTCGTCAACGCCGGCCCGCTTGCGCGCATAGCGGCGAGATACGTATGAAACGCAATCCGAACGCTTTTTGCCCGGGCCGTCCAGGATCGGCCGCTCGACGCCGGTGATTGCGCTGGAGGATCTCACCCACGCCTATGACGGCCTCATCTCGGTCGAGGCGCTCAACTTGCGCGTCGAGGCCGGGGAGACCGTGGCGCTCATCGGGCCGAGCGGCTGCGGCAAGTCGACACTCCTGAAGCTCGCCATGGGGCTCGAGTGGCCGCGCCAGGGAACGGTCACGATCGCCGGAGTGGAGCTCACCCCTGGCAATGCTCTGGAGCTGCGCAGGCGCATCGGGTACGTGATCCAGTCGGGCGGGTTGTTCCCTCATCTGAGCGCGGCCGACAACGTCACCCTGGCCGCTCGCTACTTCAAGCGCGACGCCCGGTGGATCGAGGAGCGACTCGATGAGCTGGCGCAGCTCGTACAACTGCCGCGCGAGGCGCTGCAGCGATTTCCGGGGCAGCTTTCCGGCGGCCAGCGCCAGCGCGTGAGCCTCATGCGCGCCTTGATGCTCGATCCTTCGGTGCTGTTGCTGGACGAGCCGCTCGGGGCGCTCGACCCCATGGTGAGATATGGCTTGCAGGAGGACCTGCGCGCTCTGTTCGGGCGATTGCGCAAGGCAGTCGTGCTCGTCACTCATGACCTCGCGGAAGCCGCGTTCTTCTCGCAGCACCTCGTCTTGATGCGCGCCGGGCGCATCGTTCAGGAAGGCACGCACCGGGAGCTTCTCGACTCACCCAAAGACGACTTTGTCCGCGATTTCGTGCGGGCGCAGCGATCGCTTCACGATCAGCTTGGAGGATCGGCGTGAGTCGTGCCGTTCGCACGATCCTGCTGGGCAGCCTTTTTCTGCCGCTCAGCGGCCATGGTGCGGAAGTCGTAGTCGGCTCGAAGGTTTTTACGGAGTCGGTCATTCTTGGAGAGCTCGCTACGCAGCTCATCCGCGACGCAGGCTATAAAGCAGCTCATCGGCGCGAGCTCGGAGGCACGCGAGTGCTTTGGAGCGCCCTGTCGCGGGGCGACATCGCGTGCTACCCGGAGTACACGGGCACCTTGCGTGCGGAGATCTTCGCGGGAAAGTCGCTCGACGACGATGCGCAATTGCGCAGGGCTCTGCGGAACGAAGGCATCTGGGCATCGGAGCCGCTCGGTTTCAACAATACTTATGTGCTGGGAATGCGCCGCGAGCGGGCGCGTGAGCTTGGAATCACTCGAATCTCACAACTCGCCGCCCATACGGAGCTCACGCTCGGATTCAGCAACGAGTTTCTGAACCGCACGGACGGGTGGCCTGGCCTCAGGAAAACGTACGGGCTGCGGCACGAAAATGTACGCGGCCTCGACCACGATCTCGCTTACCGCGCCGTCGCCTCGGGGGCGATAGATGTCACCGACCTCTATTCAACGGATGCCGAGATCGAGCATTACGATCTCGTGGCGCTCGAGGACGACGCCGGATTCTTTCCCGATTATGAGGCGCTGATTCTTTGCAGTCGAAAGGTCGCCTCGCCCGTGCGAGCCGCCATCGATCGCTTGTCGGGGCGAATCGATGTCGAGGCCATGATCGCGATGAACGCGCGAGCGAAGCTCGAGCGCGTGCCGGAATCGCGGGTCGCGGCGGATTTTCTGAAGCAAAAGCTGACGGTTTCGAATCAGGCGGTGCAACGGACCAGGGCGCAGCGTGTCTGGCGACGCACCGTCGAGCACCTGGCGATGGTCGGCATCTCCCTCGCAGCCGCCGTTGTCCTTGCAATCCCGCTCGGTATCGCGGCGTTCTATCGGCGTACGCTCGGGAGGGTGGTATTCGCCGTCGCAGATATCTTGCAGACCGTGCCCGCGCTCGCCCTGCTCGTATTCCTGATTCCCTGGCTGGGGATCGGCTATGCGCCCGCGGTGGCCGCGTTGTTTCTATACAGCCTGCTGCCGGTGCTGCGGAACACTCATGCGGGGCTGGCGGACATCCCGCGTGATTTGCGCGAGTCCGCTCAAGCGCTCGGGTTGGGATTTTTCGCGCGCTTGAGGTACGTGGAGCTGCCGCTCGCCGCGCGCTCCATATTGGGCGGCATCCGGATCGCGGCGGTGATCAATGTGGGTACGGCTACGCTAGGCGCCCTCATTGGCGCGGGCGGCTACGGCCAGTCCATTCTCACCGGCATCCGGCTCGACGATCTGGGATTGATCCTCGAGGGTGCGCTTCCTGCCGCGGGGCTCGCGCTCCTGGCGCAAGTCGGGTTCGGATGGCTGGAGCGGCGTTGGGTCACCGAGAAATGATCATCTCAGTGGCGCAGATCGACAGCAGCCGGCGTCCGGAGCCGGGCCGGGACGCGCCCAACGCGCGGTCTGCCTGGCTGCAAGCCGAGCTTACGCATGAGTGACTGGGCATCGACCGGAGCACGCAGCTTCACGTCGGTATTGTCGAAGTAGCAGTAGACATCGCGCGGCTTCCTTGAGGGAGACTTGCGAGCGGAGATTCGCGGCGCATCGGCTGGTTCGGAACCCCGGTGCCAGGCCTTGATACGCTCGGCCCACCGAGTCAGCGCCTTATCGCCGTAGCCGCTCGTGTAGATCTGCTTCTCTCCATGCAGGCGCATGTAGATGAAGTCCGCCGTCACATCGAACGTGAGCGGCCACTTGTTTGCGGTTTCGGCCACCACCAGCGCGATCCCATGCTCACGCAGCAGATCGATGAACGAGGGGTCGAGAAAGCTCTCGTTGCGGATCTCGATCGCGTGTCGGATCGGCCGATCGGCATCGATCGCGAGCCTCGAACGTCCAACCATGCGTGCGTCGCGCCGGCGGGCCAGTGTGAGAGCTTCTTGCGTGCTGTGAGGAAGAAGCTCGAGGAACGACTCCAGCAGGTCGGGCTGATAACGGAAATTGGGCGGAAACTGCCAGAGCACCGGCCCGAGCTTGGCGCGCAGATTGAACACGCCTGAAGCGAAGAAGTTGGCGAGCGGCGCCTCTACGCCCCGCAGCTTCTTCATGTGAGTGATGAAGCGCGGACCCTTGAGCGCGAACACGAAGTCGTCCGGCGTGTCGTCGTGCCACTCGGCGTAGTACTCGGGCCGCTGCAGGGAATAGAACGAGCCGTTGAGCTCGATCGTCGGAAACACCCGCGAGGCGTACCAGAGCTCGAGGCGCTGCGGCAGATCCTTCGGGTAGAAGACTCCGCGCCACGGCGTGTAGCGCCAGCCGGATACTCCGATGCGGATTTCTGCCATGCGAGGGTCCCGTCGCCAGGCGAGAAGGCTTTGTGGGCAGCCTTCCGACTCTCACGCCAGCCTGCCCCGGCCGGCGCTGTGAACGTCAACGAATGAGACGTTCGCGACGTTCCTGCGCGAGTTGCAGATACCTTCGATGGAGCTCTTGCACGGAGTCGCGCAATTGCGCGAGCGTACCGGTGTTCTCGATCACATCGTCGGCGACGGCCAGCCGCTGCTCACGCGTGACCTGCGCAGCCAGGATGCGCTTCGCCTCCTCGCGCGTTGCGCGATCGCGCGACATCAGCCGCTCGATTTGCTTTTCCTCGGGACAGTCGACGACGAGCACGCGCTCGTAATCCTTGGCTCGTCCGGTCTCGACGAGCAGGGGAATGACATGGATCTGATAGTCGCCGCCTGCTTCAGCGGCCCGGCGCGCCAACTCGGCGCGGATGGCGGGATGAGTGATCACCTCGAGTCGCTGACGCTCTCCGGGGTCTTTGAACACACGCTCGCGCATGCGGGCCCGGTCGAGACGACCTGAAGCATCGAGAATGTCCTGGCCGAACTCGCTGATCAGCTGGCTCAAGGTCGGGCTTGCCGGCTCGACGACCTCTCGCGCGATCTGGTCCGTGTCGAGAACGGGCACTCCCAGACTGGCGAAAATGTCGGCAACGGCAGTCTTGCCGCTCGCGATGCCGCCAGTGAGTGCAACGAAGAGGGGAGGAGCCGCGCGGTTCATGCGGCGATGATACCGCGCCCGGCGAGGGTTGCTACGAGCGCGCGATCCCGCTCAATTGGAAGTACGCGGAGATCAGATCGTTGCCCCACATGAGCGCGATCCAGCCCGCAGCGGACAAATACGGACCGAACCCGATCGGTGCGCCGCGCTCGTGCCTGCGAGCTGCGATCAAAGCCGTTCCCAACACCGCGCCGGTGAAGGCAGACAGCAAAATGACGAGCGGCAGTTGCTGCCAGCCGAGCCAGGCACCGAGTGCGGCAAGCAACTTGAAGTCTCCGTAGCCCATGCCTTCCTTGCCGGTGAGGAGCTTGAACACGTGGTAGACGCTCCAGAGCGCGAGGTAGCCCGCCGTCGCGCCGAGGATGCTCGAGCGAGGATCGACCGGCAGCCCCGGCACGTTCGAGGCCGGGGCGAGGCTGATCAGCAGCCCGAGCCACAGGAGCGGCAAGGTCATGTTGTCCGGCAGCAGATGATGGTCGATGTCGATGCCGCTCAGCGCAATCAGCATCCACGTGAACACGAGCGCCGCGGCGGTGTACCAGCCGAAACCGAATTTCCAGGCGACGAGAGCCGAGAGAATGGCCGTTACCAGTTCTACGATCGGGTATCGCAGCGAAATGCGCGCGCCACAGCTCGCGCACTTGCCCTTTAGGAAGAGATAGCTGACGACCGGAATGTTCTGCCATGCGGTGATCTGCGCGCCACAGTGCGGACAGGCCGAACGGGGGACGACGAGGTTGTAAGGGGCGCGCGCCGATCCGGACGCCTTCGTGTCCGTCTGTTTTGCGGCCTCGAGCTGCGCGTGCCCCGCGTTTCTCGAGTCTGGCGGCTC
>DASVCI010000137.1:0-5167 GCA_036381695.1 Steroidobacteraceae bacterium
TGAACACGACGCGCCGCTCGTACATGCGCCCGTAGTTGCGCACCCGGCTGCCGAGGAGGTTCGCGTTCGGCATGATGATCTGCTCGCCGCTCAGGCTCCTCAAGCGCGTGCTCTTGATGCCGATGCTCTCGACCGAGCCCATGAAGTCATCGACAGTGAGGAAGTCGCCGACCACGAAGGGCCGGTCGAGCGTGATCGACAGCGAGGCGAACAGATCACCCAAAACGTTCTGCACGGCCAGGGCGACCGCGATACCGCCGATGCCGAGGCCGGCGACGAGCGCGGTAATGTCGATCCCGAGGTTGTCCAGCGTCAGCAGCACGACCAGCGACCAGACGGCCACGGTCACGATAAACCCGATGATGCCGAGCGAGCCGGCCGTGGCGCGGTCGGTCGCGAGGCTCCGCTGGCGCTTGTGCTCGAGCCAGATCTTGCTCGCTTCGACGGCCCAGAGGCCCGCCTGCCAGAAGAACGCGATGGTGAGCGCGGACGCGAGTACGCGCGCGACACGCGGCCCGAGTACCAGAGCCTGCGCGCCCAGGTAGATGGCGAGCACGATGAAGAACAGCACCGTCGTGCGGCTCAGCACCTGCACCGGGATCTCGAGGAGCTCGGTCGTCTCGGTCGAGCGGAAGCGCTTGTGATAAGTGCGAATGACGCGCCTCACGAGGAGCAGAGCTGCCAGCGCCACGACGAACACCGAGCCTGCGATCAGCCAGGCCGTGGGCGAATTGCTGAAGAGCGGCAGGGAGCGGACCCCTTCGAAATCGAACATCGCTTTCTCCTTCCGTCGACTCGCGCCCAGGGACGGGCGGGCGCGACAAAAGAGCCGAACCGTATCGGCCAATTGCGGGGCGCGTCAACGTGGCGGTTGCGCAACGATCGCGGGCTTGCGCTCCGGCGGGCGGGGGGCCAGCCGGGCCGGGGGTACGGAACTTCCGCCGGTCTCGAGCCTCTTTTGGCAACAGACATTGCCGGTCGACATTCGTCGCGAAGAAGAGGTTGGTCCATGAACAGACGCTTTATCCTCGACCTGCGCGCGATCGCGGTGGCGATTGCGCTCACAGCGTGTTCCCCGGGCACTCAGGCGCAACGGGAACAGGCTGACGAGCCCGCACGCCCGAGCAGGCCGGCAGCCACTCGCAACATGGCGCTTCCGGACTTCGCGCGCCTGGTGGAGGAATACGGCGATGCGGTCGTCTTCGTAGAGGTCCTGCAACAGCGTCAGCGCACCGGCCCGTTCCTCTCGCCCGAAGATCCCATGTTCGATTTCTTCAGGCGCTTTGGCATTCCACTGCCGGACATGCCCGAGCAGCGCGAGCTCCCGCCGGCTCGTGGTGCGGGCTCCGGCTTCATCGTCAGCAAGGACGGTTACATTTTGACGAACGCGCACGTAGTGGCCGACGCCGACAGTGTGACTGTGCGGCTCTCCGACAGGCGCGAGTTCCAGGCCAAAGTGGTCGGGGCCGACGCGCGCACCGACGTGGCGGTGCTGAAGATCGATGCGAACAACCTGCCGGTGGTGCGCATCGGCGATCCGAACGAGCTCAAGCCTGGCCAGTGGGTGCTCGCCATCGGCTCGCCTTTCGGGCTCGAGAACAGCGTGACGGCGGGCATCGTCAGCGCCACCTCCCGGGCTGTCGGCGGCGGTGACAGCTACGTTCCGTTCATCCAGACCGACGTGGCCGTCAACCCGGGCAACTCGGGCGGGCCGCTCTTCAATCTCGACGGCGAGGTGGTCGGCATCAACTCCATGATTTTCAGCCGCACCGGCGGCTACATGGGCCTGTCGTTCGCGATTCCGATCGACGTCGCCATCAACGTGCGCGACCAGCTCATCCAGACAGGTCGCGTGGTGCGGGGGCGCATCGGCGTGGCGGTGCAGGATGTGAACGCCCAGCTCGCCGAGTCCTTCGGCCTCGATCGGCCCCGCGGCGCACTGGTCAGCTCCGTGGACGAGGATGGTCCAGCCGCCGACGCCGGCATTCGGCCGGGTGATGTGATCCTCGCGGTGGACGGCCAGCAAATCGAGCGTTTCGGTGAGTTGTCAACGATGATCGCGCGGATGAAGCCCGGCACCCAGGCGAAGCTGCGCATCTGGCGCGATCGGCGGGAGAGGGAGCTCACGGTGCGGATCGGTGAGATGGAGGACACGGCTCCCGCGCATGGAGGTCGCCCGGGCTCGGAGGAAGGGGCGGGCCAATTGGGCATGATCGTGCGTCCGCTGACGAACGAGGAAAAGCAGCGCCTCGATACCGAGGGCAACATCGTGGTCGAGCGCGTGACCGATCCGGCAGCGAGCGCCGGGGTGCGGCCCGGCGATGTGATCCTTGGGATCAGTGGCGAGCGCGTGCAGAACGTTCGCGAGCTGCGTGAGGCGCTCGAAGACGCCAAGGGGAGCGTTGCATTGCTGATTCAGCGCGGCAATGCGCAGATCTTCATCCCGATACGGGTGCGCTGAGAGCGCGTGGGCGGCGCCTCAATGCAACGAGGCGCCGTCCATGACGGTCGTGCGCTCGAGCCACCCGAGCACTCCTCGCAGCGCTTCGGTGCGGCTTTTGCCTGAGGCTCGCTCGTCGTTGTAGATCCTGAGTTGTTCGTGTGCGCTCGTGCCGCGCTCGAGGATGCGATGCAGCGGACGCAGCGCCTCGGTGCAATCGAGCCGCTCGGCCTGCTCGGCGACGAGCGCCAGGGTGCGCTCGAGCACGACCGGGACGGGCTCGACCTCGCTCGATCCTTCCGCAATGAACTCGGCGCGGATGCCATCGCGTTTGGCGCGCCAACGGTTCTCGTCGATGATGCGGCGCGTGTGGGTCGTGCGGCGACGGCCGAGTTCGGGATTGGCAACCAGTGTTGCGAGCAGGCAGCGGAAGAGGGCGGCAATGGCCACGCTGTCCTCCACGCGTGTGCAGGCATCTGCAATCCTCAGCTCCAACGTCGGCAAACGGGCCGCCGGCCGGATGGCCCACCAGAGCTGCCCCGGGTCTTGCAGGGCGCCGGCGTTCGCCAGGCGCGCAGCAAAGGACTGATAGTCGTGCTCGTCGGCGAAGAAATCCGGAATGCCGCTGCGCGGCCATTCGTCATAAAGCGCCTGTCTGTAGCTCAACAAGCCGCTTACGCGTCCGGCCCAGAACGGGGAGGACGTGCTCAACGCCAGGAACAACGGCAGCCATCGGACGCTCCGGTTCATCACGTCGACGCGATCGACGCCGGGCGGAATGGCGACGTGCACGTGCAGCCCGCAAACGAGATTGCGCTGCCCCACGATGCGGAAGTCGGACATGAGGCGCTCGTAGCGGCGTTGGTAGGTCACCACTTGCTCGTGCCAGGTTCCGAGCGGATGGGTGCCGGCGGCGATCAGACGCAGCCCGCTCGATGCGGCGATCTCGGCGAGCCGACGGCGCAGGTCGATCATGACGCGCCGTGCTTCGTGGCAGTCCCGGAAGACGGGCGAAGCGATCTCGATCTGAGACTGGAGCATTTCCGAGGTGACCGCCGGGCCCAGGAAGCGGCGCGCCGCTTCGAGCACCTCACCTGGCACGCGCGCGGGCAACGCGCCTGTCACGGCGCTGGCGAGGAAGAACTCCTCTTCGAGCCCGAAGCAGTATTGGAAATCCTCGATCATCGTCTGATATATAGGCACTGGCGTGCGTGCTGCATGAATCGGCGCCTGGAGCGCGTAAACCCGCGGGTAGCGGCGATGGCTGGCATGTGCGCACCGGAACCTGTTTCCGGTCGGCGCGTCATGCTCGTTGAGCACCGTCGCAAATCTCGGACACGTAGGGTACACCATGAGCACGCAGAACCTTCCCGGGCCCGCCGAGCGCGGCTGGGGCCGCCGCGCGCCGGGCGGAGCCCCCCAGCCGGGACGCAAGGGTGCGTCCTCCTCGCCGCCCTCCCAGCTTCCCCGGATGCCGACGAGCCGCACGCTCCTGGCGTTTCTGCTGATCCTGCTGGCCAACTATTTTCTGATGCGGCTCTTCGTTCCGAGCGGCGAGGCGCCGATCACCGTGCCGTACACGGTCTTCAAGCAGCAAGTCGTGCAGGGAAACGTCGAAGCGATCTACAGCCAGGGAGAGAGCATCGAGGGGCGGTTCGCAAAGCCGGTGACCTATCCGCCGCCCGGACAGGAGCAGCCGCGAGGACAGCGGGAAGTGCCGTTGCTCTCCGACTCGCAGTCGCGCACCTCGCAGACGTTCACCACTACGCTCCCTGCGTTCGTCGATCCGGGGCTCGAGGCCCTGTTGATCGAGCATGGCGTGGAGATCAGCGCCGTGCCGCTGCGGGACGACGGATTCTGGCCGACGCTCTTGTTCGGCTTCGGCCCCGCGCTCCTCATCATCGCGTTTTATGTCTGGTTGTTCCGGCGCGCTACGCAGCAAGGCGGAGGGTTCGGCGGTGCGCTCATGGGTATGGGCAAGAGCAAGGCGCGTCGATACGACCAGGAGTCGGACACGAAAGTGACGTTCGACGACGTGGCCGGGATCGATGAAGCGGAGAACGAGCTGATCGAGATCGTGGACTTCCTCAAGTCTCCGGAGAAGTACCAGCGCCTCGGCGGAACCGCGCCCAAAGGCGTGCTGCTGATCGGTGCCCCAGGCACGGGCAAGACGCTCCTCGCCCGGGCGGTGGCCGGTGAAGCGGGCGTGCCGTTCTTTTCGATGAGCGCGGCTGAGTTCGTCGAAATGATCGTCGGCGTCGGCGCGGCACGCGTGCGCGACCTCTTCAAGCAGGCGCGCCAGCACGCACCGGCGATCATCTTCATCGACGAGATTGACTCGATCGGCCGCGCACGCGGTCCCGCCGCGATCGGTGGCGCGAGCGAGCAGGAGCAGACGCTCAATCAGATCCTCACCGAGATGGACGGATTCTCGAGTCGCGAGGGCATCATCGTGCTGGCCGCGACCAACCAGCCCGACGTGCTCGACCGCGCGCTGCTGCGCCCGGGCCGCTTCGACCGCCGCGTCGTCGTCAACCTGCCCGACAAGGCCGGCCGCGAGGCGATCCTGAAGGTGCACACGCGCAAAGTGGCGCTGGCCGGCGACGTCGACCTTGCCGCGTTGGCGTCGACGACGCCGGGCCTGTCGGGCGCCGACCTGAAGAACCTGGTCAACGAAGCGGCGCTGCTCGCCGCGCGGCGCGACCTGAACGCGGTGCGCGCGAAGGA
>DASVCI010000138.1:0-24632 GCA_036381695.1 Steroidobacteraceae bacterium
CTGCTTCCGCGTCTTCGCCGACGCGCGTACTCTTCGCTTCACGGGATGCACTCCTTCAATTGTTCGATCTGAACGCCCTCACACGTTCAAACCGAAGGATGCATCCCGTCTTCGATTTACAGCAAGATTAAGACTTCGCCGGACGTCGCGGTGCTTACTCGTCACAGTTCTAGAGCCCAATTACTCGGCTTACGCTATGTATGCTGGGCACGAAGACTTTCCGACGTGATGCCCGAGCGCCGCAGCAGCAAGAGAGAGATGACAGGCGCTTAGAGCGGTATTACACCAACTTGAAAACGAGCGGTACGCCGTTCGACGAGTCGTCTTGTGCGCCATACGCTCCGCTCACCGCGACAGAGTTTCGCGAGACGTTGCACGAGATTCGGTTCAAGTCAAAGTCATCGCCGATGGGGCAAGTCGCGGATCTCTACCTCTGGCGCATTGCCATTGCCGGCTACGATCCCGTGAACCGCGCATACTTGTCACTGCGCGAGGCGGGTCGGCTGATCGAGAGCAGGATCACACCTGCGGATGCTGAAGTGTGCGGCTCAAAGTACAGTTGTTTCGAGCTCGTACGACGGCATCAACGTGGGGACTAGATACGACAAAGGCCCAGACCGTGGTCTGGGCCCCTGCGGCGGCCTTCTCGCGAAGACCTCGTGGGCGATGCCCGCAGTCATGTTAACGCATGTTTTCTCTCTGACCAAGATGCATTTCGCATACTTATAACGAACCCGGGGAGGGGGTACCTGGGAGAAGGTTCGACCGGGCTGCACCAGAGGCAGGACTCTTCGCTCAGGGGATCGGCGCGAAGATTTGTTTCCGGCCGCAGTGGCGGCGAGAGCGAGCGGAGCGATCTCGTGGAGCTGGCGACGCGACTGATCGTCGAGGAAGCGCTCGAGAGCGAGGTGGACGATCAGCTCGGCGGCGGCTACTACGCCCACGGGGCGCAAGCGGGCCATCGCAACGGCTATCGGTCGGGCGGCCGAAGAGTGCCGAGGGCGCGATCGAGTACGCAGTGCCGCAGGTGCGCGGCACATCCGCGACCGACGGCGTTCACTCCCCCCGCTGAGGCAGCCGATCTGCATCCGTGGCGAGAACGCCCGCTGCAAGCACGTGGCCACCGAGCATGGCGAAGTTAGTTGTGCCGGATCACCTGGTGGCCACCGCCACAGCTGCCCCGCCGATGGCAGTACCGGCGATACGGTTGACCCAGCGAAGTGCGTGGGCACTCTTGAAAAAGCGGCGAGCACGCACGGCTGCGAGGACGTAGCTCGTCAGCACGGCCGATAGAATCACGATCATCGCGACGGCAGCTTCCAGATAGAGCGCGACACCCATCTCGCGCATATCGATGATCGTAGGCAGCAGCGCCAGGAAAAAGACCATCACTTTCGGATTGCCGAGCGTAATCATCAGGCTGACCAGGAACAGCCGTCCGGAGCGTTCCGGCGGGGCATGATCGGCCTCGATCACAGCAAGGGGGGCAGTCCACGACCGATACGCCAGATACAGCAGATAAAGCGCGCCGGCATATTTCACGACCAGGAACACCGGCTTTGCCTTCTGCGCGAGCATGGCCATTCCAGTCGCCGCCAAAGTGAACCAGATCAAGTCGCCGACTACGAATCCCGCAATGAAGCTCGTGATTCCACGAGTCCCGTGAGACAAGGTGCGCGCAACGATCGCGGCGACAGCCGGACCTGGAGATGCTGTGGCCAACAAGTAAGCCACACAGAAAACAGCCAGGCTCCCGAAGGAAATCATCGCGCGCCTCCATCTGGTCGGGCTTCCGGCGCGCGAATCGACATCATCGACTTCCGGTCGATCGCACCCGAACGCCTGCAAGGAATTCGTGCCTACGATAACGATGCTTTGAAGACCGTCGGATCGTAGTACTTGCCGCTCGTGCACGACACTTTGCGGTCTCGCGACGATACAACTCGAGGGTGATCGGGTCAAAAGCGAGGAACGTCATCCGATGCGCGCGGCGTGCATCAAGTCAGACGCAAATGCTCTCCAACGCCGCCACGAGCGCGTGCACGTCCTGCTCGGACTGATCCCATGAGACGACGAGACGCACTTCATCGGAATCTTTGGCTCCCCAGTCGAAAAACCCGAACCCGCGATCGCGAAGCGCTTGCTTGCGCTTCGGATCGAGACGCAAGAACACTTGATTCGACTCGACCGGGTACATCAGAGCGCTGCGCGCACTCTTCCCCAGCGTCTGCGCGAGCGAGTTGGCTCGCTGCGCATTGCGCTTCCAGACACCCGTCTCTACATACGCGAGAAGCTGCGCCGATACGTAACGACACTTCGAGAACAGGTGCCCTGCCCGCTTGCGGCGCAACTCGAAATCACGTGCCAGCTCGCGATCGAAGAAGACCACGGCTTCCGCAGCCAGCGCCCCGTTCTTGGTTGCACCGAACGAAAGCACGTCCACCCCGGCGCGTGCCGTGATGTCCGCAGGCTGGCAATTCAGGAACACCAGTGCGTTGGCGAAGCGTGCACCATCCATGTGCACCTTCAGGCCCCGGCTGTGGGCCAGCTCGCTCAAGGCAGCAATCTCGGACGGGCGGTAGACCGTGCCCGCCTCTGTTGCCTGAGTCAGCGAAACTACCGCCGGCTGACTCGAATGCACCGAGGGCGGATTCGCATCGAGTGCAACTCCAAGCCCTTGCGCGGTCAGCTTCCCATCGGCGCCCGGGACCGGCACGAGTTGCGCTCCGCCTGAAAAGAAAGACGGCGCCCCACACTCGTCGCGCAGGACGTGGGAAAACTCGTGCGCGAAGATTGCCCCGTACGGCGGAGCGAGCGTTGCCAGGGCGAGCGCATTGGCGGCCGTCCCTGTGGCGACGGGAAATGCTCGCACGGGCGTGTCGAAAAAGCCGCTGAACACCTCGTCGAGGCGCCTCGTCCATGGATCGTCGCCATAGGCCTGCGCGAATCCCTCGTTGGCCTCCTGAATCGCATTCAAGAGCTCCGGACAGACCGTCGCCGTGTTATCGCTGTAGAACCGCATTGCCCCTCAGCTCGCTACCAGATGCCTTTATCCCGTGCCGGACGACTCGGTGTGCGCCCGACGCAGAGTATCTCCTATGAGGGCTGTGCAGGCTTCACTGCCGGTTGCGGCCGATCTGCCGCTCGTCGGCCGGGACGGCCGAAAATCGGGCGGCCGAGCCCCGGCGCGACCGGCTTGTGCATAATGCGCGCAGGGAAAGTGGAGCTCTAATGACCCCAGCCGATCGTCGCATCGCCGAGCTGATCGACAAGTGGCTCGTCAGCGTCGAGCTGCATCTGCAATATGTCGAGCTGAGCGATGCCGCTTATGCACGCATCCAGCCGTGGCCGAAACATGACCGGCCGACGAGGTGGGTGCTCGAAGTCGCGCGCCAGAAAATCCTCGAGCTCAAGGAGCATTGGGAGACGCGCCAGGCCATCGGCGACAGCAAGTTCTCCGAGTCGCTCGAGCTCATGGCCTTCCTGGCGAACCTGGTCGGCATCCAGCATATCCAGCGGTTCATTCCGCTCGCTGATCCGGCGCGTGCGGCGGATAGCGCCTCTTCGGGCGTGGTGCCGCAGCCGCCCCTTACTCCAGCGCCGTCGCGGGCAGTACCGCAGAACGCTGCGCCGGCGCGTCCTCCGCGCCCGCAAACGGATGATTCAACCCGTGAGATGCCGCGGTTGAAGCCGGCTGCTGTTCGGCCTGCCGCGCCCGCGAAAGTGGCCACGGCGACAAAGCCGCGGAGTGAACCCGCGAAAGCTCCCACCCGGGCCACACCGGCTGCGGCACGAGCGGCCGCGCCACGCACTGCTGCCGCGGCGGGGAAAGCGGTAGCGACGGCCGCGCCACGAACCGCGCCAAGCCCCGACCTCCAGGCCAAAATCGTCGCGGACGCCGTGCGCCTCCTGAAATGGGGCAAAGCGTGGCATGAACTCGGCGACCTGATAGCGCGCATCGCGGAGCGGCCACCGGCGAACGAGATCCGGAAGGTGCTACGCGCGCACCGGAGCGAGATCGAGCAGAGAGCGAAAGCAGCCGCGAAGGGCTGACGCGGGATACTCGAGGCAAAAAAAGACCGGGCACTTGCAGATGCAGTTACCCGGCCAGTCAGGGGGATTCGAAGCACATCGCCCCGCTTACTCGCGAGGCGGCAGCATTCGGTGCATCGGGAGATAGGGCCGAAGAAAACGCTTTCAAGAGGCCCCGCTCGTTTTGCGCTGCCAAATATACGCGATGCTGCTTTGCAAAACAACGGGGCCCGGCCGCTTTCGGGCCGATCCGAGCGACGATTTTCCAATGAGCTGATGCTCGGCCGGGCATGAGCGCACGCCGGGTCCGCTCACTCGCCAGGCCCGCTCGCCGGCTCTCCCTTCTCGCCGGGCCTCGTGCCCGCGTCAGGAACTGTGTGTCACGCCGCTCACGCGCCGACGCAGCCCGTTCGTCCCCGCGGGTTGAAAAGAAAAAGTTTGCTGAAGGAGAATCGCCAGCCTCTCGTTCCAAAACGCGTCGCGATGCTCGCAGCATCAGGCTGCACGTGGCGCAAGGCTCGTGACGCAGGTCGGCAAGCATCTGCGACAACCCTCAACGAGCCCGAGAGTGCCTGCGCCGCGAACGAAATCGGGGGCTGGAAGGAACCGGCGCGCCCGCGCGCAGTCAGAAAACGGATTTCGTGAGACACCCATCAACCACGCTGGGCACAACAACATGATCGAGATCAGTCACCTCTCGAAGCGCTACGGCGCGCTCACCGCCGTCGACGACATCTCCTTCAGCGTCGAACCCGGTCAGGTGCTGGGCTTTCTGGGCCCGAACGGCGCCGGCAAGTCGACCACGATGAAAATGATCACCGGCTTCCTCTCCCCCACCTCGGGCACCGTCCGCGTGTGCGGCCATGACGTGGAAGCCGAGCCTCTCGCCGCGAAGGCCTGCATGGGCTACCTGCCCGAAGGCGCTCCGAGTTACGGCGAGATGACGGTGCGGTCGTTCCTGGACTTCGTCGCGCGAGTGCGCGGCTTGAGCCCCGACAAGCGGCGGGCGCGGCTCGATGACGTGATCGGCAGGCTCGCCCTCGGCGGGGTGCTCGAGCAGGTGATCGAGACGCTCTCGAAAGGCTTCAAGCGGCGCGTCGGGCTCGCGCAGGCGCTGCTGCACGATCCTCAGGTCCTGATTCTCGATGAGCCCACCGACGGGCTCGACCCTAACCAGAAGCACGAGGTCCGCCTGCTCATCAACAACATGGCGAAGGACAAGATCATCGTGATCTCGACGCACATCCTCGAGGAGGTCGACGCTGTGTGTAACCGCGCGATCATCATCGCCAACGGCCGCTTGCTGGCGGACGACACGCCCCAGGCGCTCGCCGCCAGCGTTCCGAGCGGCAAGCTCGACGATTTCTTCCGGCAGATCACGCTCGGCGCCGCACCGGCTCCGGTCCGGGAGGTGGCGAATGCATAACGTCCTCGTTCTCTTCCGGCGGGAGTTCGCGAGCTACTTCGCCACGCCGCTCGCGCTCGTCTTCATCGTGATCTTCCTGGTGCTGGCCGGCGCGTTCACGTTCTTCTTCGGCAACTTCTACGAGCGCGGCCAGGCCGACCTCGCCTCGTTCTTCGAATTCCATCCCTGGCTGTACCTGTTCCTGATCCCGGCGCTGTCGATGCGCCTGTGGGCCGAGGAGCGCAAGTCAGGCACGATCGAGCTGCTCATGACGCTGCCGGTCACGCTCTGGCAGGCCGTCATTGGCAAGTACCTTGCCGCGTGGGCCTTTACGGGCGTGGCGCTCCTCCTCACGTTCCCGATCTGGATCACGGTCAACTACCTGGGCGACCCGGACAACGGCGCGATCCTCGCCGCCTACATCGGCAGCTTCCTCATGGCCGGCGGGTTCCTCGCGATCGGCGCCTGCCTGTCCGCCACCACCCGCAACCAGGTGATCGCTTTCATCGTCACCGTCGTCGTCTGCTTCGGCTTCCTGCTCTCAGGTTTCGCCTTCGTGCAGAACTTCTTCCTGTCCTGGGCGCCGCAGGCCGTCGTGGACGCGATCGCCTCGTTCTCCTTCCGTACGCACTTCGTGTCGATCTCCAAGGGCGTGATCGACCTCAGGGACCTCCTGTACTTCGCCACGCTCATCGGCGTCTGGCTCTCCGCCAACGCGATCGTGCTCGAAATGAAGAAGGCCGACTGACATGACGAACCGAACTGCTCAAGTCGCCAAGAAGACCTACGGCGCGGGTGCACTCGTCGCACTCGCCGTGCTGCTCGTCGGGCTCACGATCCTGTTCAACTTCCTGCTGCGCGGCGTGCGCATCGATCTGACCGAGAGCAAGCTCTACTCGCTCGCGCCAGGCACCGAGCGCATCGTCAGCTCGCTCGATGAGCCCATCAATCTCTATTTCTTCTTCTCCCAGGAAGCGAGCGCCCAGTCGCCGCAGCTGCGCGCCTACGCGCAGCGCGTGCGGGAGCTTCTCCAGGAGATGGAGCAGCGCTCGAAGGGCAAAATCAAGCTCTCGATCATCGATCCGCAGCCCTTCTCCGAGGAGGAGGACCGAGCGGCCGAGTTCGGCCTGTCGGCGGTGCCCGTCGGCATGGGAGGCGAGACGCTCTATTTCGGTCTCGCCGGCACGAACTCCACCGACGGACGCGAGATCATCGGCTTCTTCCAGCCGGACAAGGAGGAATTCCTCGAGTACGACGTGGCGAGCCTGATCTACCGGCTGGCCCATCCGAAGAAGCCGGTCGTGGGCCTCATTTCCGGGTTGCCGGTCGACGCCTCGTTCGACCAGTTCACTGGCCGCATGCGCGAAGGCTGGGTGAGCATCTCGCAGCTGCGCGAGCAGATGGAAGTGCGCACACTCTCGACCGATCTGTCCTCGATCGACAAAGAGATCGGCGTGCTGCTGGTCATCCACCCGAAGAACCTCTCGGAGAAGACGCTGTACGCGATCGATCAGTTCGTCATGCGCGGCGGCAAGCTCATTGCCTTCGTCGATCCGCAGGCCGAGAACGACCAGCCCTCGCACATGGGCAGCCCGCTCGCGATGGGGAACCGCTCCTCCACGCTCGGGCCGTTGTTCGACGCTTGGGGCATCGGCTTCGACAAGGACAAGGTCGTGGCCGACAGGACGCTCGGCCTGGTGGTATCGATGCGTCAGGATCAGCCGCCATCCCAGCACGTCGCGATCCTCGGCTTGAATCGCGACAGCCTGAACGAGAAGGACGTGGTGACGAGCGCGCTCGACTCTATCAACGTCATGACCGCCGGCGCGTTGACGAAAAAGGAAGGCGCGACGATCGAGCTCGAGCCGCTCCTCGAGTCGAGCGCAGATGCGATGCTCATGCCGACTTCGCGTTTCGCGTTCTTGCCCGACAGCGACTCGCTCCTCGAAGGCTTTGCGCCGACCGGCGAGCGATACGTCATCGCTGCCCGTATTCACGGCAAGCTCAAATCCGCTTATCCGGATGGCCCGCCGTCCGAGGGCGCTTCCGCCTCGAACGGCGAGGATGACAAGGAGGCGGATGACAAAGACGCCGCCGCGAGCGAGCACAAAGCCGAGTCGACGGGCGAAGCCAATCTGATCGTCGTAGCGGACACTGACATGCTCTCCGATCCGCTCTGGGTGCGCACCCAGAACGTGTTCGGCCAGCGCTTCGCGGTCGCCTGGGCGAACAACGGCGATTTCATCTCGAACGCGCTCGACAACCTCGCAGGCAGCAGCGATCTCATCAGCATCCGCGGCCGGCAGAGCTTCTTCCGGCCGTTCACCAAGGTCGATGAGCTCCGTCGCCAAGCGGACGAGCGCCTGCGCGCGAAGGAGAAGGAGTTGGACGAGGAGCTGCGCGAAACCGAACGCAAGCTCTCGCAGCTCGAGGCCAGCCGTTCGGATTCCGGCTCGTTCGTGCTGACGCCCGAGCAGGAAGCGGAGCTCGAGCGCTTCCAGCGCGAGCGGCTCCGGATCCGCAAGGAGCTGCGCGAGGTACGCCGCAGCCTCGATGAGGAGATTCAGAGACTGGGCACCGTCCTCAAGGTCATCAACATCGGCGCGGTGCCGGTGCTGATTGCGATCGGCGCCGTCGTCCTGGGTATCGCCCGTCGCCGGAGGCTCCGGGCAGGGCGAACCGCCGCGGCGCACGCAGGTTGAGGTTCTCTTGCCATGACATCACGACGACTTCTGACTCTCAGCATTGCCGCGATCCTCGCGATCGTGATCGGCTTGTGGCTCGCCACCCGCCAGGCTGGCTCGGGCGGCGGGGAACCCGAAGCGCTGTATCCCAAGCTCAAGGAGCAGCTCGATTCACTTACCGCCGTGCGCATCTACAAGGCGGGAGATGCGCTCGCCGTGCAGTTGCAGAAGCAGAATGACGACTGGACGGTGAGCGAGCGCTCCAACTATCCGGCCGATGAATCGAAGTTGAGCAAGCTCGTCCTCGCGATCGCCGAAGCGAAGCCGTACGAGCAGAAGACTTCGAAGCCGGAGCAGTACCCGAGCCTCGGCGTCGAGGACACGAGCAAAGCCGACGCGTCCGGCATCCGCATCGAGCTGGTCGGGCCGGCCGAGCCCGTGAACCTCATCGTCGGCCGATCAGGTCCGGGCACAGACTCGCACTACGTGCGTCGCGCGGGAGAGGCGCAGAGCTGGCTCATCGACGAGCACATCGATACGTCCTCCACGCCCGAAGCCTGGCTGCGCAAGAACATCATCGATGTATCGGCCGATCGCATCCACTCCGCCACGGTCACGCATGAAGGGGCGAAGCCGTACACGGCGATCAAGACCTCGCGCGCGGATGCGAATTTCAAGGTCGAAAAGCTGCCGAAGGGCAAGAAGCTCAAATACGACTCGGTTGCGAACACCTTTGCGACCGCGTTGAGCGCATTCACTCTCTCGGACGTGCGGCCGGCGAGCGAGTTCGAATCGATCGAGCCGACGGACACCGCGACGTTCAAGACCTTCGATGGCCTGGTGGTGTCACTCAAAGGCTGGACTCGAGACGACAAGCATTATGTGGCGCTCGAGCCCACGTTCGATTCCGCGCTGGCCGAGCGGTTCAAGATCCCCACGGCGCCGGAGGAAAAATCCAAGGGCGAGGGTGAAGGCGGCGCGAAGAAGGACGACGCACAAGCTTCGGGCGAAGGTTCCGACGCGAAGACCGAGGACAAGAAGGACGAGGCGGAATCGGCCAAGAAGCCGAGCGTCGAAGAAGAAGCCAAGCAGGCGGCGGAGCGAGTCGCGGGCTGGGTCTACGAGATTCCGCAGTACAAGTACGAAAGCCTGTTCAAGCCGCTCGATCAGTTGGTCGAGTAAAGGTGCCTCGATCGCGGGCGCCCGCCCTCACGCGGCGGGCGCTCAGCGCCGCTTGGGGAGCACGACAGTTCGCGTGTGGCTCCAACGGTCGTGCCACGTGAGGTGGTCACGATCGACCCACATCCAGAAGTAACCGATTCCCACCGCAAGCAGCGAGAGCGTAGCGCAGGCCAGGCGCAGGAGCGCGTCTCCCCAGGTGGGCAATTGCCCGTCCTCACGCTCTATCCTGAGTCTCCAGGCAGCCATCCCCAGAGTCTGCCCGCGCCGGGTCCAGAACAAACCGAAGAACAGAGCGATGACTGCGAGGAGCAGCAGGCGATAGGCGTATGCGAGAGCCCCGAAGCGATCGACTGTGATCGCCTCGCCGCCCGTGAGCGGCAGGAGCGCCGCCGTCACGACCATCATGATCGCGATCACGAGGAGCGAATCGTAGAACATCGCGGCGAACCGCCGCAGAACTCCCGCGCTCGGGCGGGCGCTTTCGCTGGAGCTTGGCTGATTCATCGGACTCGCGAGAGCGCGACGCTGGTCAGGAAGGCGAGCAGCACGGTCGGGAACCAGGCAATGACGACCGGCGGCAGCTCGAACACTGCGCCCGCACTCTCGAGCATTCTGGCGAGCAGGAAGAACACGACGCCGATCATGATGCCTACGACGGTGCGCGTGCCGGTGCCGGTCGAGCGCATCGGCCCGAATGCGAACGGCACGGCGAGAACGACGATGATCGCGACCGCCGCCGTGCGCGCGATCCTGGCCCAGAACGCGGTCTCGTAAGCACGCGCATCGAGACCATTGGCCTTCAGGTGCTGGATGTATCCGTAGAGGCCGAGCCCCGGGAGCGAATCCGGATCGAGCACCGCCAGCCCGAGGAACTCCGGCGACAACCGCGTGTTCATCAACGCCGAAGGCGTCCGCATCGTCACGACACGCTGATCCTCAATGCGCGACTCGCGATAGTTCTCGAGCCGCCACACGTTGGTCGCGTCGATGCTCGCGCCGCTCGCTCTGCCTACGCTCTTCAGGCGCCGCTGCTCGTCGAAGTCGAACACGTACACGCCGCCGTATCTGTTGTCTCCGGATTGCTGGCGCACCGAGACGATCGTGTCTCCATCCTTCGCCCAGGCGCTGCGATTACCCGCGAGGCTGTAGTCGCGGAATTTCTCGAACATCTTCATGCGCTGCGCGTACTGACCCAACTGCGGCGCGATGAGCTCGCCGAGCACTCCAGTGGCGAGCATGAGAATGACGCCGGCTGCCAGCACCCAGCTTCCGATCCGCACCGTCGAGATGCCAGCCGCGCGCGCAACGATGAGCTCCATCGAGCGGGCCATGTTGCCCAATGCGAGGAGCGCGCCTATGAGGGCCGCGATGGGCAGCAGATCGAACGCGTACTGCGGGAGATTCAGGCCCACGAACATGAACGCGTCTTCGACCGAATACGAGCCAACGCCGATGTCGTCCTGCTGAGTGATGAACAGATACAGGGCGCTCAGCGCGAGCAGCACCACCGTCACGAGCACGGTATGCCCGAGCACTGCGCGAAGAACGTAGCGGCCGAGAACGGACATCATGACGAGGCCGTCACTGGCTGTGCCCTCGCTGGCGGGCTTTCGCGCACGAGGAGCCAGATGGCCAAACACAGCGCAATGCCGTGCACCCACCAAAGACCCACGTACGCCGGGACCACCTGGCTCTCGACCCACGTGCGGGCGGCAGCCAGGAGCTGGGAATAAACGAAGTACACGAGGATCGCGATGCCGATGCGGCCGAAGCGGCCCTGACGCGGCCGAAGCTTGGCCAGCGGGACGGCGAGCAGCATCAGCACGAGCGCGAGCACCGGGGTCGACATGCGCCAGGCGAGCTCGGCCTGGTCGACCGGATCGGTCGAGCCGAGAAGCTCGCGCGTCGGCTTCATCTCGGCCTCGCTCACCGCACTCCTCTCCTCGCCGAGCCGGATCGGAATGCCGCCTTCGGCGAACTCGATGATGCGAAACTCACCGCTCCCGGGCACACCCTCATAGCGCTCGCCATCGTAGAGCACGAAGGTCTGCTCGGCCTGCCCGGCGCCCCGCTGCTCGGCCCGCGCCGCCACCCAGATTTCGAGCTTGCCCTGATCGCGCTCGGCCGGGTCCTCGCTCTGCCCGCTCCTGTCCACGAACACGTGCACGTTGTGCAGCAGGCCGTCCTGATCGACCCCTTCGGCGTAGAACACGACACTGCCGCCGCCGAAAGTGCGAAATCGCCCCGGCTCGAGCAGCCCGAACTGTGCGTCCCTGAGCGCCTCGGCCCTGACTTCCTGCGCGCGGGCGGCCGCACTGGGCACCGCCCAGAACGACAGCCAGACGAGGAGCCCGGCGATGCCCGCTCCAAGCCAGCCGATCGGCCGCATGATGCCGCTCGGGCCGACGCCGCAGGATTGGATCGCGGCCATCTCGCTCTCGTGATAAAGCCGCCCGAGCGCAAGCATGATCGCGAGAAAAAAACCGATCGGCACGATGAGCGTGAGATAGCCGGCCGACGTGAGCCCGATCAGCGAGAGCACGACCTCGCGCGGGAAGTTGTTGGACGCCGCCTGGGACAGCACGCGCGCGAGCTGGTTCGACAGCAGAATGACCAGCAGCACCGCGGTGACGGCCACCCAGGTGACGGCGACTTCACGAAGAATGTAGCGATCGAGCGTCCTCAAAACTGACGATTCCCGGCGAGCCGCGAGAGTCGGGCTGCGGCTTCGAGCAGCCATTAGAGTAGACTACGGCACTTTCGCGAGGAACGTTCATGGAATTTTTCGTCAGCACCCAGTCCATTGCCCGCCAACGAACCGACTGCGCCATCGTCGGCGTCTACGAAAAAGGCGTGCTCTCCCCCGCCGCCGAGCAGCTCGACGGCCGCCTCGGCGGGCGCATCGCCAAGCTCGTCAAGCGAGGCGACCTCAGGGGCAAGACGGGCGATGCACTGCTGCTCGCCGATGCGGGCGGCCCATGCGAGCGCGTCGTGCTGGTGGGGCTCGGTGCCCGGGGCTCGTTCAAGCGCAAGCAGTTTCGCAAGGCGCTCACATCGGCGCTGAATCTCGTGGCAAAGACCGGCGCGAAGGATGCCGTGAGCTACCTCGGGCTCGACGGCGTGACCGATGCGGACACCTATACGCTCACCCGCACGGCCGTCGAAACGGCGGCCAATTCGCAGTACCGCATCCCCGATCACAAGACCTCGAACAAGCGCCCCAAGCCGGCCCTCAGAAAATTAGGCATCGCCATCGAGAACCGCAGCGAGCGCGCCGCTGTCGAGCGTGCGATCACTCATGGCGAGGCAATCGTCGCAGGCATGTCGCTCACGCGCGACCTGGCAAACCAGCCCGCGAGCGTTTGCACGCCGGGGTATCTCGCCAAGGCCGCGCGGGCGCTCGCCAAGCAGCACCGCAAGATCCGGGTGCGCGTTCTGAACGAAGCCGAGTGCCGCCGGCTCAAGATGGGCTCGTTCCTGTCCGTCACGGCCGGCACCGAGGAGCCCGCTTACATGATCGTGCTCGAATACTCGGGCGCACCGCGCAGCCAGGCGCCGATCGCGCTGGTGGGCAAGGGTGTCACGTTCGACACTGGCGGTATCTCCCTCAAGCCGCCGGCTGCCATGGACGAGATGAAGTTCGACATGAGCGGCGCGGCGGCCGTGCTCGGCACGTTCAAGTCGCTCGCGCTGCTCGAGCTCCCGATCAACGTCGTGGGCGTGGTGCCGGCGTGCGAGAACATGCCGAGCGGCCGCGCCACCAAACCCGGTGACATCGTCAGGAGCATGTCGGGGCAGACCATCGAGATCCTCAATACGGACGCCGAGGGCAGGCTCATCCTCTGCGATGCACTGACCTATGCGAGGAGGTATCGCCCGGAGGTGGTCATCGACATCGCGACGCTGACCGGCGCCTGTGTGATTGCGCTCGGCAATCACCATTCGGGGCTCTTCAGCAACGACGACGAGCTCGCCCGTGCGCTCCTCGAGGCAGGCCAGCGCGCCGACGACCGGGCCTGGCACATGCCGATCGGCGAGGAGTACACCGACATGCTGAAGAGCAATTTCGCCGATTTCGCCAACGTCGCCGGCCGCGAGGGCGGCGCCATCACGGCGGCCTGCTTCCTCTCGAAGTTCACCGAGGGGCTCAAATGGGCGCACCTGGACGTAGCAGGCACGGCGTATCTCACCGGTGCCCACAAAGGCAGCACCGGGCGGCCGGTTCCGTTGCTGGTCGATTTCCTGATCCACCGATGAGCCGTCGGGCCGCGTGACCGAACGAGTCGACTTCTACGTTCTCTCGCAGGGCGCGCCTGACGCTCGCATGCGTTGCGCATGCCATCTCGCAGAGAAGGCGGTCGGCGAAGGGCGCTGCGTGTACCTGCTCACTTCGAGCATCGGGGAAGCGCAGCGCCTTGATGAGCTCCTCTGGACGTTCAACGATCGCAGCTTCCTGCCGCACGAGATCTACTCGGGGCAACCTCCCTCGCACGCGCGGGTCAGCGTCCTGCTCGGGCCGATGCCCGGGCCGGACTCGCACCGGGACCTGCTCGTCAACCTCACCGAGTCCGTGCCCGTCGACTACGAGCGCTACCAGCGCATAGCCGAAATCGTCGATACGGACGCCGAGCGTAAACGCAACGCACGCGAGCGCTACAAGCGCTATCGCGAGCTCGGCTTGAAGCTGGAAACGACCAACCTCTAGCGCCTGGCGCTCGAGCCTCCCGGCCGGGCCCTCTTCGAACGGTCACGACGCTGATCGGCGAACGGGGCGGCTGCCCGGCCCGCCCGCCTCGCTATAATCGGCTGCTCCCCATCCGTCCGCAGCATCCCTCATGCAAAAGAGCTACGAGCCCAAGGAGATCGAGCAACGCTGGTACGAGCGCTGGGAGGCGAACGGCTGGTTCGCGCCCAGGGGTCAGGGTAAGCCCTACTGCATCGTCATTCCCCCGCCGAACGTCACCGGCACGCTGCACATGGGGCATGCGTTCCAGCACACGCTGATGGACGCGCTCACGAGGCTCCATCGCATGGAAGGCGACAACACGCTCTGGCAGCCGGGGACCGACCATGCCGGCATCGCGACTCAGATGGTCGTCGAGCGCCAGCTCAATGCCGAAGGCATTCGCCGCCGCGACCTGGGCCGCGAGAAATTCGTCGAGCGCGTCTGGGCGTGGAAGGCGCAGTCCGGCGACACCATCTCGCGCCAGCAGCGCCGGCTCGGCAACTCGGTCGACTGGTCGAGGGATCGCTTCACCATGGATGAAGGCCTGTCGAAGGCCGTCATCGAAGTCTTCGTTCGCCTGTACGAAGAAGGGCTGATCTATCGGGGCAAGCGCCTCGTCAACTGGGATCCCGTGCTGCACACGGCTTTGTCGGATCTCGAAGTGCTGTCTGAGCAGGAGTCCGGACACCTCTGGCACTTCCGCTATCCGCTCGCCGACGGGTCGGGGCATCTCGTCGTCGCAACCACGCGTCCGGAGACGATGCTCGGAGACACCGCCGTTGCGGTTCATCCCGACGACGAGAGATACAAGCATCTCATCGGCAAGGAGCTGCGCCTGCCCCTGGCCGATCGGCTCATCCCCATCGTTGCCGACGAGTACGCGGACCCGGCATTCGGCTCGGGATGCGTCAAGATCACACCGGCGCACGACTTCAACGATTACGAGGTCGGCAAGCGCCATTCGCTGCCGCTCATCAACGTGTTCGATGCGAGCGCGCGCATGAACGACGAGGTGCCTGAGCAGTATCGCGGCCTCGATCGCTTCGAAGCACGCAAGCGCGTGGTCGCGGATATGGAAGCACTCGGGCTGCTCGAGAAGATCGAGCCTCATACGCTTCCCATTCCACGAGGGGATCGGAGCGGCGCCGTGGTCGAGCCGTGGCTCACCGATCAGTGGTACGTGCGCATCGAACCGCTCGCGCAGCCGGCCATCAAGGCGGTCGAGGATGGCCGCATCCGCTTCGTGCCCGAGAACTGGAGCAAGACGTACTTCCAGTGGATGCACAACATCCAGGACTGGTGCATTAGCCGCCAGCTCTGGTGGGGGCATCAGATCCCGGCGTGGTACGACGAAGAAGGAAACATCTACGTTGCGCGCTCCGAGCCCGAGGCCCGGGCGCAGGCGCAGGCCAGGCTCGGACGCGATGTCGAGCTGAAGCGCGACGAAGACGTGCTCGATACCTGGTTCTCCTCGGCGCTCTGGCCCTTCTCGACGCTGGGCTGGCCCGAGCGCACGAAGGAGATCGAGACTTTCTACCCGACGAGCGTGCTCGTGACCGGCTTCGACATCATCTTTTTCTGGGTCGCGCGCATGATCATGATGGGCCTGAAGTTCGCGGGCGACGTGCCGTTCCGAGAGGTGTACATCACCGGGCTCATTCGGGACGAGCACGGAGACAAGATGTCGAAGTCCAAGGGCAACATTCTCGATCCCCTGGACCTGATCGACGGCATCGATCTCGAAGCGCTCGTCGCCAAGCGCACGACCGGGCTGATGCAGCCGCATCTGCGGGACAAGATCGAGAAGAACACGCGCAAGCAGTTCCCGAAGGGCATTCCGGCCTACGGCACGGACGCGCTGCGCTTTACGTTCTGCGCCCTCGCGACGATGGGGCGCGACATCCGCTTCGACCTCGGGCGCATCGAGGGCTACCGGAACTTCTGCAACAAGCTCTGGAACGCCGCGCGCTACGTCCAGATGAACGTCGAGGGTCAGGACGCGGGCCTCGAGGGCGAGGTCGAGTATTCCATCAGCGATCGCTGGATCCGTTCGCGGCTCTGCGCGACGATCGAAGAGGTGCGCGCGCGGCTCGAGGAATATCGCTTCGACCTGGCCGCTCAGGCGCTCTACGAGTTCGCGTGGTACGAGTACTGCGACTGGTACCTCGAGCTGTCCAAGCCGACGCTGCAATCCGAGCACTCGAGCACAGCGCAGAAACGGGGCACGAGGCAGACTCTCGTGACCGTGCTCGAAGCGTACATGCGTCTCCTGCATCCGATCATGCCGTTCATCACCGAGGAGATCTGGCAAACGCTCGCGCCGATGGCGGGCCGCGAGGGCCCGACGATCATGCTGCAACCGTATCCGCGGACCAGCGACTTCCCGCGGGATGAGGAGGCGGAGCGATCGATGGGGCCGATCAAGGCTGCGATTCTCGGCGCGCGGCAGATTCGCGGGCAACTCGACGTGCCCCGCTCCCGGCAGATGCCAATCTACGTGAAAGCGCCGGGCGCCGCCGAATGGCGCATCATCGAAGAAAACGTCGAGTTGATCCGCTCGCTCGCGAACCTGACCGAGGTCTCGCCGCTGGTCGATGAAGGAAAGCTCCCGCCGACGGCCATGCAGCTCGTCGACGGACATGCGGTGCATGCTCCGCTCGCGAGCCTGATCGACGATCCAGAGGCAGAGCTGGCGCGCCTCGCGAAGCTCAAAGCCAAGGCGCGGCAGGATCTGGGCCGCTCGCAATCCAAGCTCGGCAATCAGAGCTTCGTCGCCAATGCGCCCGCCGAGATCGTCGAGCAGGAGCGCGCCCGCGTCGCCGAGTTCGAGCGGGAGATCGCGCAGATCGAAGAGCAAGAGCGGCGCGTGGCGCTGCTCAAAGGGTAATCATGGATTCGCCTGTGCCCACGTTGATCAGCGAGGTGCGACCGGTTGAGCTGGTCGGCTCGACGATCGCGCAACTGAACCGCATCATCCTCGGCAAGGAGCGCCAGATTCGCCTCGCGATCGCCTGCCTGCTCGCGCGCGGTCACCTCTTGATCGAGGATATCCCGGGCGTCGGCAAGACCACGCTCGCGCACGCGCTCGCCCAGTCGCTCGGCCTCTCGTACCAGCGCATCCAGTTCACGAGCGATCTTCTGCCGGCGGATGTGCTCGGCGTGTCGGTGTTCGAGCGCGAGAGCGGCACGTTTCAGTTTCACAAGGGCCCGGTGTTCTCGCAGCTCGTCCTCGCCGACGAGGTGAACCGCGCAACCCCCAAAGCGCAGAGCGCGTTGCTCGAAGCGATGGAGGAGCACCAGGTAACCGTGGACGGACAGACCTATCCGCTGCCCGCCCCGTTCTTCGTCATCGCGACCCAGAATCCGGTGTATCAGATCGGCACCTATCCGCTTCCGGAATCGCAGCTCGATCGCTTTCTGATGCGCATCGACCTCGGCTACCCGGACCCGGCGCTCGAACGGCAACTGCTCATGGGTCAGGACAGGCGCGATCTGCTGGCAACGCTCACGCCCACGCTTCCTCCGCAGCAATTGCTGTTGATGCAGACGCTGGTGCCCAAGGTCCACGCGTCCGATGCCCTGCTTGATTACGTGCAGGCAATCGTGCGCTACACGCGCGAGTCTCCGAAATTCGAAGCGGGTTTGTCGCCCCGTGCTGCGATCGGCTTGCTGCGCGCCGCCCAGGCCTGGGCGCTGATCCACGCGCACCCAGGCGTCTACCCCGAGGATGTGCAGGCGGTCCTGGGCGCGAGCGTCGGGCACAGATTGAAGCTCCGCAACGCCGCCGACGCGGCCTCCGCCAGCGAGGTCGGACAACTGCTTCTCGAGGCTGTCGAGGTGCCTTGAGACCCGGAGGAAGCGCATGCTCCGCGCCCTCTTCGTCCGCATCCGCCGCGTGAGCCGCGCCTGGGCGCGCAAGCGTCACGGCATCGATGCCGATCCACTCGTCCTACCCGGCCGTCGCATCTACATCCTGCCGACCCACCTCGGCATCGCCTTCTGCCTCATGCTGCTCGCGATGTTCCTGGGCGCGATGAACTATGCGAACAACCTGGCACTCGGGCTCACGTTCATGCTGGCAGCGCTGACGTTGACGGCGATGCACCACTGCCATCGCAATCTCGCCGGCATTCGCATCCGCTCGGCTGCGAGTGAAGCCGTGTTCGCGGGGCAGACGGCGCGCTTCCGCATCGCGCTCGAGAATCCCTCGCAGCTCGCGCGCCACGAGCTCACGATTGCCAACGAGCACAGCGTCGCAACTCCAGTGCGGGTCGATCCCGAAGGACGCGCCGTCCTCGAGATCGAGCTGCCCGCCGAGCGCCGCGGGCTTTTGCCGCTCGATCATTTCGAGGTGACTACGCGTCATCCGTTCGGGCTCTTTCGCGCCTGGGCGCCGCTGCACATGAATCTCGCCTGCGTCGTCTACCCGAAGCCCAGCACGCGCAACATCCCTCCTCCGCCGCTCGAGACCGACACGGGGGGTGCACAAGATTCCGCTCGCGGCGATGACGATTTCGCCGGGTTGCGCGCATTTCATCCGGGCGACTCGCCAAGACGCATCGCTTGGAAAGCCTACGCTCGTGAGCAAGGCTTGCAGGTGAAGCTGTACGCCGGCACAGAGGTCACCTCTCATTGGTTCGATTGGGACAGCCTCCCAGGCCTCGACGTGGAGGAGCGACTCTCGCAGCTTTGCCGATGGGTCGAGGACGCGCATGCGGCGGGCCGGGCCTATGGGCTCAAGCTCCCAGGCGTCGAGATCGCGCCGAACATCGGCCCAGGCCATCGCGAGCGCTGCCTGACAGCGCTCGCGTTGTTTGATGCCTCAGTCCCCACGCCGCAGAGGAAGGGATGACCATGCTGCGAGCGGCGTCCATTCTGAGGCCCGAAGCGTCGTCCGTGAGCGTCCGAGGACGATCCTCGCCGCTCCTCGCTCAACGTCTGCTCTGGGTGATCGCCGGCCTCGCGCTGTCTGTGCTCCCCCATGCCAGGCATCTCGCGCCCTGGGTGCTGATCTTCGCGACGGCGGCCGCCGCCCTGCGAGTCACGATGGAGATCCGAGGGTGGCCGCTGCCGCCCAGATGGTTGCGGATCGTCGTCGCGTTCGCGGCGCTCGCCGGTGTGCTGCTGACTCACAACATGACGTTGAACGGCATCGAAGCCGGCACGGCGCTGCTCGTAGTCATGGCGGGCATGAAGCTGCTCGAGACCACGACGGTGCGCGATCTCACCGTCATCGTGTTCTTGTCGTATTTCGCGGTGTTCGCCGCGTTCCTTTACGACCAGAGCCTCGTGCAACTGCCGTACATGCTCGTGGCCGCCTGGCTTCTCACCGCCACGCTGATGAGGCTGCACCAGACTTCGATCATGCCGATCGGTGAGGCAGCCGGCACGACCGCCAAAATGCTTCTGCAGGCGCTGCCGCTCGCAGCGCTGCTGTTCCTGTTCTTCCCGCGCCTTCCCGGGCAGTTCTGGGCGGTTCCAGCGCGCAGCGCGGCCACTACGGGCCTCAGCGAGGAGATGTCTCCTGGCGACGTGTCCGAGCTGAGCCTTTCGAGCCAGATCGCGTTTCGCGTGGAGTTCGAGGGCCCGCTGCCGCCGCCCTCGCAACGCTATTGGCGTGGGCCGGTGTTGCACGACTTCGATGGACGCACCTGGCGTCGCGGGAACGTGTCGTTCGCGCCTCAGCCCGTGCAAGCCTCCGGCCCGACCTATCGATACACCATCACGCTGGAACCCCATCAGCGTCGATGGGTGTTCCCGCTCGATGCAGTTACGAGCTGGCCGCCGAGACGAACGTACCGCACTTCCGAGCTGCAACTGATGACGCCGCCCCACCGGCCGATCACGACGCTGAAAGCGTTCGCGCTGGAGTCGAGCCCTCAATACAAGGTCCCCGGCGCGCTGCCGCCGGGGATGCGTTACGTCGATAGCCTGCTGCCGAGGGGCAGAAATCCGCGAGCCGTTGCGCTCGCCCGCGAAATGAGGGCGCAGGCTGCAAGCGATGCGGCCTTCGTCGAGGCCGTGCTCAGGATGTTCCGGAAGCAGGAGTACTTCTACACCCTGGAGCCGCCGAGACTCGAGGCGAATGCGGTGGACGATTTCCTCTTCAACACCCGGCGCGGCTTTTGCGAGCATTTCGCATCCGCCTTCACCATGATGGCTCGCGCGGCCGGTATTCCCGCGCGCGTCGTCACTGGCTACCAGGGTGGCGAGTACAACCCGATGGGCGGCTATCTCATCGTGCGCCAGTCCGACGCGCACGCGTGGTCGGAAGTGTGGTTGGGTGAGGAGCGCGGCTGGGTGCGGGTGGATCCGACCGCGGCCGTGGCGCCCGAGCGCATCGAGCAAGGCCTGGATGCGGCGATGTCCGAAGGCGAGCCGGTGCCAGGCCGGTTGCTGCGCCAGAACACGCTGCTCTCGCAGATCCGGCTCGCGTGGGATGCGGCCAACGCGTTCTGGAACAACCAGGTCGTGCAGTTCGGCGAGATTCAGCAGCGCTGGCTCTTGCGCCGACTCGACCTCGACTTGGGCTGGCAGCAGCTCGGGCTGCTCCTCGTCGCCGCATTCGGCGGATTCTTCATCGTGCTTTCGGCTTGGCTCGCCTGGCGGTTCCGTCCACGACGCCGCGATCCTGTTGCCCAGGTGTACGGACAGCTCTGCAAGAAGCTCGGGCGCATCGGCTTCGGGCGGCTCGGATTCGAAGGGCCCAGCGACTATCTGGGCAGAGTGCTTGAGCAACGGCCGGATCTGGCCGCTCCTCTCAGCGAAATCCGTGCCCTCTATCTGAGCCTGCGCTACGGGCCCTCCCCGCTTGGCTCCGAGCTCAGCCGTCTCAAGTTTCTGGTCAATCAGTTGAAAGTCTGAGAGTCGCCCGCATTCCCGCCCGCACCTCCACTCAGACGGTCGCCGTGCTGCCACTCATTCTTGCCGTAACTACCGCGTTGACCGCGGCAGCATGGTTCCTCGTCCAGCCGCTATGGCGTCGCCGCCGACGGCTCGCCGTCACGCAAAGGCCGTTTCCGGAGCAATGGGCGCAGTGGCTGCGGGAGCGTGTCCCGATCTACGAACGATTGCCCGAGGCGCTTCGCGAGCGACTGCACGGGCTCATTCGCTTGTTCGTGGAAGAGAAGCGATTCGTCGGCTGCAACGGCCTCGTCGTCACCGAGCAGATGCGCGTCATCATCGCCGCCTACGCGTGCTTGCTCGTCCTGAATCGCCCCGATGTGCCGCAGGTGCACTTCTACGACGAGCTGCTTTCCGTGCTCGTGTATCCCACTCCATTCATCGTTCCGCATTCGACGCGTGATGCGCATGGGGTCGTGAGCGAAGGTCATCGCGTGCTGGCCGGACAGGCCTGGGACTCGCGTCGCATTCTGCTTTCCTGGGAGGACATCGACGCAAGCACGCACAACGTGGTCTTGCACGAGTTCGCGCACTATCTCGACATGGAAGATGAGACCATGGACGGCGCTCCCGGCCTCGGCAGCGCACGCGCTTACCGCGAATGGTCGACCGTGTTCTGGTCGGAATACGATCGGCTCAGAGAGGACTTGAGCCTCGGCCGGCCGACGTTTCTCGATCCTTACGCTGCGAGCGCGCCCGAGGAGTTCTTCGCGGTCGTCACCGAAGCGTTCTTTCAGCAGCCACGGGAGCTGCAAATGCAGCATCCAGGGTTGTACGAGCAACTGCGCCGGTACTATCGCCTCGATCCCGCGACCTGGTGAGGCACGACGCTGCGATCAAGCGTGTTCGACCGCAGTCGCAGGCGTCGGCCGGGCGCTGCGCGAGGTGAAAGCCAGCACGGCGGCACCACCGACGAATAGCAGCGCCACCGAAAGGATGGCTTTGCGCGAATCTCCCGTCAGGAGCGCCGCAGTTCCCATGAGGAACGGGCCGAGCACCGCGGCGAACTTGCCCATCATGTTGTAGAAGCCGTAGAACTCACCGGCCCGCTCCGCCGGGATCAGCCGCCCGTAATAAGAGCGGCTCATGGCCTGAATGGCGCCTTGCACGCACCCGATGGCGGCGGCCATGACGTAGAACTCGGTCACGCTCGTCATCAGGACGGCGTAGAACGTCACCGCGCAGTAGATCCCGATCGCGACGAAGATCCCGACCAGGGGGCTCAGGCGATCGCCCAGCCAGCCGAAAAGGAGCGTCGCAGGGAAGCCGATGAACTGGATCATCAGAATACCCACGATGAGGCTGTCCGCCGGGAAACCGAGCGCGAGGCCGTAGTCGACGGCCATCTTCATGATCGTGTTGACGCCGTCGATGTACATCCAGTACGCGAGCAGGAAAAGCACGACCGGGCGGTACTTGCGCACCTCCCGAAACGTGCGAACGAGCTCGGCGAATCCTTCCCGTGCGGCTTCGCCAACGCCGATCGATACACGTGGCGTCTTGTCCTTGCTACGCAAAAGGGGAATCGAGAATACGAGCCACCAGAGCGCGACGGTGAGAAAGGAGGCGCGGATCGCCATCTCGGGGCTCTCGAGCCCGAACAGCTCCGGCTTGCCGTACATCACGACGTTCAACGCCAGCAGCAAGCCTCCGCCGAGATATCCCAGTGCATAGCCGAGGCCGGACACCGAGTCGAGCCGACCGGACGGCGCGACGCGCACCAGCATCGAATCGTAGAAGATGAGCCCGCCCCAGAAGCCGAGCGAGGCGACGGCGAAAAGCAGGGCCGCCGTGAGCCAGCTCGATGGGCCGACGAAGGCGAGCAACGCAGTCGGCACGATGCCGATGGCGGTGAAGATCGCAAGGAATCGCACGTGCGCCCCGCCGCGATCGGCGAGTGCCCCAAGCCAGGGCGCCATCACCGCGAGCACGAAGCTCGAAGCCCCATTGGCGAACGCCAGCCATGCCGTGCTCGTGGCCGCGTCCTGTCCGGCTGTCAGCGTCTGTTTGAAGAACAGCGGAAAAAACACGACCATGACCGTGGTCGCGAATGCGGAGTTCGCCCAGTCATAAAGCGCCCAGGCGAAGACTCGCCGGCTGAGGAGCGGCGAGCTCATGCTGAACCTGCCTGTCCGGCAACGCTCGACCTACGTGCGCTTCCCCTCCCCCGCGACCGCAGGAGAAAGTCAGGGCGGGGGTGTTGGGGGCCAAGCGCACAGTCGCGCGTACCGAGCTCCTCTTGCCCCCACCGGCGCGCTTTCACTCGCCACCTCCGCCGCTGCGCAGGGGAGGTATTCGAGATCCGGCGGCACGCTCTCGTTTCCCACAATTGCGCTCTGCCAGCTTGTCCCCAAGCAGCTCTCATGCGACGGGCCTGGCATCTTTCCGCAACTGTGCGTGGCATTGGACTCGTCCGGGGGTCCGGGCTGGAAAGCGGAGTCTACAGCTTTCTCCTCATGCGGCGGCAGCCAGGTGCTCCCGGGTCTCGCGGAACTCGAGATCCGGCCAGCGCTCGAGCGTGAGCTGAAGGTTCACGCGCGTCGGCGCGAGATATACCAGCGCGCCGGAATGATCGACCGCCAGATGCTCATGAGCCTTGGCGCGGAACTCTTCGAGCTTCTTCGCATCCTTGCCGTAAACCCAGCGCGCAGTGAAGACGTTCACGTTGTCGAAAGTCGCCTGTACGCCGTATTCGTCCTGCAGCCGAAACGCCACGACGTCGAACTGCAGCGGGCCGATGGCGCCCAGAATCAAATCGTTGTTGCGCAACGGACGGAACACCTGGGTCGCGCCTTCCTCGCAGAGCTGGTCGAGCCCCTTCTGCAACGCTTTCATCCTGAGGGGATCCCTCAGCACGACGCGACGGAACAGCTCCGGCGCGAAATTCGGGATGCCCGTGAACATGAGCGATTCACCTTCGGTGAACGTGTCGCCGATGTTGATCGTGCCGTGATTGTGCAGCCCCAGAATGTCGCCCGCGTACGCTTCGTCTGTGTGCTGCCTGTCGGCCGCGAGGAAGGTAAGCGCATCGTTGATGCGCATTTCCTTGCCTAGGCGCACGTGGAAGAGCCGCATTCCCTTGACGTAGCGCCCGGAGCAGATGCGCAGGAACGCGATTCGGTCGCGGTGGCCCGGGTCCATGTTCGCCTGAATCTTGAACACGAAGCCGGTCAGCTTCTCTTCGAGCGTCTGCACCACCCGGCTCGCCGTTTCCCGCGGCAGCGGCTGAGGCGCGTGCTCGACGAACATCGAAAGGAGCTCCGCGACGCCGAAATTGTTGATCGCCGAGCCGAAGAACACCGGCGTCTGGCGCGCGACCAGGTACTCCGAAGGATCGAATTGCGGGGCCGCGCCGCGCACCAGCTCCACTTCGTCCCGGAATGACTGGGCTCGCCCGCCGAGGAACTCACTCGCTGCTTCGCTTGCGAGCCCATCGATGGTCTCGTGCGTGCCCGCGCGGCCCTTCTCCCCTGCCTGGTAGATGTAAATGCGGTCCTCCAGCAGGTGATAGATGCCCTTGAGGTCACGTCCCATGCCGATCGGCCAGGTCACCGGCGCGCAGGAGATGCCGAGCACGCGCTCGATCTCATCGAGCAGCTCCATCGGCTCGCGCCCTTCCCGGTCCAGCTTGTTGATGAACGTCATGATGGGCGTGGCGCGCAGCCGGCACACTTCCATCAGCTTGATGGTGCGCTCCTCG
>DASVCI010000139.1:0-10133 GCA_036381695.1 Steroidobacteraceae bacterium
AAGTTCGGCGACTTCACCGCCGTCAACGAGGTCTCGCTCGACATCTACCAGCGCGAGCTCTTCTGCCTGCTCGGCGGCTCCGGCTCCGGCAAGACGACCTTGCTCAGGATGCTGGCGGGCTTCGAGCAGCCGACGAGCGGCAGGATCCTCATCGACGGCGTCGACATGAGCGGCATTCCGCCGTACGAGCGCCCGGTGAACATGATGTTCCAGTCATACGCGCTGTTCCCGCACATGACGGTGGAGCAGAACGTCGCGTTCGGCCTGAAGCAGGACGGCGTGCCGCGGCGGGAGATCGCCACGCGCGTGGCCGACATGCTCGCCCTGGTCAAGCTCTCCGAATTTGCCAAGCGCAAGCCTCACCAGCTCTCAGGCGGGCAGCGCCAGCGCGTCGCGCTCGCGCGCTCGCTCGTCAAGCGGCCGAAGCTTCTGCTGCTCGATGAGCCGCTCGGCGCGCTCGACAAGAAGCTGCGCGAGCACACGCAGTTCGAGCTCGTGAATCTCCAGGAACAGCTCGGCGTGACCTTCGTCGTCGTCACGCACGATCAGGAAGAGGCTATGACGCTCGCCACGCGCATCGGCGTCATGCATTCCGGGGAGATCGTCCAGGTCGGCACGCCGAAGGAGATCTACGAGTACCCGAACAGCAAGCTCGTCGCCGAGTTCATCGGCAACGTCAACACGTTCCAGGGCCGGCTGGTCGAGGACGAGCCCGATCACGTGCGCATCGCGAGCCCCGATCTGGCAAGCACGATCTTCGTCGATCACGGCGTGAGCGCGGCGCCCGATGCGACGGTATGGGTGGCGATCCGTCCCGAGAAAATCCAGATTTCGATCGAGCGCCCAGAGCAGAGTGAGAACGTCGTGCGCGGCGTGATCAAGGAGATCGCCTACATGGGCGATCTGTCCGTGTACCTGGTGCAGATCGAATCCGGCAAGATCGTGCGCGTCACGCGGCCGAACCGGTTCCGGCACGCGGATGCCGATGACTTGCTCACTTGGGATCAGCCGGTGTATCTGCATTGGCACGCCTCGAGCGCGGTGGTGTTGCTGGAATGAGCGCCAGCTTCCGGCCCTCGACCGAGGGCGGCGGGATCGGGGGGCAGCCGCTCTGGAGCGCGCTGCAACGCTTCCCCGGCTATCGGTGGTTGCATGAGCGGCTCGCGAGCGCGCGGGGCGGGCGCGCGCTCGTGATCGCGATCCCGTACGTGTGGCTTCTGCTCTTCTTCTTCGTGCCGTTCGTGATCGTGCTCAAGATCGCGTTCGCCGAGGCGCAGATCGCGATGCCGCCCTACAAGCCGCTCCTCGAGTGGACTGACGAGCAGCTTCTCCAGATCCGGCTCAACCTCGCCAACTTCCTGTTCCTCATCGAGGACAGCCTGTACTGGAAGGCGTACCTCAACTCGATCAGGATCGCGGCGGTCTCGACGCTCCTGTGCCTCGCGATCGGCTACCCGCTCGCGTACGCCATCGCACGCTCGAGCACCGCCGTGCGGCACGTGCTGCTGATGATGGTGATCCTGCCCTTCTGGACTTCGTTTCTGCTGCGCGTATACGCCTGGATCGGCATCCTCAAGAACAACGGCCCGATCAACAACCTCCTGCTCTCGCTCGGCCTGATCGACCGGCCGATCGTCATGCTGCAGACGGATTTCGCCATCTATCTCGGCATCGTCTACTCCTACCTGCCGTTCATGATCCTGCCGCTCTACTCGGTGCTCGAGAAGATGGACACCTCGCTCCTCGAAGCGGCGGCGGATCTCGGCTGCCGGCCGTTCAAGGCGTTCCTCACGATCACCCTGCCGCTCTCCATGCCCGGCGTGATTGCCGGCTCGATGCTGGTCTTCATCCCGGCGGTCGGCGAGTTCGTCATCCCGGCGCTCCTCGGCGGGCCCGAGCAGCTCATGATCGGCAAGGTGCTGTGGAACGAGTTCTTCAGCAACCGTGACTGGCCGGTCGCGAGCGCGGTGGCGATCGCGCTCGTGCTGATTCTGGTGATCCCGATCGTGTTTCTGCAGCGCGCCCAGTTCGCAGGCTCGCGGGAGGCGCGTCGATGAACCAGCGCACCTCCGCCTTTCGCCTCACGGCGCTCGTGTTCGGGTTTGCGTTCCTGTACATCCCGATCCTGTCGCTGATCATCTATTCCTTCAATCGCTCGCGCCTGGTGACGGTGTGGGCGGGCTTTTCGACGGAGTGGTACGGCCGACTGTTCCAGAACCAGCAGATCCTCGAGGCTGCCTGGCTGTCGCTCAGGATCGCGGCGATCAATGCCACCGGAGCGGTCATCCTCGGCACGCTCGCCGGGCTCGCGCTCACCCGCTTCGGCCAGTTCAGGGGCCGCACGCTCCTCTCCGGCATGGCGACGGCGCCGCTCGTCATGCCGGAAGTGATCACGGGCTTGTCGCTCCTGCTGCTGTTCGTCGCGATGGAGCAGGTGTTCGGCTGGCCGCAAGGGCGCGGGATGACGACGATCACCATCGCCCACATGACGCTCACGCTGTGCTACGTCACGGTCATCGTGCAGTCGCGGCTGTCGAGCCTCGATGAGTCGCTCGAGGAGGCGGCGATGGACCTGGGCGCCCGCCCGGCGAAAGTGTTTTTCGTCATCACCCTGCCGATCATCGCGCCCGCGCTCATCTCGGGCTGGCTGCTCGCCTTCACGCTCTCGCTCGATGACCTGGTGATCGCGAGCTTCGTCTCCGGGCCCGGCTCGAGCACGCTGCCCATGGTCATTTTTTCCAAGGTGCGCCTCGGCGTGAGCCCGGAGATCAATGCGCTCGCGACGATCCTGGTGCTGCTCGTCGCCCTGGGCGTGGTCATTGCGGGTATCCTCATGGCCAGGCAGGAAAAGCGACGGCAGCGCGACATGCAGCTTGCGGCCGCGGGAGGCAGATGATGCTCGAGTCGAAGCTTCCGCACGTCGGCACCACGATCTTCACGATCATGACCGACAAGGCGCGCCAGCTCGGCGCGATCAACCTCGCGCAGGGCTTTCCCGATTACGATCCGCCGGCGAGGCTCAAGGAGCTGGTCTGCCAGCACATCGAGGCCGGTCACAACCAGTACGCTCCGATGATCGGGGTGGCGGCGCTTCGCGAGCAGATCGCGCTCAAGCTGGCCTCGAGCTACGGGCGTATGCCCGACTCCGAGCGCGAGATCACGATCACGCTCGGCGCGACGGAAGGGATTTTCTCGGCCGTGCAGGCGCTCGTGCATCCGGGCGAAGAGGCGATCCTGCTCGATCCTTCCTACGATTCCTATGCGCCCGCCGTGCTGCTCGCGGGCGGGCGACCGAAGCGCATTCCCCTCGAGCCGCCGAAGTTCCGGATCGATTGGCAACGTGTGCGGGAGGCGGTGACGCCGCGCACGCGCCTGATCATGCTGAACACTCCCCACAACCCAACGGCAACAGTTGCGAGCAGTGAGGACCTCGACGCGCTGGCGGAGATTCTGCGACCCACCTCGGCCCTCGTGCTTTCGGACGAAGTGTACGAGCACATGATCTTCGATGGCGCGCGGCACGCGAGCATCATCGGTCATCCGGAGCTGTACGAGCGCGGCGTGGCGGTCTTCTCGTTCGGCAAGACGATGCATGCGACGGGCTGGCGGGTCGGCTACACGGTCGCCCCCGAGGCCATCACGAGGGAGATCCGCCGCGTACACCAGTTCAACACGTTCAGCATTGCCGCGCCGCTCCAGCATGCGATCGCTGACTTCCTGCGCCTCGCGCCGGAGCACAATCTCGAGCTCGCCGCCTTCTATCAACGCAAGCGCGACCGCTTCCTCGAGGCGCTGCGCAAGTCGAGCTTCAGCTGGCATCCGGCGGCCGGAACGTATTTCCAGTTGCTGGATTACAGCTCGATCTCGGACCAGGACGATGCCGATTTCGCGCAGACCGTTCTCGAGCGAGCCGGAGTCGCCGCGATTCCGGTCTCGCCGTTCTACGAGGCGGCACCGAAGATGCGCGTGCTGCGTTTCTGTTTCGCGAAGAACGATTCGACGCTCGATGAGGCGGCCGAGCGCCTCTCGAGGCTATAGGAGCTTCTCATGAGCGATGCTTTGCGCGTGACGCTGGTTCAGGCGGATCTGGCCTGGGAGGATGCGGCCGCGAATCGACGGCAGCTCGAGCGGCTCCTCGAGCCGCACGAGGGCCGTTCGGACCTGGTCGTGCTGCCGGAAATGTTTGCCACCGGCTTCAGCATGTCACCTGAGAAGGTGGCCGAGCCGATGAACGGCCCTTCTTTCGAATGGATGCGCAATACGGCAGGCCGGCTCGGTGCCGTGCTCGCCGGGAGCCTGGCGATCGAGGAGGGCGGGCGGTATTTCAACCGTTTCATCTGGATGCGTCCGGACGGAAGCTACGAGACGTACGACAAGCGCCACCTGTTTCGTTTGGCGGGCGAGGACGCTTCGTACGAGCCGGGTGAGGCGAAGCTGATCGTCCAGCTTGGTGCCTGGCGCGTGTGTCCGATGGTGTGCTACGACCTGCGCTTCCCGGTCTGGAGCCGCAACCTTTTCGGCACGGACTCGGCTTATGAAGTCCTGCTCTACGTCGCCAACTGGCCGGCGCCCCGGCACAACGCCTGGCAGACGCTGTTGCGGGCGCGGGCCATCGAGAACCTTTCGTATTGCATCGGCGTGAACCGCGTCGGCACCGATGGCAAAGGCCTGCGTTATCGCGGCGGGAGCGTCGCCATTGATTTTCTCGGCCGCGAGCTGACGCCCGAGAGCGAGGAGCAAGGCGTGGCGACCGCCACGCTCGATCTAGCGGCGCTCGAGGAGTTCCGTCGCAAGTTTCCTTTCCACGTCGACGCGGACGAGTTCACGCTCGGCCGGATGGGCTCGCCCCGCGCTCGAGGTTGAGAAGCCTCGGGGCCAGTGCGCCGCATGCTTGACGCTGCGGCGGGCGTGGGCCGATGCTCGCGCGACCTGCTCGACGGAATCGTCTCGTCATGAAGCCTTCCACCCGTGTCAATCACCCGCCGGAAGTCAGGCTCCCCGAGGACAACCGGCCGCTCGTCGCGCCGATCTACCAGAGTGTCAAGTTCACGCTCGACAGCGTCGCTGAGACCGAGCGGCACTCGCGCGGAGAGCGCGAGGGATTCCTCTATTCCCGCGTCTCGAACCCTACGCTGCGGCAGCTCGAGCTCACGCTGGCGCAGTTGCAAGGCCGTGATGCGTGCTTGCTGACTGCCTCGGGCGTCGCGGCGGCGAATCTTGCGATGCTCGCTCTGCTGAAGCAGGGCGATCACGTGATTCTGTTCGCCGAAATGTATCAGCCGACGCGTTACATGATCCGCCGCTTGCTTGCGCGTTATGGCGTCACCCACACGGTCCTTTCCGTCGAGGACCTCGAAGCCGTCGAGCGCACGCTCGAAGCGAGGCCGACCCGGCTCATCATGTTCGAGTCGCCGACCAACCCGATGCTGAAGATCGCCGACCTCGAGCGCCTGACCGCGGCCGCCCGCAAGCACGGCGCATTGACGCTGCTCGACAACACGTTTGCCGGGTTTCACAACCACGCCCGCTTCGACGTCGACATCTTTACGCACAGCCTGACGAAGTACGCATCGGGTCACGGGGACGTCATGGGCGGAGCCATCATCGCACGCAAGGAGCTGATCGATGCGATGCGGCCCGATTTCATCGTGCTCGGCTCGACGCTCGATCCTCACAGCGCTTTTCTGATCCAGCG
This sequence comes from Steroidobacteraceae bacterium, assembly GCA_036381695.1. GTDB lineage: Bacteria > Pseudomonadota > Gammaproteobacteria > Steroidobacterales > Steroidobacteraceae > Steroidobacter. Next base: position 5,696 of record DASVCI010000139.1, read on the forward strand.
CGGGCTGAAGACGTATCCGTTGCGGTACGAGCGGCAATGCGAGAACGCGCTCGAGGTGGCGCGATTTCTCGAGTCGCATCCGCGCGTGGTGGCAGTGCGGTATCCGGGGCTCGCCTCTCATCCTCAGCACGCGCTCGCTACCCGGCAGATGCGCGATCATGGAACGATCGTGACCGTCGAGCTGGACAGCGCTGAGACGGCCATCCGCTTCAGCGAGGCGCTCGAGCTGTTCGCGATCTCGGCTAGCCTGGGCTCGACCGAATCGCTGGTCTGGCTTGGCCGCATGATGCGCGCGCGCGATCTCGACGAGCGAGAGCGCGGCTGGACGGGAATCACCGATGCGACCGTGAGGCTCTCGATCGGCCTCGAGGATGCGGGCGATCTCGTCGCTGATCTCGAACAGGCGCTCGGGCGCGCCTGAAGCCGCCGCTCACTTCCTGAAGAGCGCGAGGAGGAGCGAGATCACGAGGCTCAGGATGATCATGGTCGTGATCGGGAAGAAGAAGCGCAGGCCCGGCCGCTCGATCACGATGTCCCCGGGCAGGCGCCCGAGCGGGAGCTTCGAGAGCCAGGGCCACGCGAGCCCGATCAGCGCGATGAGAAGACCGAGGACGACCAGAACGCGTTGCATGGGAAGTCCGCTCGCATGAGGCTTGACGGCGCCGGCGCCGGTGCGCTCAGGCGCTGCTGAAGACCCGGACCCGGTGGCGATGGTAGGGCAGCACTTCGAGCACCTCGCCCTCGAGCAGCCGCTCCTGAATGCCGCGCCACCAGGCCGCGGTCAGGATCTCGCCGTGGGCCCGCAGGAAGACTTCCTTGAGCCCTTGATCGAACGCAAGGAACTGGATGAAGGTTTCCGGGAATACGTCGTTCTCATCGACGTAGAACCAGGCTTCCGCGCGTAACTCATCCTCCTCGTGCGGGGCCGGCGGGATGTCGCGGAACCGGCAGTCCGTCACTGCGCAAAGCTCGTCGTAGTCATAGAAGATCACGCGGCCGTGGCGGGTGACGCCGAAATTCTTGAGCAGCAAATCGCCCGCGAAGATGTTCGTCACCGCCAGGTCCCGTATGCACTGGCCGTAATCGAGCACGGCACGCTCGGCGTCCTCCCGGCTGACACTGCGCAGGTACAGGTTTAGCGGCGTCATGCGCCGCTCGATGTAGGCGTGGTCTATGATGACCTCGTCGTTCTCGAAATGAACGGTGGCCGCGGCCTCACGCTTGAGCTCGTCGGCGAGCTCCTTGCTGAAGCGAGCGGCGGGGAATTTGAGCCGCTTGAACTCCTGTGCATCGACCAGCCGGCCGGCACGGTCGTGCTTGAACACCATCTCGTACTTCCTGAGCACTTCCTCCCGGACGATGTTCTTCGGATAGGCGAAGCGGTCGCGGATGATCTTGAAGACGACGTCGTAGGATGGAAGCGTGAAGCAGATCATCACGAGCCCTTTGTCCCCCGGCGCGTGCACGAAGAGATCCGAGCTGTGCTGCAAGTGCCGGAACAGCTCCCGGTAGCGCTCGGTCTTGCCCTGCTTGGCGCGGCCGAGCACGGTGTAGAGTTCGCTCACGGGCTTCAGGGGCAGGATGCTCTTCAGGAACACGACGGCCTGGCCGACGTGCGGAAGGTCGGCGTGGAAGTACGAGCGCGTGAAGCTGAAGAGCACGCTCACCGAGCTTTCGTCCATCATCACCGCGTCGATGACCACGCCGCGCTCGGTGTTTTTGAAGGCCAGCACGAACGGCCGCAGCCACCCGTGGCCGCCGATGCGCCCGACGAGGTAAGCGCGCGTCATCTGGTAGAAGGGCGTGCGGATGAACTCGACGCGCTCGACCTCGAGCGGTTCCTGCGTCTGGCTGCAATGCGCCCGCACCTCGTTCGTGATGATCCGCACGCTCCGGTCGAAGTCGAGATACGGCGTTCGGAAGTGGAAATCGGTGAGCACTTCCTCGAACAACAGCTCGAGCGAGCCCCGGTTGACGTAGACGTTCGTCTCGACCGGGTCGCTGATCGAGCTGATCGGATCGAGATCGAACGCGACGAACTCGACCGCGGGATCGACGCCTATCGTGCCGAAAGTGCGGCGCGTGACCGAGTTGAAGAAAGTCTTGTCGAACTCGCGATCGGGGAGGCTTGCGATCAGCTCGGTGAAATGACGCTTGATGCTGCTCCAGATCGCCCGCTCGGTGGCGTCCTCGCCCAGTCGCTCGCGCATGCTGGCGACGGCGCGGTTGACGCACTTGTCGTAGAGCTCGATGCGCTCGACGGCATCACGCTGGCTGCCGCGCCAGTCGCGCGCCTCGAAACGGTGCGGCGCGCGACGCGTGATCGCGCGAAATTCCGCGTTGTAATCGGCGAACGCTTGTACGAGCGCGGCGGCGCAGGATTCGACGAGCGCGTCGCGATCGGTGATGGAGGTTACGGCCGACACTTCGGGAGATCTCCGCTCAGGGGCCGGATTGCCCCGGTTGCGCCTGTTGCCCCTATTGTCCCTATTGCCCCTATTGCCCCCACCCTGACCCTCCCCCGCTTCGCGGGGGAGGGGATCATCATGCTCCGACGCTTCGCGGGGGAGGGGATCACCCGCTTCGCGGGGGAGGGGATCACCCGCCTCGCGGGGGAGGGGATCATCATGCTCCGACGCTTCGCGGGGGAGGGGATCACCCGCCTCACGGGGGAGGGGATCATCATTCTCCCCCGCGGAGCGGGGGAGAGGATCGGAACGGGGAGGGGATCGCTTGCTCACCCGCTCAGAGATTGCGGATCAGCGCGTCGCCGAACTCGCTGCACTTGACTTCCTTCGCGCCTTCCATGAGACGCGCGAAGTCGTACGTGACCGTCTTCTGGCCGATAGTGCGGTCCATCGCCGCGATGATCGCGTCGGCGGCCTCCACCCAGCCCATGTAGCGCAGCATCATTTCGCCCGAGAGAATCACCGAGCCCGGATTCACCTTGTCCAGGTTGGCGTATTTGGGCGCCGTGCCGTGCGTCGCCTCGAAGACCGCGTGGCCGGTGACGTAATTGATGTTGCCGCCCGGGGCGATACCGATGCCGCCGACCTGCGCGGCGAGCGCGTCGGAGAGATAGTCGCCGTTCAGGTTCATCGTCGCGATGACGTCGAACTCGTCGGGCCGCGTCAGCACCTGCTGCAAGGTGATGTCGGCGATCGCGTCCTTGATGATGATCTTGCCCGCCTTCTTCGCCGCCTCCTGCTCCTCGTTTGCCGCCTTCTCGCCCTTGGCGGCCTTGGTGCGCTCCCACTGATCCCAGGTGTAGGTGTTGTCGGGGTACTCTCTTTCGGCGAGCTGGTAGGCCCAGTTGCGGAACGCGCCTTCCGTGAACTTCATGATGTTGCCCTTGTGCACGATCGTGACGCTCTTGCGTTTGTTCGCAATGGCGTACTCGACCGCGGCGCGGAAGAGCCGCTCGGTGCCTTCCTTCGACACCGGCTTGATGCCGATGCCTGAAGTCTCCGGGAAGCGGATCTTCGCGTACTGCTTCGGGAAGGCCTGCTTGAACAGCTCCAGGAACTTCTTGTTGTCCTCGCTCCCCGCCTCGAACTCGATGCCCGCGTAGATGTCCTCGGTGTTCTCGCGGAAGATCACCATGTCCACTTTCTCGGGGGTCTTGACCGGCGAGGGCACGCCCTTGAACCAGCGCACCGGGCGCAAGCACACGTACAGATCGAGCATCTGGCGCAGCGCCACGTTGAGCGAGCGGATGCCGCCTCCGATGGGCGTGGTGAGCGGACCTTTGATCGATACCAAATACTCGCGGCACGCCGCGACGGTCTCATCCGGCAGCCAGGTGTTGAACAGGTCGTTCGACTTCTGACCGGCGTACACCTCCATCCACTCGATCTTGCGCCGCCCGCCATAGGCCTTCTGTACGGCTGCATCGAGTACGCGTACCGCCGCGCGCCAGATGTCCGGGCCGGTGCCGTCGCCCTCGATGAACGGGATGATGGGGCGATCCGGCACGTTGAGCTTGCCGTTCTGAATCGTGATTTTCTGGCCTTGCGCGGGGACGTTGAGCTTGAGCGCGGTCGACATCGACGGACTCCGAAAAAGACGGGTACGAACCTCGAAAGGGGCGGAATCCTAGCACATGGGGGGCGGGCGGCGGCCTGAAAGGCCGGGTTGGTGCCGGACGGGGCCGCCTCGGGCGCTGCCGGGATATCCGGCCTCGAATCTTCGATCCGGGCCGACGGTCGGCCGCAGAGCGATGGGCTCAAGCGGGGCCTGGCGGCGTGCTCCCGAACGCCAGCGTGGCGGTGACGCCGGCCGGCCCGTTCGCCAGCTCGATGGCCCAGCCGTAGCGCTCGCAGATTCGCCTGACCAGATACAGCCCCATCCCGTGGCCGCCCGGATGGGTCGTGAAACGACGCGGCGCGGCCCCGAGATCCTCCGTCGGCAAAGTTCCTTCGTTGGTCACGATCAGCTC
>DASVCI010000140.1:0-2194 GCA_036381695.1 Steroidobacteraceae bacterium
ATTTGCCGAGGTGCTGAAAGTGCCGGTCGAGCGGCTGCTCTCGCAGCTCGACGAGGCCGGCATTCGCGTCTCGGGCGCCAACGACACCATCAGCGACGACGCGAAGATGGAGTTGCTGACGTACCTGCGCCGTGCCCACGGTCGCACGCAGGACCCTGCGCCTCGCAAGATCACGCTCAAGCGCAAGTCCCAGGGCGAGCTCAAGGTCGCCTCGGCGCAGGGGCGTGCGCGCCTGGTCAATGTCGAGGTCCGCAGCAAAAAGACGTACCTGAATCGCAGCGTCCTCGAGGAGCGCGCTCGCGCGCAGCAAGAGGAAGCCGACCGCCAGCGCCAGGCGCAGGAGGTCGCTCCGCAACCGGCCGCCGAGGCACAGCCGCAGCAGCAAGCGCAACAGCCTGCGCAGGTGGATGACGAAGCCCGCAGGCAGCAGGAGCAGCTGGAAGCGGAGGCGCGCGCCGCGGAGCAGCGCCAGCGCGAGGAAGAAGAGGCGCGTCGTCGAGCCGACGAGGAAGCGCGGTTGCTGGCCGAGGCTGAAGCCCGCCGGCTCGCGGAAGCGCGCGAGCGTCAGGAGGCTGAGCGCCGGCGTGAGCAGGAAGCGGCGAAAGCCCGCGAATCCGAGCGCGAGCGCGAACGCGAAGCTCCGCGCATCCAGCGCGCCGAGCTGCACGTGTCGAGCGACGCCAGCGCCCGCTTCAAGAAGAAGAAGCAGTCGCAGGCCTCGAGGTCGCGCCGTCCCGTGCAGGTCAGCCTGCAGACGCAGCATGGCTTCGAGCGCCCCGCCGCGCCCGTCAAGCGAGATGTGCAGATCGGTGAGACGATCACCGTCGGCGAGCTCGCGCAGCGCATGGCCGTGAAGGCGAACGAAGTCATCAAGGTCATGATGAACATGGGCGTGATGGCCACGATCAATCAGCCCATCGACCAGGACACGGCCGTGCTCGTGGTCGAGGAGCTGGGCCACAATCCCGTGATCATCAAGGAAAGCGCCATCGAGGACGAGCTGCAGGCCACCGACGCCTCGCACGAGCTGTCGCCTCGGGCGCCTGTGGTCACCGTCATGGGTCACGTCGACCACGGCAAGACCTCGCTCCTCGACTACATTCGCAGGACGAAAGTCGCGGCAGGCGAGGCGGGCGGCATCACGCAGCACATTGGCGCGTATCACGTGGAGACGCCCAAGGGCGTCATCACGTTCCTGGATACGCCTGGTCACGCGGCGTTCACCGCGATGCGTGCTCGTGGCGCGCAGGTTACCGACATCGTAGTGCTCGTTGTGGCAGCCGACGACGGCGTGATGCCGCAGACCGTCGAGGCTATTCAGCACGCGCGAGCGGCCGAGGTGCCGATCGTGGTCGCCGTCACGAAGATCGACAAGGCAGATGCCGATCCGGATCGCGTGCGCACCGAGCTGTCGAAGCACAACGTGCTTCCGGAGGACTGGGGCGGCGATACGCTGTTCGTGCACGTCTCCGCGCGCACGGGCGAGGGCATCGATCAGCTCCTGGATGCGATCTTGCTCCAGGCCGACGTGCTCGAGCTGAAAGCGACGCGCGAAGGCCCGGCCGCCGGCGTCGTCATCGAGTCCAGCATGGAGAAGGGCCGCGGTGCCGTCGCCACGGTGTTGGTCAAGCGCGGCACGCTGAAGCCGGGTGATCCGATCCTTGCGGGTCAGGAATACGGCCGCGTGCGTGCGATGTTCGACGAGAAGGGGCAGCAGGTGACGGAGGCTGGTCCGTCGCTGCCGGTCGTCGTGCTGGGTCTCTCGGGCGCGCCGAACGCGGGTGACGAGTTGCTCGTGGTCGAAAGCGAGCGTAAGGCCCGTGAAGTCGCGTTGTATCGGCAAGGCAAGTTCCGTGACACGAAGCTCGCGAAGCAGGGCCCGGCGAAGTTCGAGGACATGCTCTCGCAGATGGGCGACGGCAAGACCGCGAGCGTGCAGCTTGTCATCAAGGCCGACGTGCAGGGCAGTGCGGAGGCGCTGCGCGATGCGCTTACGAAGCTTTCCACGGACGAGGTGGCCGTCAAGGTCATTTCGAGCGGCGTCGGCGGCATTACCGAGTCCGATGTCACGCTGGCGATGGCTTCGAACGCGCGCATCATCGGCTTCAACGTCCGCGCCGACAGCTCGGCTCGCAACATGATCAAGGAGTCGGGCATCGACGTGCGGTACTACAGCATCATCTACGAGGCCATC
>DASVCI010000141.1:0-10729 GCA_036381695.1 Steroidobacteraceae bacterium
CGGCAAGTCGATCCGCGCGCTCAAGAACGTCACCATCAACGAGCCGTATTTTCCGGGGCACTTTCCCCATCGTCCGGTGCTGCCGGGCGTGATCATCCTCGAAGCGCTGGCGCAGACCGCCGGCATCCTCGCGTTCGTCACGGCCGGGGTGTACCCGGACGAGAGCCGCCAGCTCTACTTCGTCGGCATCGACAAGGCGCGCTTTCGCCGCCCGGTCGGGCCCGGGGATCAGCTCGTGATGCACGCGACGCTCGAGCGCTCGCTCAGGGGAATCTGGAAGTTCTCGACGCTCGCCGAGGTCGACGGCGAGGAAGCGACCAGCGCCGAGATGATGGTCGCCCCGGGCCAGATGAAATGAGCCGCACGGGCTGAAGGCGAGCTTTCGGGCCATGGCCATCCATCCCACTGCGATCATCGCCGAGGACGCCGAGCTTGCGCCGGACGTCGAGGTCGGCGCGTACACGATCATTGGTCCGGGTGTGCGCATAGGCGCCGGCACGTGGATCGGACCGCACGCCGTGATCGAAGGTCCGACCACGATCGGGCGCGAGAACAAGATCTTCCAGTTCGCCTCGATCGGCGCGGCGCCGCAGGATCTCAAATATGCCGGCGAGCCGACCCGGCTCGAGATCGGCGATCGCAACTCCTTTCGCGAGAATTGTACGATCAACCGCGGCACGACCAAGGACAAGCTCGTCACCCGCATAGGCAACGACAACCTCTTCATGACCGGCTCGCACGTCGGCCACGATTGCGTCATCGGCTCGCATTGCGTGTTCGCCAATTACGCGACGCTCGGCGGTCACGTCGAGATGGGCGACTGGGTGCACATGGGCGGCTTCGCGGGCGTGCACCAGTTCTGCAAGGTCGGCGCGCACGCCTTCATCGCGAACAATACGGCAGTGACGCGGGACGTCCCTCCCTTCGTGATGGCAGTCGGCCGTCCGGCCGAACCGCACAGTGTGAACGCGGAAGGCTTGAAGCGGCGGGGCTTCACACCCGAGCAGATCCGAAACATCCGTGAAGCGTACAAGACGCTGTATCGCTCGGGGCTCAAGCTCGCACAGGCGACCGACGAACTGGCCGAGCGCGCGCTCACTCAACCCGAGATCGCTCCGCTCGTCGAGTTCCTCAAGGATTCGACGCCGAGGCGCGAGCGCGTCGGGATCGTGAGATAAGCAGGGCGGTTGCGGGGATCGCCGGGGCGGCGCGCACACGAGGCGGCTCCTCCAGGCGCGCCGCGACATGCCCGGGGCGGACCGACGGCCAGGAACGAGAATCACAGCCGGCATGCCTTCCTCTTCCCCTTTGATCGTGCTCGTGGCCGGCGAAGCCTCCGGAGACACGCTGGGCGCACGGCTCATCGAAGCATTGCGAATTCGTTTGCCCGGCGCGCGCTTTGCCGGGATCGCCGGTCCTCGCATGATTGCGGCCGGTTGCGAGCCCTGGGAGCACGCCGAGAGCCTCGCAGTGATGGGGTTGGCCGAGGTCATTCCGCATCTGCCTCGTCTTTTGCGAATCCGTCGTGAGCTGGTCCGGCGCGTGCTGAAGGAGCGCCCCGACGTCTACATCGGCGTCGACGCGAAGGAGTTCAATCTGCGCCTGATGCCGCGCTTGAAGGCGAGCGGGATCCCGACCGTGCAATACGTCAGCCCGCAAGTGTGGGCCTGGAGGCAGGGGCGCGTGCGCACCATCGGCCGCGCCGTCGATCTGGTGCTGTGCCTGCTCCCGTTCGAGCAGCGGTTCTACGACGAGCACGGCGTGCGGGCGGTCTTCGTCGGCCATCCGCTCGCCGACGAGGTGCCGTTCACTCTCGATGCGCGTGCAGCGCGCAGACAACTCGGGCTTGCGGAGGAGGGCCCCTGTCTCGCACTGCTTCCTGGCAGCCGGCACGGGGAGGTGGCGCGCTTGAGCCCTGACTTCGCCGCCACGGTTCGATGGCTTCACGAGAGGCGGCCCGATCTGAAGTTCGTCGCTGCGCTGGCGAACGCGCCGGCTCGCGAGACGTTCTCCGGCGCGCTTGCGGCGGCCGGCGTGCTGGAACGAGTCGCGCTGATCGACGGCAACGCGCAGCAGGTGATGGCGGCGAGCGACGTGGTGCTGCTCGCTTCAGGCACGGCGACACTGGAGGCGACGCTTGTCAAGCGCCCGATGGTGGTGGCGTATCGCTTGAGCGGTCTGACAACTTTCCTGCTCAAGACCTTGAAACTGTTCAAGGCGCCGTTCTTCGCTCAGCCGAACCTCCTGGCTGGCCGTCAGGTCGTCCCCGAGTTTTTCAATGAGCAGGTTCGCGCCGAGGTGCTCGGCCCGGCCGTGCTCGAGCAATTGGGGCGTGCCGATCGCGACCGGCTCGTGCAAACTTTCACCTCCATCCACGAGGAGCTCAGGCGCGATGCGAGTGCGCGCGCCGCAGAGGCGATCGTGGAGCTCATGAACACTCGCAGGGTCGCTTCTCGCTAGCCTCGCGCCGATGCGCGGGCGGCCCTGCTTACAACGAACCCCTCTCCTGACTTCGGCTCGAAGCGCCGCGGATGGGAGAGCCAAGAGAACCGGTCGAGGACATGTACTCTCAGGGCAGTTTGCCGCTCGCCGCTTCGGGGCTCGTCGCTGGAGTGGACGAAGCCGGCCGCGGTCCGCTCGCCGGGCCCGTGGTGGCCGCCGCCGTCATACTCGATCCAAAGCGTCGCATACGCGGCGTGCGCGACTCCAAAGTGCTGGAGCCCGAGGAGCGCACCCAGCTCTCGGTCAAGATCCGCAGCGCCGCGCTCGCATGGTCCGTAGCTTGGGCGGACGTGGAGGAGATCGACCAGCTCAACATCCTCGAAGCGACGCATCTCGCGATGCGCCGCGCGCTTCTTGGGCTGCGCATTCGCCCGGCGCACGTGCAGATCGACGGCAACCGCTGCCCGTCGTTCGCCGGCCTGTCGCTCGATTGCACGTTCGAGGCGATCATCGACGGCGATGCGCTCAAGACCTGCATCGGCGCGGCCTCGATCCTCGCCAAAGTGACCCGTGACGAGATGATGAGGCGGCTCGACGCGATCTATCCGCAGTACGGATTTGCGGTCCACAAGGGGTACAGCACGCCGCAGCATTGCGAGATGCTCGAGCACTACGGCCCGTGCCCGATTCATCGCCGCAGCTTCGAGCCGGTCCGTCTCGCGCTCGATGCTCTCGCCAGCCGAGCCTCGATCCGCAGGCGCGCACGTGCATCCTCCGTCGCAGTGTCGCGCGAACCCGTCTCGACCAGCGCCCGCTAGCCTCGTCGATGTTCGTCCACCTGCACTTGCACACCGAGTACTCGCTGGTCGACAGCGTGGTGCGCATCAAGAGCGAGAACGGCATGCCGGGCCTCATGGATGCCGTCGTCGCCGCCGGCATGCCGGCTGTCGCGCTCACTGACCAGAGCAATCTGTTTGCGATGGTGAAGTTCTATCGTGCCGCGCAGGCCGCCGGGGTCAAGCCGATCATCGGGGTCGATTTGCGGTTGCGCGAGCACGGCGAGCGTGCCGAGCCTTCCGCGCTCGTGCTGCTCTGTCAGAACGAGGCGGGCTATCGCAATCTCGCGCAGCTCGTGAGCCGCTCGTATCTCGAGGGCCAGCACAAAGGTCAGGTGACCGTCGATCGAAGCTGGCTCACGCCCGAGAACACCGCCGGGCTCATCGCTCTCTCGGGCGCCCGCGAGGGCGATGTAGGGCGCGCGATTCTCAACGGGAGGGAAGCCGACGCGCGTGCGGCGCTCGAGCTCTGGCTGTCGCTCTTCGGCGATCGCTATTACCTGGAGCTTCAGCGCACCGGGCGCGAGGGCGAGGAGCGCTACATCCAGGGAGCGCTCGAGCTTGCGGTCGAGCTGGGCGTGCCGGTCGTCGCGACGAACGATGTGCGCTTCATCCGGCAGGAGGATTTCGAGGCGCACGAGGCGCGCGTGTGCATTCACGACGGAACGCTGCTCGGCGATCCCAAGCGCCGCCGCAAGTACAGCGAGCAGCAGTACCTCAAGTCTCCCGAGGAAATGGCGGATCTGTTCGAGGATCTGCCCGAGGCGATCGCGAACAGCGTGGAGATCGCCAGGCGTTGCAGCCTGGAGCTCAAGCTCGGCAAGTCCGTGCTGCCTGCCTACCCCGTCCCGGAGGGGCTCACGACAGAAGACTTTCTCTGTGCCGAGGCGAAGCGGGGACTGGAAGCGCGCCTGGCACGCCTGGCGGCCGCGCCCTCCGAAGGCCGGGTCATCCAGCGCGCGGAATACGAGCGTCGACTCGAGACCGAGCTCGGCGTGATCTGCCAGATGGGCTTCGCCGGGTACTTTCTCATCGTGGCGGATTTCATCCGCTGGGCGCGTGAGAATGGCGTTCCGGTCGGGCCGGGGCGCGGCTCGGGCGCCGGCTCCCTCGTCGCGTATGCGATCGGCATCACGGATCTCGATCCGCTCCGCTACGACCTGCTGTTCGAACGTTTCCTCAATCCCGAGCGCGTCTCGATGCCCGACTTCGATGTCGACTTCTGCATGGACGGGCGCGATCGGGTCATCGAGTACGTCGCGCAGCGCTATGGTCGCGAGCGCGTCTCGCAGATCATCACGTACGGCACGATGGCGGCGAAAGCTGTCGTGCGCGACGTGGCGCGCGTGTTCGGCATGAGCTACGGGTTCGCCGACTCGATCGCCAAGCTGATCCCGTTCGAGCTCGGCATCACGCTCAAAGCCGCGCTCGAGAAAGAGGAGGAGCTGCGACGCCGCTACGAAACGGAGGAGGACACGCGCACGGTCATCGACATGGCGATGTCGCTCGAGGGACTCGTGCGCAACGCCGGTATGCACGCGGGCGGCGTGGTGATCGCTCCTTCGGTGCTCACTGACTTCACGCCGCTCTTCTGCGACGAGACCGGAGCGAACGTCGTCACGCAGTTCGACAAGGACGACGTGGAGGCCGCGGGCCTGGTGAAGTTCGACTTCCTCGGCCTGCGCACGCTCACGATCATCGATTGGGCGGTGAAGACGATCAATGCCGAGCGCGCGCGCAAGGGCGAGCCGCCGATCGACATGAGCGCGCTGCCGATGGACGACCCGGCGACTTATGAGCTGCTCAAGCGTTGCGAGACGACGGCGGTGTTCCAGCTCGAGTCACGCGGCATGAAGGACTTGATCCGTCGCCTGCAGCCGGACCGATTCGAGGACATCGTGGCGCTGGTCGCGCTCTTCCGTCCCGGTCCCCTTCAGTCGGGCATGGTCGATGACTTCATCGCCCGCAAGCACGGCAAGACGACCGGGCCGATCGATTATCTGCATCCCGCTCTGAAGCCCGTGCTCGAGCCGACCTACGGCGTGATCCTGTATCAGGAGCAGGTCATGCAGATCGCGCAGGTGCTGGCCGGCTACACGTTGGGAGGCGCGGATTTGCTGCGCCGGGCGATGGGCAAGAAGAAGCCCGAGGAGATGGCCAAGCAGCGCTCGATCTTCGTCGAGGGGGCGACCGCCCGCGGCGTCGAGCAGCACACCGCCGAGCACATCTTCGACTTGATGGAGAAGTTCGCGGGGTACGGCTTCAACAAGTCGCATTCGGCAGCTTACGCGCTGCTGTCGTACCAGACGGCCTGGCTCAAGGCTCACTATCCGGCTGCGTTCATGGCTGCGGTGCTGTCGGCGGACATGGACAAGACCGACAAGATCGTGACACTCATCGACGAGGCGCGGCGGATGCAGCTCAAGGTCGAGCCGCCCGACATCAACAGCTCGCAGTACATGTTCACCGTCTCCAGCGAGCGCTCCATCCGCTACGGCCTCGGCGCGATCAAGGGCGTGGGCCAGTCCGTCGTCGAGATGCTGGTGGCCGAGCGCGAGGCGAGGGGGCCGTACCGCGACCTCGCCGATCTCTGCCGGCGCAGCGACCTCAATCGCCTGAACCGCCGCGTGCTCGAAGCGCTCATCCGCTCCGGTGCCGTGGATTCGCTCGGCGCCAACCGGGCGACCCTCATGCACGCGCTGCCTTCGGCCATGCAGCTCGCCGATCAGACCATCCGGGCGCGCGTCGTCGGCCAGGACGACATGTTCGGCCTCATGGACATGAGCCCGGGCGCCTCGACGCCGATCGCCAACGAAGTGCTTCCGGATTGGAGCCGGCGGGTGCGGCTCGACGGCGAGCGCGAGACGCTCGGCCTGTATCTCACCGGACACCCGTTCGAGGAGTTCGAGCAGGAAGTGCGGCCGATCATCAGCGGCCGGATCGCCGACGTCACCGGCGAGCGCCCGACCCCGACGACCCAGGAGGGGCTCTACTTCAAGGGCCGGCCCGTGACGGTCGCCGGCATGGTCTTCGACCTGGGCAAGCGCGGCGGGCGCATGATCTTCACGCTCGATGACCGGAGCGGCCGGCTCGAGGCCTCGATGTTCGAGGACGTGTGGCAGCAGTATCGCGCGCTCGTTTCCAAGAGCGCCATCCTCATCGTCGAAGGCGCGCTCAGGTTCGATGAGTACATCGAAGGCTGGCGGCTCAACGCCAAGAGGGTGATGGATATCGATCAGGCGCGTCTGCAATACGCGCGGCGGCTCGTGCTGCGTTGGCCGGAGGGCGCCGGCCGGGACTTCGTGAAGGCGCTGGAGCAGGCGCTGCGGCCGTTTCGAGGTGGCCGCTGCGCCGTCGCCTTGCGTTATCAGAGCTCCGCCGCGAAGGCGGAGCTCGTCTTCTCCGAAGAGTGGTGCGTCAAGCCGACGAGAGAGCTCACCGAGCGTCTCTCGCAGCTCTGCGGCAACGATGGCTTGAGGTTGATCTACCGGAACGATTAAGGAGCTCGGCCCGGCCGATCAGCCGGAAGCGGCTACTCCGAGTCGCGTACGGCCTCCACCTGGATGTGGAGCACGGTCGTCATGTCGAACCCGTAGGCCTTGCCGTAGTCGATGCCGAAATCCGCGCGGTTGATGCGGGCGGTCGCGTTCGCACCGCACACTTGCTTCTTGTTCAGCGGATTCGGCTTGCAGAGAAAGCGGTCGATCGTGAGCTTGACGGGCTTGCTCACCCCTTTGAGCGTGAGCGACCCCTCGACTTCGGTGGGCGCTCCGTTCACGAACTTCGTGAGCTTGCCGGTGTAAGTGGCCTCGGGATATTTCTCGACGTCGAACATATCCGCGGACTTCGCGTGCTCGTTCAGCTTCTCGTGCCCGAAGTCGATCGAGGCCGTGTCGATCTTCACATCGAGGCTCCCCGTGCCGGCTTCGCGATCGAGCACGATCGTGCCGGAGGTGCTGTTGAATTTGCCACGCCACGTCGACAGGCCGCCGAAGTGGTCGGCTTCGAAGCTCGGGTAGGTGTGATTCGGATCGATGGTGTACTTGACGGGCGCAGCCGTCGCGATCGAGGTCATCAACAGGGCGGTCGTCGTGAACACGCTCAGCTTCATCGGGTCGACTCCGGAATGGGAAACGAGGACGGCCAAGCGTAAACGAAATCTTCCGAGGCCGACCAGAGCATTCCGAAGTCGCTCCGTACAGCTTGCGGATGACCGCACAAGGCGGATGGATGAGCGCATCAGAACGGCGCGCTCCGGCAGTCCGATCATCCGCCGGCGCGCTTTGCTTTCCAGCCGCGCCGGTTGAGCTCCTCGACGAGGCGGTCGCGATGCTCGCCTTGAATCTCGATGCGTCCGTTCACGACGCCGCCGCCCGAGCCGCAGCGCTTCTTGAGCTCGGTGGCGAGCGCTTCGAGCTCGGCCGGCGGCAGAGGCAGGCCGCTGATCACGGTCACTCCCTTGCCCCGGCGGCCCTGGGTCTCGCGGCTGACGCGCACGACGGAGTCGCCCGCCACTTTGCCCGGAGTGCCCTTCTTGCAGACGCAGTCCTTGATCGCGCGCAGGCAGTTCGGGCAGCGCTCGCCGATGCCGGTGGAGTAGACGATGCCGCCTCCATCGCGAGGCGCTCTGGCGGAAGGTTTCTTCATGGCCGGCGAAGTCTTCACGCTCGCGCTCGCGTGCGCAAGCCGGGGCGCGTCATATCCGGGAGGCGCGCTGGGGCTCGCGCATGAAGATGTACACGAGGAGCGAGCCGAAGGCGCACAGCGTCACGTACCAGTAGAACCCGCTCTCGTTCCCGAGCGATTTGAACAGCAGCGCGATGTACTCGGCGCTGCCGGCGAAGATCGAGCCCGCTATGGCATACGGCAGGCCGACGCCCAGCGCGCGAATCTCGACCGGGAAGAGCTCGGCCTTCACGATGGCGCTGATGGAGCTGTAGAACGAGGAGATCGCGAGCCCCGCCATCACGAGGAGCCACGCGGTCCATGCGTCCTGGGCCTGCTCCAGTGCGGAGAAGAGCGGAACTGTGGTGAGGAGCGCGAGCGTGCCGAAGGTGATCAGCATGGGCCTGCGCCCGACCCGGTCCGACAGCGCACCCATGAGCGGTTGCATCAGCATGAACAACGACAGGCTCGCGGCCGTGATCACGGTCGACTCGCCCTTGGTCAGCCCGACCGTGTTGAGCAGGAACTTCTGCATGTACGTCGTGAAGGTGTAGAAGTACACCGTTCCGCCCATCGTGAGGCCCACGACGACCAGCACTTCCCGCGGATGCTTGGCGAGCACGCGCAGAAGCCCGGCATCGTGGTGCCCGCGTGCAGCGGCGAACACGTCGGTTTCCGGAAGATTGCGCCTGAGATAAAGCGCGGCCAGCGCGGCGAGCGCGCCAATGAAAAATGGAATGCGCCAGCCCCAGCTCTCGAGCTGCTTCGGGGTGAGGAGCACGAACTGCAGAACCAGGAGCACCGCGATCGAGAGGAGCTGCCCCAGGATGAGGGTGGAGTACAGGAGCCCCGAGTAGAAGCCGCGCCGGTGGGGTGGGGCGACTTCGCTCATGTACGTCGCGCTGGTGCCGTACTCGCCGCCCACGCTGAAGCCCTGGAGCAGGCGCGCGAGCAAGAGGAGAAGCGGAGCTGCGACGCCGATCGTCGCATAGCCGGGCAGGACGGCGACGAGGAGCGATCCGAAGCACATGAGCAGGACGGACAGCGTGAGCGCCGCCTTGCGGCCGTGGCGGTCTGCATAGCGGCCCAGCACCCAGCCGCCGATCGGCCTCACGAGAAAGCCGCCTGCGAAAATCGCTGCGCTGTTCAGGAGCTGCGTGGTGCGATCGGCCTCAGGGAAGAAGGCCGGCGCGAAATAGATCGCGAACGACGCATACGTGTACCAGTCGTACCACTCGATCAGGTTGCCGACGGAGCCGCCGAAGACGGACTGAATGCGCTTTCGGGGAATGCTCGAGACTGGTGTCGCCTGGGTCACTGCATTGGTTGTTCTTGAGGTTCGCGCAGGCGATGGTGACCCATAAAGGCCGCCGCGGGCAAATGCGACTGACAGGGCAAGGCCTCGGGCGCGAGGTTAGAAGCCGGAGCGCAGGGCCAGACGAGCAACGGCCAGCGCTTTCGGCGCTGGCCGCTTCATGCGAGCTGCGGTTCGCTCAGCGAGGTGGGCACGAGCCCGAAGCCAGTGCCGCTCGCGTGCCGCTTCAATGCTTCTGGTGCGGATCGCGGGTCTCTTCCGGATCGTGCTCTTTAGCGCGCGCCTTTGCTTCCTCCTCGGCGCGGCGGATGTCCTTCTCGCGCTCGGCGCTTACATCGCCGGCTTTCTCGATCTCGTCGCGGCCGCGCTCGGACTCGACGAACTCCCGCGTGGCCTCGCGATAGTTTCGATCGGCAGTCTTGTTGCCTTCGCCTTCGTTACGTGGCTTCGTGCCCATCGGGCTCTCCTCGAGGTGAAATGCCTGCGAGTGCAACGTCCCGCCTCGGGTGAGGTTCCGCGCGGGTTCCTTGTATGCTTGCGGGATGTACTGGATTCTCGCCGCCATCTTCATCGTTATCGCACTCGCCGTGCCTCGCCTGAGGCCCGTCGGCATCGCAGGCTTGGTCATACTCGCTGCTTTGCTCGCCTGGGGCGTGGTGCAGCGTTTGAGCGGAGAAGGCGAAAGCGCCGATCGCACGAAAGCGCGCGAGCGGCCGACTGCCTCGGCCGCGATTCCCGAGTCGATCCCGTTGACCGAAGTCGAGCTGCGCGATGCCAGGCTCACTGGCGGCGGCGCGCCGTTCGAGTTGCGCGGCAGCGTAGTCAACCATTCCCACGAGAGCCACTTGAGATCGATCACCGTCACGGTGACGCGACATGATTGCCATGAAGGAGCGCTCGATCCGAGTGGCTGCGCGATGGTGTGGCAGGACAGACACTGGATCAGCATCAGCGTGCCGGCGGGGGAGTCACGGGAGTTCGCCACTTCAGTGTGGATGCATGGCTCGGCGCCGCGTCTTCGCGGCACGGCCCGAGACGAATTCCAAGTGGTCGCGGCGACCGGTGTTCCGGCCGACGGCGATTGAAGACGCTTCGATCGGAGTGGGGGAGTGATGAGGCGGCGTGAGAGCTGCGTGCACGCCCCTGTGCCGCGACGGGCGCGGCCGTTTCGGCCTTCAGGCCGATCAGATCCCGGCCTGCCAGGTGCTAGGCAGGCCCGCGTGCTCGATCGCGTCCTCGATGCGCAGGCACACATCCCGAGCCTCGGGCTCGGTACGCAGGCTTCGCGCAATCGAGTTCAAGAACGTGCCGATGACCAGGACGTTCGGACGGGAGCTCGCGAGCTCCGACTCGACTCGGTCTATGGCTTCGAGCACGTCTTCTTGATCGCACCGCGGGACGGGGAGCATGCCAACCGTGTCGTGCACGGCGGCCAGAACCTGATGTATTTCGGTCAGCTCCTGGGTGTTCA
>DASVCI010000142.1:0-4011 GCA_036381695.1 Steroidobacteraceae bacterium
CCTCGAGAAGACGGGCCACGAAGCGAAGACGCTCCTCCATCACCGAACACTCCTGCCACGGCATCAACGCCTCCCGCTGCAAAGCGGAAAGTGTTACCCATGTGTCCGGTACAAGTCGTCACCTATGTCTCGGGCCGTTCATTTTTTCGCCGGCGGGCCATCACCAGCGGGGCCGCCGCGTGTGCGTTCCCGACTTTTTGTTGTTGGACATTCGGCTGCTCACAGGCTCAGAACATCAGCTGCCAGTCCCCACATCAATCTATTGGCCGAACTTCCGCCCTACTTCCTCGTAGTGCACCACGTTCTTGAAACCGAGCTTCTCATGCAGCGCCACGCGTGCGGCGTTCGGCAGTGCGATCCCTCCGATAGCGTCGTTTCGACGGAGTATCGATACGACGCGCGAGCTTTCCACTCAGTGGCATTGGCATAGCCCCTCTACGACCCCGTCTCGTTCGTACATCATCCAGGAATGATTGCAGAGGACGTGAGCGATGCGCTCGCGCAGGCGTTCGGTGGAAACAGGCGGATTTTGCCGACACCCCCATGCAGGGCGGCAAGCCCTGCTTTAATATCGACCGGCCGGGCGCATCGGGAGGCCGAGGGATGAAAACAGTCACGACCGAAGATGCACAGCTCCGTTGCGAGCACCTGCCGCGGCCGGGCGCGCCAGCCTTGCTGCTGATCAACGCGCTCGGCACCTCGCTCGAGATGTGGGATGACCAGGTCGAGCCCCTGAGCGAGCGTTACGAGCTGATCCGCTTCGATGCCCGAGGGCACGGCAAGTCAACGAGCGGGTCGCGGTCCGAGCTGACCATCGAACAACTGGCGAAAGATGCCGTCGCCGTCCTCGACGCATGCGGCGTTGCACGCGCACATTTGTGCGGGCTTTCCATCGGCGGCATGACGGCGATGAGCATCGCGACTCAGTGGCCGGATCGAGTCCTGAAGCTCGCACTCTGCAGCACCGCCCCGTACATGCCGAGCCGCGAAACGTGGAACACGAGGATCGAGACTGTCCTGAAGCAGGGACTCTCGCCCCTGGTCGAGAGCATTCTGGGCCGCTGGTTCACGCAAGGCTTTCGGGAGCAGCACCCCGAGAAAGTCGATCGGATCCGTCAGATGCTCCTGAGCGCGGAGCCGAAGGGCTACGCCGCCTGTGCCGCGGCCGTGCGAGACATGGATCAGCGCGAGTCGATCAAGTCGATCACCGCCACCACGCTCGTGATAGGCGGGACGCAGGACCCGGGCACGACGCCGGCAGATGCCACGCTGATCGCCACCTCGATTCCCGGCGCCAAGCGAGTGATGCTGGAAGGCGCGCACCTGGTGAACATAGAGCAGGCGGACGAGTTCACGCGCGTGCTGCTGGAATTTCTCGCGGCTTGAGAAGATTCAGTTCGGCCCGTCGTCCCTGCGGGCGGACAGGGCCCGGGCTCAAACGTTGAAGCGGAAGTGCATCACGTCGCCTTCCTGGACGACGTACTCCTTGCCTTCGAGCCGAAGCTTCCCGGCTTCTTTCGCCCCCTGCTCTCCCTCGTACGTGACGAAATCCTCGTACGAGATCACTTCGGCGCGGATGAATCCCTTCTGAAAATCGCTGTGAATCACTCCCGCCGCCTCAGGGGCGGTGGCCCCGACGCGCACGGTCCAGGCCCGGACTTCCTTCTCGCCGGCGGTGAAATACGTTTGCAGGCCGAGCAGCTTGTAAGCGGCGCGAATGACACGATTGAGCCCCGGCTCATCGAGCCCGAGCTCGCGCAGGAACTCGGCGCGATCGGCTTCTTCGAGCTGCGCGATCTCAGCCTCGATCGCCGCACAGACCGGGACGACTTGCGAGGCCTCCGATTCAGCCAGCTCGCGCACGGCATCGAGATGCGGATTGTTGGTGAATCCGTTCTCGTTGACGTTCGCCACGTACATGAGCGGCTTCATCGTGATCAAGTGCAGCTCGCTCACCAGGGCCCGCTCTTCCGGATCCTGGATGAGCGAGCGGGCGGGCCGGCCCGAATCGAGATGGTCACGCAGACGCTTGAGCAGGTCTCGCAGCCGAATCGCCTCCTTGTCACCGGCCTTCGAAGCCTTCTCAGCACGCTGCAAGCCTCGCTCCACCGTATCGAGGTCAGCCAGCGCCAGCTCCGTATTGATGACCGCGATATCGTCGAGCGGCTTCACGCGGCCCGCAACGTGCACCACGTCGTCATTCTCGAAGCAACGAACCACGTGCGCGATCGCGTCCGTCTCACGAATGTGCGCGAGGAACTTGTTACCGAGCCCCTCGCCTTTCGAAGCGCCCGCCACCAGCCCGGCGATGTCTACGAACTCGACCGTCGCAGGCAGAACGCGCTGCGGCTTGACGATCGAAGCCAGCACGTCGAGGCGCGGATCGGGAACGGGGACCACCCCGACGTTCGGATCGATCGTGCAGAACGGATAGTTCTCGGCGGCGATCTGCGCGCGCGTCAGAGCGTTGAAGAGCGTGGACTTGCCGACATTGGGCAACCCGACGATGCCGCACTTGATACCCATCAGCTCTTCTTCCCGTGCAAGCCGTTCATTGCCCGCTCGGCACCCTGCTCGACGAACACGTTGAGTGCATCGAGGGCGGCGCCGACGCTCGCGATGATCTTCTCTTCCTCTTCCCTGGGCGCGCGGCGCAGGACGTAATCGATCACTTGCTCCTTGTCGCCGGGATGGGAGATGCCGAGGCGCAGCCGCCAGAAATCGGGGCCCATGTGCGTAATCACGTCCCGCATCCCATTGTGGCCGCCGTGCCCGCCGCCGAATTTGAAGCGGGCCTCGCCGACGGGCAGATCGAGCTCGTCATGCGCGACGAGGATCTGCTCGCCAGGCACTTTCAGGTAATCGGCAAGCGCACGGATCGCGAGCCCGCTGCGGTTCATGTACGTCATCGGCTTGAGCAGCGTCACTTCGCTTCCGGCGAGCTGCACGCGGCAGATCTCGCCCTGGAACTTGTTGTGGCTGCGGAAGCGGGCGCCCTCGCGCGCGGCGAGCGCATCCACGAACCAGAAGCCCGCGTTGTGGCGAGTCAGCAGATGCTCGGGCCCGGGGTTACCGAGACCGACGATGATCTTGAGAGGAGTACCGGCCATCGGACTGTCGGGAATGTCACCGTGCTTCGTTTCGACGAGGCCTTTCGATCGCGGACGCTCGAGAGAGCGAATCGTTCAGGCCTCGCAAGGCGCGAGCCATTCGAATGACGAAACTGGGAACGGTGGCACCGCCCGTGTTCAGCCGCGCGAAGCGAGCTGAACACGGGCGAGTGCTTACTTCTTCCCGCCTTCCTTCTTGGCCTCTTCCGACGCAGCGGCCGGCGCCGCGGCAGGA
The DNA here is from genome assembly GCA_036381695.1 of Steroidobacteraceae bacterium. Classification (GTDB taxonomy): domain Bacteria; phylum Pseudomonadota; class Gammaproteobacteria; order Steroidobacterales; family Steroidobacteraceae; genus Steroidobacter. The sequence continues at coordinate 3,346 of DASVCI010000142.1, forward strand.
GCCGCGGCCGCAGCAGCAGCGGCAGCGGCGGCTTCCGGAGCAGCCTCCGCTTCCTCCGCGCGCGGATGATGGATCGAGACCACCGCCTCGTCGCGGCCGTGAAGGAGATCGACCAGCTCCACCCCCTCGGGCAGCGGAATGTCCGAGAGGCGCTTGATCTGATTGATCTCCATCGTGGAGAGGTCCACCTCGAGGTACTCGGGCAGATCCTTCGGCAGACACGTCACGTCCACTTCGTTCAGCAGGTGCGAGACCACGCCGCCTTGCGTCTTCACGCCCGGCGCGACTGCGGCGCCCTTGAAGTGCAGCGGGATCGTCATCCGGATCTTCTCGTTCTCGAGCACGCGCTGCAGATCCATGTGCAGGATCTGGTTCTTGGCCGGATGACGCTGCACGTCCTTGACGATGGCCGGCTGCGTCTCGCCGTTCACTTTCAGCGAGATGATCGTGGAGAAGAACCGCTCGTTCACGAGGAGCGACAGCAGGTTCTGGTGATCGAGCGTGATGGGCCGGGGCTCCTGGTGGCCCCCGTAGAGGATCGCCGGGACCTTCCCCTTGCGGCGCAGGCGGCGGCTCGCACCCTTCCCCTGCACGCCGTCGCGGGGATCGGCGACCAGTTCGAACGTGGTTTTCATGATGACTCCTGAAGTAACGAAAGGGACGATG
>DASVCI010000143.1:0-9451 GCA_036381695.1 Steroidobacteraceae bacterium
CGCGTCAGGTCTCCGGGCCGGCAGGCGGCGGGCGACTTGAAGCGGAAGTCAGTTCGCTGGAATGCGTGAGGCGGCCAGATCCAGCACGCGTGATACGACAGCATCGATCGTCATCGAAGTGGAGTCTACGATCACAGCGTCCGCGGCGGGCTTCAGCGGTGCGATCGGGCGGCTTGCGTCGCGCCGGTCGCGCTCGGCGATCTCCAGCGAAAGGGCGGCGAGATTAGCATCAAGACCCTTGTCTTTCAACTGCTTATAACGCCGCCTGGCGCGCTCCTCGGGGCTCGCAGTAAGAAAGATTTTGAGGCGGGCGGTGGGGAACACAACCGTCCCCATGTCGCGCCCGTCGGCCACCAGCCCCGGCGGCTGGGCGAACGCCCGCTGGCGCTCGAGGAGCGCAGCCCGGACGGCCGGCATGGCCGCCACTCGCGAGGCCCCCTCGCCCACCTGCTCGGTCCTGATTCCGTGGCTCACCTCGCGGCCTTCGAGCCAGATCTGCTCTTCGCCGTGGGGCCCCGTTCCAAAGGTCACGTCCAGCCCGTCGGCGATGCGGGCATAGGCCGCCTCGTCGTCGGGGTCGAGCCCACGCTGCGCCCCGGCATAGGCCACCAGGCGGTACAGGGCGCCGCTGTCGAGGAGCCTGAAGCCGAGGTGCTCGGCCACCCGACGCGAGATCGTGCCCTTACCGGAGCCGCTCGGACCGTCGATAGTGATGATGGGCACGGACATCAGGTTGAGCCGATGAGGGAGGAATCGTTGCTAAGGGCGTCAGTGTGCAGCAGTTTTCCGGCGCGGGCGAACTGTGGACATCGCACCCACCCTGCACGCCAGGCACCGCTCGACCGCTAATCGTCGAACGCTTCCACCCTCAGCCCCGCGGCGCCAGCAACCGTGGGAAAGCCCGGGAACGAAGTGGCGACGTTCGCCACGTCGAGGATCTTGATCGGCTCACCGGCCCTGAGGCTCGCGAGGGAGAATGACATGGCGATGCGATGATCGCCGTGACTGTCGACGGTACCGCCGCGGAACGCGTGTCGTTCCGGCCGGCCCTGGATGCGGATTCCATCCGGCAGCACCTCGCAAGACACGCCGAGCGCCTCGAGCCCTTCGGCCATCACCGCGATCCGATCGCTCTCCTTCACGCGCAGCTCTTGCGCGCCGGTCACGACGGTCTCCCCTTCCGCACACGCGGCCGCGATGAACAGAGCCGGAAACTCATCGATTGCGAGCGGCACGAGGTGCTCGGGCACGTGAATCCCTTTCAGCGGAGCCGGCCGCACTTCGATGTCCGCGACCGGCTCAGCGCCGGCGCTGCGATGATTGACCACCCTCAGCTTCGCGCCCATGAGCGCTAGGATATCGAGAAGCCCCGTGCGGGTCGGGTTCAAGCCCACCCCAGTGATGGTCAGTACATCCGCCGCGGCTGCCTGGTGCGCGATGGAGCCGGCCACTATGAAAAACGCGGCGGAAGAGAAATCGCCCGGCACTTCGAGCGAGCACGCATCGAGCCGCGTCGGCGCCGACAACCTCACCTCGCCGTCCGCTGAATCCACCCGGCAGCCGAAACTGAGCAGCATCCGTTCGGTGTGATCCCGCGTGACCGCGGGCTCGATCACTGTCGTATCGCCTTCGGCATAGAGCCCTGCGAGCAGGATGGCCGACTTCACCTGCGCGCTCGCGACAGGCAACTCGTAGCGAATGCCCTTGAGCTTCGCTCCTCCCTTGATGCGCACCGGCGGCTTGCCTTCGGTGGTGCTGACGAGCGCGCCCATCTCGCGAAGCGGCTTGGCCACCCGCTCCATCGGCCGCTTCATCAGCGAAGCATCGCCGATCAGCTCACTGTCGAAGCTCTGGCCCGAGAGGAGCCCCGTCATCAGCCGGATCGCCGTGCCTGAGTTCCCCAGATCGAGCGCGTGAGGCGCGGCCTTCAGGCCGTGCAGACCGACTCCGAACACCCTCGCTTTGCCCGGCTCGCTCTGCTCGATGCGAACCCCGAGCGCGCGCATCGCCTTCATCGTCGCCAGGCAATCCTCGCCTTCGAGAAAGCCGCGCACCTCGGTCATTCCCTGCGCAATGCCGCCCAGCATGAGCGCTCGATGGGAGATCGACTTATCACCGGGCACGCGGATAGCGCCGACCGCGCGAGCAACAGGATGAGCGACGTAGTGCGCCATGCAAATGCTATCGGCCGAGCGCTACGCGCAACGCCGCGAGCATGCGCTCGTTCTGCTCGCGAGTGCCGACGGTGATGCGCATGTGATTCGGCAGCTTATAGTTCGCCACCGGTCGGAGGATGACTCCTTGCCGCAGCATCGCCTCGTACACCGGGCCCGACGGCCGCTCGCAATCAATCAGGACGAAGTTACCGACCGACGGCAGATACTTCACTCCGAGCGCCTCGAAACCGGCCTGAAGCTGCGCGAGCCCCGTGCGATTCACTTCGACCGACCTGGCCAGATGCTCGGTATCCTCGAGCGCCGCCTGCGCCGCCGCCAGCGCGAGGCTGTTGACGTTGAACGCCTGCCGCACGCGATTGAGCAAATCGGCGACACCCGGCGAGCTCAGCGCATAGCCCACTCGCAGCCCCGCGAGCCCGTACGCCTTCGAGAACGTGCGCGTCACGATGAGATTCGGAAACTCGCCGAGCCAGCGACTCGCATCCGGGTATTTCGGTTCGCTCACGTATTCGATGTATGCCTCGTCCACTACGACGAGCGCATGCATCGGAACGGACGCGACGAAGCGCCGCAACGCGTCGCTATCGACCCAGGTGCCCGTGGGATTGTTCGGATTGGCGACGAACACCACGCGCGTGCGATCGTTGATCAGCCGCGCCATGGCCTCGAGATCGTGTCCTAGCGGCATGTCGCTGTCGGCTGGAAGCGCGGGCGCCACGCGGGCAGTCGCGCCAGTCGCCTGCACGGCGATCGGATAAACAGCGAACCCGTACTGCGAATACACCGCCTCGCTGTCCGGCGTCAGAAACGCTTCCGCCACCATCACCAGCACGTCGTTCGAGCCGTTGCCCAGGGTGATGCACTCCATCCCGCACCCGTGCTTGCGGGCCAAAGCTTGCTTGAGCGCGAAGCCGCTGCCGTCGGGATAGAGGCCGATATGACGCGAGGCGCGCGCGATCGCCTCGAGCGCTTTCGCCCCGGGGCCGAGCGGATTCTCGTTCGAGGCGAGCTTGATGCTGTCGCGAACGCCGTATTCGCGCTCGAGCTCCTCGATGGGCTTGCCTGGAACGTACGGAGCGAGCGTGCGAACGCCCGGGGCGGCGAGGCGGACGGGGTCGAATGTCATGGCGATTACAGAACGGCTGTTGGATAGGAGCCCAGGATGCGAAAGAGCGAGGCGCGGCGCTTGAGCTCCTCGAGCGCCTCCTTGAGCGGGGACTCATCGGCATGGCCGACCACGTCGATGAAGAACACGTAGTCCCACTTGCGCCGGCGCGACGGGCGCGACTCGATGCGGGTCATGCTGATGCCGTGCTCGGCGAGCGGCGCCAGCAGCCGGTAAAGCGAGCCCGGCGAGCGCGTATCCCCGCTCGAAACCAGCAGCGTCGTCTTGTCATCGCCGCTCGGGCTGAAGAGCTTGCGGCCGATGACCAGAAAGCGCGTCGTGTTGTCCGGCGTGTCCTCGATCTCCGGGACGATGATGTTGAGGCCGTACACCTCGGCCGCGGCCTGCCCGGCAATGGCAGCGGTACCGTCCTCGTCACGCGCGCGACGCGCCGCTTCGGCGTTGCTGCTGACCGCAATGCGCTCCACTGCCGGCAGGTGCTCGTCGAGCCAATGGCGGCATTGCGCGAGCGACTGCTGATGCGAGCAGACGCGCACGATCTTCTCGAGGCCGCGCATCTGCCCCATCAAGTGCTGCTGGATGCGCATCTCCACCTCGCCGCAGATCTTGAGCGGCGAAGACAGGAACATGTCGAGCGTGTTGTTGACGGTGCCCTCGGTCGAGTTCTCGATCGGCACCACGCCGAAATCTGCGTGAGCCGCCTGCACTTCCTCGAACACTTCGCTGATGGCCGGGAGCGGGAGCGCGCGGACCGAGTGGCCGAAATGCTTGAGAACGGCCTGCTGCGAGAACGTGCCTTCCGGCCCGAGGAAGGCCACCTTGAGCGGCTCCTGCTGGGCGAGACAGGCCGACATGATCTCGCGGAACAGCCGGACGACTTCCTCGTTCCGAAGCGGGCCCTTGTTGCGCTCGAGCGCCCGGCGCAGGACCTGTGCTTCCCGCTCGGGCTTGTAGAAGTCCGCCGTGCCGAGCCCCTGGGAACGCTTGGACAGCCCGACTTGCTGGGCGTACTTGGCGCGCTCGTTCAAGAGCTCGTGAATGCGCGCATCGATCTCGTCGATCCGGTCGCGAATGGACGCCAGCGTCGGAGCGCCGGCAGTGGAAGGCCGCGATTGCACCTTGGAGGCGGGCGGTGCCGTTCGGGCGCGAGTCTTGCTGGTGTTGCGTTCGGGGCGGCGGCGCTTCATTCAGGATGCCTTACAGTTCCCGCACGGCCAGGACACCCTCGATGCCGCGCAGTCGTTCGATGATCGGGGCGGGCACCGCCCCGTCCACATCGATCAGAGTGTATGCCAGCTCCCCGCGCGATTTGTTGAGCAGGTCGGCAATGTTGAGGTTCGCGCTCGCGAGCGCCGTCGAGATCTGGCCGACCATGTTGGGAACGTTCTCGTTGGCGATGGCAAGCCTCGTCCCCGCCCCGGTTCTCGGCAGGACGGCCTCCGGGAAGTTGACGGAATGGCGGATGTTGCCGTGCTCCAGGAACTCGCGGAGGGTGTCCGCGACCATGACCGCACAGTTCTCCTCCGCTTCCCTCGTGGAAGCGCCGAGGTGGGGCAGCGCGATCACGCGAGGATGCTTCTTGTTCGCGGCGCTCGGGAAGTCACACACATATGCCCCGAGCTTCCCCGCATCGAGCGCTTCGAGCACCGCCGACTCATCGACGATTCCGCCGCGGGCGAAGTTGAGCACGACGCCGTGCGGCTTGAGGAGTTTCAGACGCGCCGCGTTGACGAGATTGCGCGTGCCGTCGAGAAGCGGCACGTGCACGGTGACCATGTCACTGCGCGCAAACAGATCATCGAGCGACAGGGCCTGCTCGACTCCCGAAGAGAGTTGCCATGCGCGCCGCACGGTGATCTGCGGATCGAAACCGAGCACGTGCATCCCGAGCGAATGCGCCGCGTTCGCGACTTCCACTCCGATCGCGCCCAGCCCGATCACTCCGAGCGTGCGCCCGGGTAGCTCGTAGCCGACGAAGCGTTTCTTGGCTTGCTCAACCGCCACTTCGATCTCGTGGTCGGAGCCTTCGAGCGAGCGAACGTACTCCCAGGCTTGGCAGATGTTGCGCGCCGCAAGGAACAGGCCTGCGATGACCAACTCCTTGACGGCGTTCGCGTTCGCTCCCGGAGCGTTGAACACCGGCACGCCGCGTTTCGACAGGAGCGCGACGGGGATGTTGTTCGTGCCCGCGCCCGCGCGCGCTACTGCTTTCACGCTCTCCGGGATCTCCATCGAGTGCATGTCAGCCGAGCGCACCAGGATCGCATCGGGATGGCCGATCTCGGAGGCAACCTCATAGCGATCCCTCGGCAGGCGCTCGAGGCCGCGCACGGAGATGTTGTTGAGCGTGAGAATCTTGAAGGTCATGGGTGAGCAATGAGCTTGCAGCAGATCAGCCGTGCCTGCGCTCGAACTCCCTCATGAACGCGACCAGCGCCTCCACCCCTTCCATCGGCATTGCATTGTAGAGGCTCGCCCTCATGCCGCCGACGGAGCGATGGCCGGCGAGCGTCACGAGCCCGGCCGCCTTGGCTTCGGTGAGGAACGTCTCGTCGAGCTTGGGCCGCGCCAGCGTGAACGGAACGTTCATCCACGAGCGCGCCTCCTTCGCCACCGGATTGCGATAGAACTCCGAGCCGTCGATCGCTGCGTAGAGCTTCTCAGCCTTGGCGCGGTTGCGCTCCCTCATTGCGCTCAAGCCGCCCTGGCGCTTCAGCCACTGAAACACGAGCCCCGCCATGTACCACGCGAAAGTCGGCGGCGTGTTGAGCATGGAGCCTTCCTTCGCCATCGCGGCGTAGTCCAGGACGAGCGGCGTTCCCTCGCGGGCGCGCCCAAGCAGGTCTTCACGCACGATCACGAGCGTGAGCCCCGCCGGCCCGATGTTCTTCTGCGCGCCAGCGTAGATCATGCCGAACTTCGAGACATCGATCGGGCGGGAAAGCAAGGTCGACGACATGTCCGCGACGAGCGGCACGCCGTGAGACTCGGGCACGAAGTGGAACTCCACGCCGCCGATCGTCTCGTTCGCCGTGTAATGCAGGTAGGCGGCATCGGGCGTTCGCTTCCAGCTCGACTCTGGAGGAATCGACGTGTACGGCGCGCCAGCATCGGCGGCGACATTGACCTTCGCGTACCGCTTCGCTTCCCCGATCGCTTTCTTCGACCAGGAGCCGGTGTTCACGAAGTCGACCACGCTGTCCGGCCCTGCGAGATTGAGCGGGATAGCGCTGAATTGCGCCGTAGCCCCTCCTTGCAGGAACAGCACCTTGTAATTCGAAGGGATCGCGAGGAGCTCGCGCAGGTCCGCCTCCGCTTGCTCGGCGATCGACACGAACGCCTTGCCGCGATGGCTCATCTCCATCACGGACATGCCGGTGCCGCGCCAATCGAGCAGCTCTTCGCGAGCCTGTTCGAGCACTTCGAGCGGGAGGACGGCGGGGCCGGCACTGAAATTGAAAACACGCATGGACGTAAGAATCGATGGATGAATGAATGATGCTGCCGGCGAGTCGAAGGCCCGAGCCGTTACGCTGCCCGAGCGCTCACAGCCGGCTACGCGCCCTCGGGCGTCGCTCCTCCATTGCCCTCTTCGCTCTCGGCGACGATGCGCTCCAGGCCCACCAGGCGCTCGCCCTCATCGAGGCGGATGAGCCGCACGCCCTGGGTGTTGCGGCCCTGTACGGAGATTTCCGCCACCGGCGTGCGCACCAGCGTGCCGCCCGAGCTCATCAGCATGATTTCATCGTCGGGCTTGACGAGCAACGCTCCGACCATCCGGCCGTTGCGCTCGCTGATTTGCAGCGCGATGACGCCCTGCCCGCCGCGCCCGTGCACCGGGAAATCCTTCACTTCGGTGCGCTTGCCGTAGCCGTTCTCGGACGCGGTCAGCACCATGCCCTGCTCGTCGACGATGATGAGCGAGATCACCTCTTCGCCGGGCGGGAGGCGGATGCCACGCACGCCGGCCGCCGTGCGCCCCATCGGCCGCACGTCGTTCTCGTCGAAGCGAATCGCCTTGCCGCCGCTCGAGCACAGGATGATCTGCTTCGAGCCGTCGGTGATGTCCACGCCCACGAGGCGATCGCCTTGATCGAGCTCGATCGCGATGATGCCCGCCTGGCGCGGACGGGAGAACGCTTCGAGCGAAGTCTTCTTCACCGTGCCCGCCGCCGTCGCCATGAACACGAACTTGTTCTCTTCGAACTCGTGGATCGGCAGCACGGCCGTGATCCGCTCGCCCTCCTGCAGCGGCAGGAGATTCACGATCGGCTTGCCGCGCGAGCCGCGGCCCGCTTGCGGGAGCTGATACACCTTGAGCCAATAGAGCTTGCCTGCGCTCGAGAAGCACAGAAGCGTGTCGTGGGTGTTCGCAACGAAGAGCTTGTCTACGAAATCTTCGTCCTTGACCGTGGTGGCCGTCTTGCCACGCCCGCCACGCCGCTGCGCCTGGTAGACGGTGACGGGCTGTGCCTTGGCGTAGCCGCCGTGCGAGAGCGTCACGACTACATCCTGCTGTTCGATCAGATCCTCGATCGTCAGGTCCGAATGATCCTGCACGATCTCGGTGCGACGCTTGTCGCCGTACTTGGCGCGAATGTCCTCGAGCTCGGCCCGGATCACCGCCATCAGCCGCTCGGGGCGCGCGAGGATGTCGCCCAGATCCTGGATCTGCGCGAGCAGCTCCTGGTACTCGTTGATGATCTTGTCCTGCTCGAGCCCCGTCAGGCGGTGCAGGCGCAGATCGAGGATCGCCTGGGCCTGGGTCTCCGAAAGCCGATAGCCCTCGGGCTTCAGGCCGAACTCCGCCGCGAGCCCGTCCGGCCGCGTCGCCACACTACCGGCCCGCTCGAGCATCTGCGTCACCGCACCCGGCGCCCAGACGCGGCTCATGAGGGCGACCTTCGCGTCGGCCGGCGAGGGCGAAGCCTTGATGAGCGTGATCACCTCGTCGATGTTCGCGAGCGCGACCGCCTGGCCCTCCAAGATGTGCGCGCGCTCGCGCGCCTTGCGCAGCTCGTAGACCGTGCGCCGCGTGACGACTTCGCGCCGGTGGCGCAGGAACGCCTCGAGCATCTCCTTGAGATTGAGAAGCTTCGGCTGGCCGTCCTGCAGCGCGACCATGTTGATGCCGAACACCGTCTCCATCGGCGTGTGCTTGAACAAGTTGTTCAGCACGACATCGGCGATCTCGCCGCGCTTGAGCTCGATGACGATGCGCATGCCCTCCTTGTCCGACTCATCGCGCAATCCATCTGCCGCGATGCCGTCGATCACCTTCTCGCGCACGAGCTCGGCGATGCGCTCGAGGAGGCGCGCCTTGTTGACCTGATAAGGCAGCTCGGTGATGACGATCGCCTGACGACCCTTCTCGTCCTCCTCGATCTGCGTGCGGGCGCGCACATACAGCCGGCCGCGGCCAGTGAGATAGGCGGTCGCGATCTCCTGCGAGCCGTTGATGATGCCGGCGGTGGGGAAATCCGGGCCCGGAATGTGTTGCATCAGGGCGCCGATCGAGAGCGTCGGATCGTCGATGAGCGCGATGCAGGCGCTCACGACCTCGCCGAGATTGTGCGGCGGGATGTTCGTCGCCATGCCGACCGCGATGCCCGAAGCCCCGTTGACGAGGAGATTGGGCACGCGAGTCGGCAGCACCACCGGCTCGCGCTCCTTGCCGTCGTAGTTGTCGACGAAATCGACGGTCTCCTTGTCGATGTCCGCGAGGAGCTCGGAGGCGAGCGCCGTCATGCGGCACTCGGTGTATCGATAGGCCGCGGGCGGATCGCCGTCGACGGAGCCGAAGTTGCCCTGCCCGTCCACGAGCAGGTAGCGCATCGAGAAGTCCTGCGCCATGCGCACCAGCGCGTCGTAGGTCGCGGTATCTCCGTGCGGATGGTATTTACCCAGCACGTCGCCAACGACGCGAGCGCACTTCACATACGGGCGCGTGTAGACGTTATTGCTCTCGTGCATGGCGTAGAGAATCCGCCGATGCACCGGCTTCAAACCGTCCCTCACGTCCGGCAGGGCGCGGCCGATGATGACGCTCATCGCATAGTCGAGATACGACTGGCGCATCTCGTCTTCGAGGTTGACGTGCAGGACTTCGCGCGCGATTTCGGCCATTGAGTGTCTTTATGAGCCTTGA
>DASVCI010000144.1:0-40815 GCA_036381695.1 Steroidobacteraceae bacterium
CGGTGCCGAGGGTTGCGCTCGGCCGCAGATCGGCAAAGCCCAACACCCTGCACTCCGGATGCGCTCATGATGAGCGTGATCATGTGTTCGGCCGTAGATGCACACCACAGAGCGCGTTCAGAACGCATCGGAAGCACATTACCCTGCCTCCTCAACTGAGACAGAGGCTGCATCGCGGCGTTCATGAATAGTCCAGGCTAGGTGTGAGGCGTGGCCGCGCGTAGAACGGCGGCCGTGTCCGCGTCCGCCGGAAAGAATGTCTCCAGCGCCAATTCTGACAGAGTAATGTCGAGCGGCGAGCCGAATACCGTGATTGTGCTCATGAAGCTCAACACGCCCGCCTCGCTTGCAAGACGCAGCGGCACAGCGACGGAGGCGGCGAGCGAGTCATTTCCTTCCGCATGGCGAGACTCGCTTTCTTCCGGCGCGGGATACGCCATCAGTTCGCTCAGAAGGTCTTTGAGCACCGGATCCGCCGAGGCGGCGATTTGCCGGCGCAGGCGGGCGAACAAATGAGCTCGCCATTGGGCGAGATTGAGCACGCGCGGAGCCAATCCTCCCGGGTGCAATCCCAGACGCAGGACGTTGATGGGCGGCGTGGCGAGCGCCGGCTCCACTCCCTGAAGGAGCGGCGCTACGGCCCGATTGGCCGCAATCAGCGTCCAATGCCTGTCGACCACCAGCGCCGGATACGGCTCGTGCCCCTTGAGCACGAGATCGATGGCGGCGCGGGCCGGCTCGAGATCCGGATCGGTGAGCGGACGCTCTTTGAACATGGGGGCGAAGCCCGCTGCGACGAGAAGCGTGTTGCGTTCCCTCAGAGGAACGTCGAGGAGCTCGGCGAGCCGCAGCACCATCTCGCGGCTCGGCTGCGCGCGGCCGGTCTCGAGAAAGCTCAGATGTTTGGTGGAAATCTCGGCCTCGACGGCGCAATCGAGCTGGCTCATTCGGCGGCGCAGGCGCCATTCACGAATCAAGGCGCCAACGGGTCGGATCTCGTTCATGGGTGAACATCGTACCTCCTTGCGCACCGCACTCCATTACCTCGCGGGTAATCGACTGTCGGCGCCTTGGCGGCAAACATGCCGCCCACACCGTGCATCGTCCCCTTTGCGCAATCGGATTCACGGTGGCCGACGCGCACCGTTTCGAGGAGAGTCCTGACATGAACTCGATTCGTTCTTTCACCTTGTTGCGTGGTGCCCTTCTGGCGGATGCCGTGAGCAGCGGTGCGATGGGTCTGGCATTGCTTGCCTTCGCGCCGGCCCTGGAGCGATTGCTGCAGCTGCCTGCCGGGCTTCTCAGGGAAGCCGGAGTCGTGCTTCTGACGTTCGCCGCGTTCGTCGGCTTTTTGGCGAGCCGCGCCCAGCCGCCGCGCGGGGCTGTCTGGACAGTGATCGCGATCAACGCGATCTGGGTGATCGACAGCGTGCTGATGCTGTTCACCGGCTGGGTGGAGCCGAACGCGCTGGGGATCGGCTTCGTCCTGGCGCAGGCTGGTGCGGTCGCGGTGTTCGCCGATCTGCAGTACCTGGGTCTGCGCAAGTCGCGCTCGCTCGCCACAGGATGAGACTCGGGCGGGCCGTCGCGATCGGGGGCGGGCGGGAAAGCCCGCTCCCGTCCGCTGGTGCACTGCGCTCGGGTTTGAATTTAAACTCCCGCCATGACGGCGGCGACCCTGGCTTTCCTGCATCACGCGGCGGCGTTCTTGCTGGTCGCGATCGTGCTCGTCGAGCTCGTCCTGATCAGGGACGGTTTGACGCCAGGCTCGGCGCGCACGCTCGTGAGGATGGACGCGCTCTATGGGCTCTCGGCTTTGGTGCTCCTGATCGTGGGGTTCCTGCGGGTTTTCTATACGGAGAAGGGTCCGGAGTACTACTTCCATAGCCTGCCTTTTCTCATCAAGCTCGGCTCGTTCCTGGCGGTCGGCCTCCTTTCCATCTATCCCACAGTCGAGTTCCTGCGCTGGCGCAAGGCGCTTCAGGCATCGCAGGTCCCGGTCGTCGGGGCGAGCACCCTGGCGCGCCTGAAGAGGCTCATTCACCTCGAGCTCGTGCTGCTCTTCGTCATCATGCTGTGTGCCGCTTTGATGGCGCGTGGCATAGGCTTCATCGGCTGAGGGCCCGGGTTGGACCGCGGCGGGGAGCCTCGAGCTGGCCAAAGAACCGTTTTCCTGTACAGTCGCTCTCACCGTAGTAGCGGGGCAGAGCATTCAATGAGACGCGCGATTTTCGCCACCCTCCTGGTCGTCGCCGCAGGCGGCCTCACTCCAGCCCGGGCGGCGCAACTCGGGTTATACGCCGGCGTGAGCTACGCGCAGACCGACCGGGAGGCCGAGTCCGCCGAGTTCGCCGCCGCCGTAGCCAATATCTACGAGGACAACGGGTTCACGCCGGTGGACTCCACGGTCTCGTTCGACACCAAGGACTCGGCCTATGGCTTCGCCGTCGGCTATCGGCTCTTCGAGCACCTGGCCGTCGAAGGCGGCTACATGGATCTGGGCGAAGTCGCCTATCGCGATCGCAGCGCGGGCCTCTTCGATGGCACGACGCCCGAGAACTGGGGCCAGAACATCGACAGCTCGACCTCCGGGATCGCCTTGAGCGGGCTCGCCGTCCTGCCGCTCACTTATCGCCTGGAAGTGTATGCGCGCGCCGGGTTCCTGCTCGCGAGCAACGAGGCGACGGTGTTCATCACTGACGGCCAGCAGGCGGCCCGCTTTCGCGTGACCAAGAGTGGGTTCGATCCGCTGGCGGGGGTCGGCCTGACGTTCAGCTTCCTCGAGATCTACAACTTGAGGCTCGAGTACATGCGCGTGTTCGACGCCGGGGACGAGGAGACTCTGGGCGAAGCCGACACCGACCTCGCGACGATCGGGATCACGGTTTCGTTCTGATTCGCCGTTGCTTCAGGACCGAGCGGCCGGATTCGATTTTGCTCGAGGGCCGCCGGCGCGCACGACCTCCACGGGCTTGTGCATGCCGACTTCGGCGCACAGTTGCTCAGGGTGCCGCACGCGCCAGATCGTGAGATCGGCGCGCTTGCCGGGCTCCAGCGTGCCCCGGTCATGCTCGAGGCCGAGCGCTCGCGCCGCATTCACTGTCACTGCGCGCAGAGTTTCCTCCGTGCTCAATCGAAACAGCACGCAAGCCAGATTCATCGCCAGCAGAAGCGAGGCCATCGGTGAAGTGCCCGGGTTGCAGTCGGTAGAGACCGCCATCGGGATCCCGAGCGCTCGCATCTCCTCGATCGGCGGCAGCTTCGTCTCGCGCAGGAAATAAAAAGCACCGGGCAACAAGCCCGCGACCACGCCACGTTCCGCCATCTGCCGCAGCGACTCGGAGGACACATGCTCGAGGTGGTCTGCCGATAGCGCCCGGTGCCTCGCCGCCAATGCGCCGCCGCCGCAGTCACTGAGCTGGTCCGCATGGAGCCTCAGCGCCAGGCCGAAAGCTGCCGCCCGTTCGAAGATGCGCGAGGTCTGCGATCGCGTGAACGCGATGCGCTCGCAGAATACATCCGCTGCATCCGCCAGCTTCTCGGCTGCGACCGCGGGTAGCATCTCGTCGCAAACGTGGCGCACATAGTCGTCCTGCCGGCCAGCGAACTCGGGAGGCAACGCATGGGCGCCGAGAAAGGTCGTGACGACGTCGATCCCGAGTTGCTCCCCGAGCCTGCGCGCCACGCGCAGCATCTTGATCTCGTTGGGGACATCGAGGCCGTAACCGGATTTGATCTCGAGCGTCGTGACGCCCTCGTCCGCCAGCGCCTGCGCCCGGGGGAGCGAGCGGGCAAGCAGCTCCTCTTCGCTGGCGGCGCGAGTGGCGCGGACGGTGGAAAGAATGCCGCCGCCGGCGCGCGCGATTTCTTCGTAGGTCGCACCTTTCAGACGAGCCGCGAACTCGTGGCTGCGATCCCCGGCGTATACGAGATGAGTGTGACACTCGATCAGTCCCGGCGTGATCCAGAGCCCTTGTGCCTCGGTCACGATCCGTGCGTCCCATTGCAACGCCGCGAGCTGCGAGCGCGGACCGAGCCAGGCAATCGTCCCATCCTTGATTGCGAGCGCCGCGTCGCGAATGTGGCCGATGCCGCTCGAGCCCTGCATCGTCGCCAGATTCACTCCCAGCCAGAGGCGATCCCAGCGCAGCTCGGCTGGCGCATTGCTCGAGGGTTTCTCGCTCGGCAGGCTCATAGCATTGTCCACGTCACTGCGGATTCGAGGAGCGCAACTCTACCGGGCCGCGCCCGCGGCCGCGAGTCGAGGACAGGGCGGACACGCGAATTCGCGCGCCCGGCGGTTGGTCTTATACTGCCGCCATGTCGTTTCAATCGCGCTATCGCTTCTCCGCTGCCTGGCTGCCCGAAGGCTGGCGGCGAAACGTCGTGATCTCGATCGACCCGGCCGGCGACATCGTCGACGTGTCGGCCGACGATGTGGTCACGACCGCGCGGCTCGTGCCCGGCGCGGCCATTCCCGGCATGCCCAACATCCACAGCCACGCGTTTCAGCGCTCGATGGCGGGCCTCGCCGAGCGGCGCAGCGCCAACGAGGACAGTTTCTGGACCTGGCGCGAGACGATGTACGAGCACGCCGCTCGCATGTCTCCCGAGTGCTTGAACGCCGTCGCGGCGCAAGCGTATGCCGATATGCTCAAGGCGGGATACACCGCTGTGGCGGAGTTCCATTATTTGCACAATCAACCCGACGGCACGCCTTATGGCGAGCCGGCGGTCATGTGTGAGGCGTTGATGGATGCAGCCGCGACGGCTGGCATCGGCATGACGTTGCTGCCCACGCTGTATCAATCTTCGGACTTCAACGATGCGCCACCCACACCTCGGCAACGGCAGTTCACGCTGTCGACCCGGCAGTTCGTGGATTTGATCCATGCATGCCGCGCGAGAGAGGCGCCCGGCCAGCTCGAGATCGGGGTCGCTTTCCACAGCCTGCGTGCGGTCCCGCCTCGAGCGATCGCCGAAGTGTTGAACGCTTTGCCGGAATGTCGCACGTTCCACATGCACGTGGCGGAGCAGGAGCGGGAAGTCCTCGCCTGTCAGCAGCATCTGGGCTCAAGGCCGATCGAGTGGTTGCTCGAGCGCTCGTATCTGGATCGACGCTGGTGCCTAGTTCATGCCACGCACGCGACCGAGCACGAGCTCGAACGCCTGGCTGCCACCGGGGCCGTCGTCGCTCTTTGTCCGACGACCGAAGCCAATCTCGGCGATGGCCTCTTCGCGATGGAACCCTGGCTCAGGGCCGGCGGTCGTTTCGGCATCGGCTCGGACAGCCACATCTCGCTGTCGCCTTGCGAGGAGCTGCGTTGGCTCGAATATCAAGCTCGCCTGGGCCGCAAGCAGCGCAACGTGCTCGTCCGCGAGGGTGAGATTTCGAGCGGCGCAGCTTTGTGGCGGCGCGCTGCCGAGGCCGGAGCCCAGGCGAGCGGGCGGCCAATCGGCGCGCTCGAGACCGGCCGGCGCGCCGACATCGTCGTGCTCGACCTGAACGCGCCCTTGTTCGCCGGGCGGTCGGACGACGAGCTCATCGACACGTTCGTCTTCTCGGGGACCAGCGAGGTGGTGCGAGACGTCATGGTCGCAGGCCGCTGGCTGGTGCAAGAGGGCCGGCACTTCGCCGAGACCGCCATAGCCGCCGGCTACAAGCGCGCCATGCAGAAAATACTCGCGTAAGGAACGGAGCAGGATCGATGAACGCCCGTGCAGAATCTTTTCCCGATCGTCGTAGCGGCGCCCGCCCGGTAAAAGCGCCCCGTGGCTCGACGCTGAGCGCCCGAAGCTGGCTCACCGAA
Organism: Steroidobacteraceae bacterium; assembly: GCA_036381695.1. GTDB lineage: Bacteria > Pseudomonadota > Gammaproteobacteria > Steroidobacterales > Steroidobacteraceae > Steroidobacter. The sequence continues at coordinate 5,811 of DASVCI010000144.1, forward strand.
GCGCCGCTCAGGATGCTGATGAACAACCTCGATCCCGAGGTCGCGGAGAACCCGGACGAACTGGTCGTCTACGGAGGCATCGGCCGCGCCGCGCGCAATTGGGAATGTTTCGATCGCATCGTAGAGACTTTGCGGGCGTTGAAGGAGGACGAGACGCTCCTGATCCAGTCGGGCAAGCCTGTGGGCGTGTTCCGTACGCATGTCGATGCCCCGCGGGTGCTGCTTGCGAACTCCAACCTCGTGCCGAAGTGGGCGACCTGGGAGCATTTCAACGAGCTCGACCGGCGCGGCCTCATGATGTTTGGACAGATGACGGCCGGCTCCTGGATCTACATCGGCAGCCAGGGCATCGTGCAGGGCACGCACGAGACGTTCGTCGAAATGGGTCGTCGTCATTTTGGCGGCAATCTGCGAGGCAAATGGATCCTCACGGCCGGGCTCGGAGGCATGGGCGGCGCGCAGCCGCTGGCCGCCACGATGGCGGGCGCGAGCATTCTCTGCATCGAATGCCAGGCGAGTCGCATCCAGAAGCGTCTCGACACGCGCTATCTCGATGTCCGCGCATCGTCCCTGGACGAAGCGCTGAAGATGATCGATGAGGCAGTTCGGGCGGGCCGTGCGATCTCGGTGGGGGTACTGGGCAATGCGGCTGAGATCCTGCCGGAGCTCGTGCGCCGTGGCGTGCGGCCCGATGCAGTGACGGACCAGACTTCAGCGCACGACCTGGTCAACGGCTATCTGCCGATCGGCTGGTCGGTCGAGCAGTGGCAGGAGATGCGAGCGCGTGATCCTCGGGCGGTCGCTCGAGCCGCCCAGCGCTCGATCGCAGTGCACGTCAAAGCAATGCTCGACTGGCATGCCATGGGCATTCCGGTCTTCGACTACGGCAACAACATCAGGCAGGTGGCGTTCGATGAGGGCGTCAAGGACGCTTTCGCGTTTCCAGGCTTCGTTCCTGCGTACATCCGTCCTCTGTTCTGCCGCGGCGTCGGTCCCTTCCGATGGGTGGCCCTCTCGGGCGACCCCGAGGACATCTACCGCACCGACGCCAAGGTGAAGGAGCTGATCCCGGACGATCCGCATCTGCATCGCTGGCTCGACATGGCCCGCGAGCGCATCAGCTTCCAGGGCCTGCCCGCGCGCATCTGCTGGGTCGGGCTCGGTCAGCGTCACCGCCTCGGCCTCGCGTTCAACGAAATGGTGGCCTCGGGCGAGCTGAAGGGCCCGATCGTGATTGGCCGCGATCATCTCGATTCGGGATCGGTCGCGAGCCCGAACCGGGAAACCGAGGGCATGAAGGACGGCTCGGATGCGGTCTCGGACTGGCCGCTCCTCAATGCGCTCCTCAATACCGCGAGCGGCGCGACCTGGGTGTCGTTCCATCATGGAGGCGGCGTCGGAATGGGCTATTCACAACATGCGGGCGTGGTGATCGTGTGCGATGGCACCGAGGCGGCCGCCCGAAGGATCGAACGCGTGTTGTGGAACGATCCGGCGATAGGCGTCGCGAGGCATGCGGACGCAGGCTATGAAGAAGCGATCGAGTGCGCGAAGGCTCACGGCCTCGATCTCCCAATGATCCGCTGAGGGCCGCGCGGCTCGGAGCGAGAAAACGATGGACGTTTACGATTTCACCCCGGGCCCGGCGCCGCTTCTCATCAGCATTCCCCATGCGGGCACCGAGCTGCCGGGGGATCTGGGCGCAAGGTTCACGGACGAGGCCCGTTCATTGCCGGATACGGACTGGTTCGTGCACGAGCTGTACGACTTCGCGCGCGATCTGGGGGCCGCGATCATCAAGGCGAACTACTCGCGCTACGTGATCGACTTGAATCGCGCGCCTGATTCCCGCGCGCTATATGCGACCCACACGACCACGCCCCTGTGTCCTACCCATACGTTCTCGAGGGAGCCCATTTACTCGAGCGGAAGCGAGCCCGACCAGGGAGAGATCGAACGGCGCCGCGAGCAGTTCTGGCGGCCGTACCATGACCGCATCCGCTCCGAGCTCGAGCGCATGCGCGAGCGGCACGGTGCGGCGTTGCTCTGGGACGCGCATTCCATCGCGAGCGAGATTCCTTCCCTGTTCGAGGGCGTCTTGCCCGAGTTCAACTTCGGCACCCGCGATGGAGCGAGCTGCCCGTCCGCGATTGCAGGCGCGTTGCTCGAAGTTGTTACTACTGACGGACGTTTCGGCGCGGTGCTCGACGGCCGCTTCAAGGGCGGCTACATCACTCAGCATTACGGCCGACCGGCCGATCGTGTCTACGCAGTGCAACTAGAGCTTGCCCAGCGTGTGTACATGGACGAAGCGGCCCGCTCATGGGATGCGCAACGTGCGGCTCCGGCCTGTGCATTGATTGCACGCGTGCTCGAGCGCTACTTGCAGTCGATTCCCCGATGATCGCTCGCTCGCCTTGCACTGCGGGCGAGCTCCATCAAAGAAAAGTTCACAACCCGGGGAAAGAATTGCCGATCGCTCACGCGATGGTGCGGAGTGCGGCCCCGACCGAGGGACCCCGCGCCCCGGGCCGGGCGTTGCTCCAACAGGCCGATTCGGCCTCCTCACGCTCGAGGGACACGTTATGTGCCTGGCAGATCTCATGGGAAGTCGCGAAGTGATTACGGCGGCGGCCACGGCGGAGGTGCCTCAGGACAAGCCCGCAATTTGTGGGACTGTGACACTTCATTGCATCGACGGAGATGAGACCTTGCGCTTGTCCATGCCGATGCTCGATGCCCTGCTGTTGCTCAATTCGCTGCGCGCGATCGAGGAAGAGTTCGCGCTTCAGGGCTGGTCGGCGCAGATCGGCTGCAGCGCCAATGCGATGCAGGAGATTGCCGCCGAGCTCCAGCAGTTCGCGGACGAGATGGCCGTCCCCAGCACCGCGCTCAACTGAGTCGGCTTCAAGCTCGGCCGGCGCTGTCTGCCGGCCGGGCTTCTCCCAAGCGGCGGGCGATCTGCGTGGCCGCGCCTCAAACAGATCATCCACTCGATCGGGTTGCGAGGAACCTCGCGCCCGCCGCGACGTTACTAAGGCTCGCCCGTGCTGACATCGGAGGATCTTCACATGGCACGTCGAGCTCAGTCGTCGATTGGATCCCGCCGCACCCGTGCACGCAGTCAAGCCGCCCGAAGCAGGGGCCCGTCCAGCCGATCGAGCAATGGCTCGTCCTCGCGCCGCCTCCTCGCTCGCACTGCTCGCGAGGATCGTTCCCAGACGGGAGGCGCGCACAGCCGCTGGTCCGCTCGTGAGGATCGCGAGCTGAAACAGCTCATCCGCCGCAGCATGCCGGCGCGCGTGATCGGCGAGAAGCTCGGTCGCACTCCGAGCGCCGTGCGCCAGCATGTTCACAAGCTGGGGCTTTCGCTGCGCAGCGCCGGCCGCTCGGCCCAGCACGCCAGATGATTTGATTTTCGAAGGACTTACGACGCGCCGCGTTTGCTGGCCGCGCGTACTTTTGGGGCTACGCGGCCGTCAGTGTGGCGGCCGCGGCCGTGTCTGCTTGCCGTGAGAACTGGTCTTGGCCTCATCGCCCATGAGCTTGGCCGCGGCAACCTGCAATTTGTTCTTCAGTCCGGGCACGACGTGATCGGAATCTTCCGCGAGTGCGCGTAAGGCCGCTTCGGCGACCTCGGCCGGATCCTGCTTCGATTGCTGGGCAACCTTCGCCTGCATCATGTCGGCGCGCTCGAAGAACTCGGTGTCGGTCGGCCCCGGCATCAGAACCGTGACGTTCACGCCGCTCTCCTTCAGCTCGTGGCGGATCGCCTGACCGAAAGAGCGCAGAAAGGCCTTGCTCGCGGCATAAACAGCCATGCGCGGCCCCGGCATGGTGCCGGCGACCGAGGAGGTGATGAGGATGTCGCCGCCTCCTCGTTCCACCATGTCCTTCGCAATGAGCTTGATGAGGTGCACCTGCGAGGTCACGTTCAGGTTGATGAGCGCAATCTCATCATCGAGCGAAGTCTGTTCGGCAAACTCTCCGTACACGCCCACCCCTGCGTTCGCCGCCAGCAGCTCGATCGGGCGGCGAAGCGACTGGGCAGCCTCGTACAGGCTTCTCACGCCTTCAGGATCGGACAAGTCGGCCTGAATGACCTGCACGTCCGCCCGTGGATCGATTTCCGCCAGGCGTTCGGCTGCAGCGCGCAATTTCTCGAGGTCGGAGGAGGTGACGAGGACGTCATAGCCTCCTTCAATGAGCTTGCGCGCCAGCTCGTAGCCGATGCCGCTCGATGCGCCAGTGACGATGCCGAGGGGGCGTGTAGTGTCTTCTTGAGCTGCGTTCATCGTCCGGGCTCCCGTGTGCCTGAATAAAAGGCCAACGTCCCGCTTACAGCGCAGTTCCGTACAAACACCGGCACGATGCGCAGCTACTGGAAGCGGCCTTTCGGCTCGCTGGCGTCGCCTCGCCTGCCGCCGCCGCTCGATCGACGCTCTTTCGCCTGCCCATTCTCGTCCTCGGGCTTGCCGACGTCCTCGAGCGTCTTACGCACTTCGCGCACCGAGATGCTTCCTTCGAGCGAGCGCGCGAAGGCGCCGACGAACGCGTTACGCAGAACACTGACCATGGTGGCGAATACGCCCGCCTTGGGGTTCTCGATCGTGCCGCTGAAGGGTACTCGCGCCGCGACTTGTTCCTGCTCCTCGTTCTCGAACACCTCGGCCGCGAATTCGATGAGCCCTTCCCACAAGCGGCGCAGGGGATTCCTTTCCGGCTCCTCGCTCGAGTAGATGTTCACGTTCTGCATCACCGGTTTGGCGTAGCCCTTGAACTTGCCGTCCGCCGCGGCGAGCTCGACGTACAACTCGAACTGGCCGCTTTCAGCGTCGGCCTTGATGAACCGGTTCAGCCAGGGATTGACCTGGGGCAACTGCACGTTGCGAACCGAGAGGTTCACGTCGAAAGTCGGCGCTTTGCCGAGCGGATCGAACGCCCCATCGATCCTGGCCTCCCCGCCTTCGAGGACGGCTCCAGTGGCGTGAAAGCGCGCGAACGTTTCCTTTCCGGTCTCGACGACATTTGTGAGGTTCGACAGCTCCCCATTCACGTGACTCGCAACCAGCGCATCCTCCGCTCGGATGCCTGGCGCCCGGAATGTCACGGTGCCGTCGTGGACGCGCAGGGTGTTGAGGCGAAACGGCACGAGTCGCTCCAGGCGCTCGGCCCAGTTCTCCTCCTGCCCGAGCTGGGACTCCTCGGGAGTCTTGGCCTGTACGAGATTGAGATTCGGGCGCATGAACTGCGCCCGGCCCACCAGCGCGCCGCGCAACAGGTTAGGCCACTCGATGGAGGCTTCCATCCGATCGGCGCTGAAGAACGGCGTCGAGCGCTCGGCTGCGGTTTTCACGATGCGGATGTTCTCGACTGCGTAGGCGCCTTTGATGAAGGACAGGTCCACATCTGCGATCGAGCCGTCGTACGCTTCGAGCGTCGCAAGCTGATCGTTCACGTAATCGCGAACGAGCGCAGGCAGCACGAGGCGCAGCGCAATGAGCAGAGCGACGATGACGCCGGCAACGAGGGCCAATCTGTATCGACGCATCATCTGGCTCGACCTCCGGACCGCTGCGCGGCGTTCGCTTGCGATGCCTGTCGGTCCCTTACGTCTGTCGCAAGCGTCGGGTTCTCAATGAGGTGCCCTGACCTCAAACCGCAGCACGCGACGCACGCTTTGAAAGAATTGCACGCACCTCGCATTTGCCCCACAGCAGAAACCCTGATCGCGCTTCGCGACACGACGCGCATGCTGTCATCCGGAGCCGAAAAGTGGAGCCCCGATGGAAAACGACAGCCTGCATCCTCACTCGATCTGGAGCGCGACGGCGGAGATGCCCGTCTATCCGCCGCTGAGTGCGAACGTCACGGCCGAAGTCTGCGTGATAGGGGCGGGCCTGGCGGGTCTCACGACCGCTTATCTGCTCGGCAAGCAAGGCGTGAGAGTGGCGGTACTCGAGGCGCTCGATGTCGGCGCGGGTGAGACAGGTCGCACGACGGCGCACATCGCTGTGCCGGATGAGGGGTTCTTCCACATCGAATCTTCATACGGGCGGGAAGTGGCGCAATACGGGCGGGAAGTGGCGCAGCTCGTGGCGGAAAGCTTCGCTGCAGCGGCCGACTTCATCGAGGCTACGAGCCGGGCCGAAGACATCGATTGCGCGTTCGAGCGCCTGGACGGATATCTTTTCTCGTGCGCCAGCGATGCACGCGCTGCGTTGCAGCGGGAATTGGCGGCTGCTTCGCGAGCCGGCGTCAGGGTGCAGATGCAGGAAGAGTTACCGGTCGCGACGCTCGGCTCGGGACCGTGCCTGCGGTTTGCCGACCAGGCGCAGTTTCATCCCATGCGGTATCTGGCCGGCCTCGCGCGCGCGGTCGAACGCCAACGCGGGGCGATTTATTGCGGCACGCGAGCGAGCGATGTCGAGGAGCGCAACGGCGTCGTCATCGTGACCACTCCGATGGGGAAGATCAGGGCCGACGCGGCGGTCGTCGCGACCAACACGCCCTTCAACGATCGCGTCTCGATCCACCTCAAGCAAAGTGCCTATCACACGTATGTCGTGGGCGCGCTGGTGAAGCAAGGCGCCGTCCCGCGCGCGCTGATCTGGGATGACGGGGATCCGTATCACTACGTCCGCCTGGCTCGTGAGCTCGATGACGAGCATGACCTCCTGATCGTCGGAGGAGCCGATCACAAGGTCGGACAGGAGCAGCACCCCGCGCGCCACTACGGCGAGCTCGAAACCTGGTTGCGCGAGCATTTCCCCGAGGCCGGCCGGATCGTCTATCGGTGGTCGGGCGAGGTGATGGAGCCGCTCGATGGGCTCGCGTACATCGGTCGCAATCCTGGCAGCCGCAACGTGTACGTGATCACCGGGGACTCGGGGAATGGAATGACGCATACGACGCTCGGCGGCATGCTGGTCTCAGACCTGATTCTCGGCCGCCGCAACCGCTGGTCGAGCGTCTACGATCCGCAGCGCAAGCCTTACAAGGAGACCTCCGAGTTCCTGCGCGAGCAATCGAATATCGCCGCCCAGTACACGGACTGGCTCACTGCTTCTGAGGAGATCGATGTCGCCGCGCTCGCGCCTGGCGAAGGAGCGGTCATCCGGGCCGGCTTGAGGAGATATGCCGTCTACCGCGACGAGCTTGGAGCACTGCATGGCCGCTCGGCGGCCTGCACTCATCTCGGTTGCCTCGTCCAGTGGAACGATGTCGAGCGCACGTGGGACTGTCCTTGTCATGGTTCACGCTACAGCGCTTATGGAAGCGTGTTGCACGGGCCGGCTGTGAGCGCGCTTGCGCCCATTCCGGACGAGGAGTGGGAGGAGCTTCTCGAGCCTCACCCACCCGGCGAGCGACGCGCTCGGGAGGAGAGGCCGGGCCGGGAGTGAGGCGTGCTCGTTGATGGAGATTGCGAGCGCACGGGACGCTCGCCGTCACATGGGCTTCACTACCATGAGATAGAACACGATCACGAGCGACACGAACGCGATGACCCCGAGCGCGACCCACACTCGCAGGTATCTCCAGTAGCGCTCCGGCAGTTGAGTCCCCGCAAGAACCGCCTGCGCGGCGATGTCGCGCATCTTGATCTGCATCCACACGACGGGAATCCACGCCGCCCCGGCCAGCAGATAAAGCCCGATCGACCAGGCGATCCAGGCACTGCCGATCGGAAAGCCGGCCAGGTGAACCAGATAGAGTCCCGTCAGCGGCTGCACGATGACGGCTGGAGTCGTGAACATCCAATCCGCGGTCACTACATAGCGGATGACGACCGAAACCGCCCGGGGATCGCGAGTCAGGCTCGTCATCAGCATGTAGAACGCAGACCCAATGCCCGTGCCGAACAGGATCGTCGAGGACACCACATGGAGCCACTTCACGACGAGGTAGGTCATCGCCGTGGCTCCAGGGAATAGAGCAAGTAGAGAGCGGCCAGCATCGGCAAGTTCTTCAAAACCGGACCGTAGGGATGCAACCAGAACTCCGGCAGGCGCACGCTGATGATCAGCGTGTACACGCCGATCAGCACCATCTGCACGAGCCAGAGCACGTGTCGTCGTTGCATCGCGAGGGTGGCGATGCCCAGCATGAGGTTCAGCGTCGCAGCACCGAACAGGAACGCTGGCGCGAGCGTCGGTGGGACGCCCGCTCGCGCGAGTAGCTCATAGCTCGCCTCGCGCGGAAACAGCCCGAACGAGACTACGGCGGTCCAGAGCCAGACGAGGGCAATGCTGAAGCGCAGAAACGGCAGTAGCCACTCGAGTCTCGCATGAGCGAGCGTCGCGGCGCGCGAGGAGGGCTCGATGAACTGCGCCGGAGGTCGCGGCGGCCGTCCCAGGAGCCCCTCGGTGATGGCCGGATCGGCTACGTTGCCGCTTTCGAGCATTTCCAGCGTGTCGCGATCGAGGAGCGAGCGTGGGCTGATTTCGGCGGCGCGCGCTGCGATGCGCATCAACGGCGTCGGAATCTCGAGATATCGTGCGCGGCCGGCGCCCATGGCCTCGCGTAGCTGCGCAAGGAAGTCGCGCAGAGGAAGGGGCTTCGGGCCCACGAGAGGCACACGCTGGCCGACGAACTCCTCACTCGTGAGCAATGTGACGATCGCCTCGGTGAGGTCGTCCACATGAATGGGTTGCACGGGCTGACGCCCCTTGCCGGGCAGAGCGAGGAGGGGAGCGCTCGCCATCATCGAGAACAACCTCGCGCTCGTGCCGCCCGCACCGTACACGAGTGAGGGCTCGACGATGGTCCACGCGACTGGCAGAGCCATGAGTGCGTCGTCGGCCGCGCACTTGCTCGTGAAATAGGCGCTCCGGCCCGTACGGGCGCCCAATGCGGAGATCTGGATGATCCGGCGCACGCCCGTTTGTGCGCACGCGGTGAACAGCGCTTGCGGCGCCAGGGTATGAATGCGCTCGAACGTTTGCTCGCCGCGCTCGCGCAAGATCCCGACTGCGTTGATCACCGCTTCGACGCCGTCGAGCTTTTTCACCCAGTGATCGGGGCTCACATCGCGCGTGAAATCTGCTTGCACGACGTGGGGTCCTTCGCCACCGTCGCGCCGAGCCTCGATGACTACGTGGCCCGCGGCCCTCAATGCCTGGGAAAGGCGCCGCCCAATGAAGCCGGTCGCACCCGTGAGCAGAACCACCATTCGCGCAGCTCTCCTGATTGCCGTGGCCCGCACGACCCACGAACATGGACGGGGAACCATCGACAGGCCGCAGACAGTTTCACTCAAGGAGGTGGCCGGGGTGAATCCACTACAAGCGGCCCTTGCGCGGGCGATCGTTCCGGGAAGCGCGGCCAGCCTTCTTTCGGCCCTAGCCCTCAGCGCATGCAGCAAGGTTCAGACCGACAGCGCGGCAGGGGGCGTCAATGGCCCGAGCCAGTGGATCTGGGGCGAACGCACCCGGCGGGCGACCTTACGGCACACCGCGCTCGGGTATGCGATTCATCACCTTACCTCGATCTTCTGGGCGACGCTTCATGAATGCGTGTTCGCGAAGGAGCGCCGCCGGAGGGGTACGAGCCCAGAAGATGTTGCTCGCATGTGTACGCAGGCAGCCGTGACGGCAGCGTCTGCGTACTTCGTCGACTATCACGTGACGCCGCGGCGTTTGGGGCCTGGTTTCGAGAAGCACGTAAGCCCCGGTGCAATCTTCGTTTCTTACGCCGCATTCGCTGCGGGGCTGGCTGCAGTCGCGATTGCTCGCAGCCTGCCCGCACCGCGAGGCGGTCCGTCGCGGCTCGAATGAAGCACCCTGTCCTCGGGTGTTCGCGTCAGAGGCTCTCGCGCGATCTTTCCTGTTCGTCGCGCTCGCGCGCGAGGGTGCTGTCCACTTCTTTCTCGGCTTCGAGCCAGTCGTCGAGCTCGTGACCCGGCCGGAATCCGCGCCGCTCGGCTCGCCAGTAGGCGGCTTCGGCGATACGAGCCTCGCGGCTCTTGGCTTCCAGCTCGCGCCGAACCAGCTTTCGACTCGTGATTTCCGGCGTCGAGAGCGATTCTGAGCCTGCCGGAGATTCATCGCTGTCGGCGCCAGCGGGTGCGGCGCCTGCGAGCGACTCATCGGGCGCCGGCGCAGGCGGCTGGGTTCGCGAGGAGGATCGGCTGCGGCTCGAACCGGTGCTGCGTGATCGCGTGGCCATCTTCTGATCTCCGAATGACGTGAGCAGGAACTTGCATGCGGGACCCGGCGCGAAGCTCCGCTTGGACGGGGTACCTGCGGATACACCGGCGCCGGATCAGAAATTTCCGACGGATGTGCAGGCGCGCGGCCTGCTTTCGGCACCCGCATTGGCCACATGGAGTCTAGCGCGGTTCACGCCGATGGGAAGCATTCGTGTGCGCCGGCCTTCTCCGCGCGACAGAGCAAGACCGAAGCACATCGTCGGCGTCGCAACCAATGACCTGCTTACGATCGCGTCTCGTTCGCTTTCGGCACGGTCGAGACTGAGTCGATCTCGCGAGGCGATCTGCGCCCCGCGAGATCGGACCGTCATGGACTCCTCAACGTCCTGCGAGCGACCGGACGCAGTCTCAGTGCCGGGCGGCGCGGGTGTTTGCGCTGCGGCGACCGCTCTTGCTCGCACGGGCGCGCGCAGACTTGGCGCGGCTCGCCCGGCTTCCACCGGCTGCTTGCTTGCGCGCCTCGACGGGCTCGGCTTGCGGAATGCCCATCTGCTCCATGAGCGAGAACTTGCGCTCGGCGAGCCGGCTGCCCATCTCCTTGAGGTCGATCTCGGTCTTCCTGAGCTTCGGGAAGAGCTCGCCTTCTTCCTCCTTGACGTGGTGTTTTACGTACTCGCCCAGCACCTTGACGCTCGCCGCGAACTGCTCCTCCTCGCCGCTCATCGCTTCGATCTTGCCGATCAGCTCCTTGGCGGTGGCGTGCTCGACCTGCGCCTCGGCAACGAGCTCCACCTCCTCACCCTCCTCTTCGAGGGCTTCCCGCGCGGCCGGGTAGAGAATTTCCTCCTCGATCTGCGCGTGAACGGTGAGAAGCTGACAAATGCGCTCGGCCAGCGAGGAGCGCTCCTCCTCCTCGGCCTTCTCGAACTGATCGAACAGGGCTTCGACCGTACGATGATCCTGCTTGAGCAGCGCGACGGCATCGCGCGCGGAATCGCTTGAAGTGGACGGAGTCGCTCTGGCCATGACTGAAGCTCCTTCGGGCTCGAGTTCAAATGCGTGTCGGCTGAGCCGAAGGAATGTTTCGCGCGCGCAAGCAGTTCCTTGCGCGCGGCAGTCATGCAGTCATCTAGTCCGGAAGCTCGGACAAGCGCTCGAGCAGGCGGGGGTCGCCGGCCACGTGGACACGCTCGTGAGGGCTCAGCCATGCAAGAGCTTCACTCAGCGTTCTGGCCTCCTGCACTTTGCGCTCGGCGGTGAGCCGGTGCGGATCGGGATGTCCGCGCGACTCGGGCGGCCGCGGGAGATTCCCCGAGATGTGCGCATATCGCGCCTGGCGATTGCGCGCGAGATAGCGCAGGCCATCGCCAGGCATCGGGGCGGCTCGCTCGTAGAGCTCATCCCGCCTCCTTACCACCTCGGGCAAATGCTTCTCCTCCGGCGTGCTGAGGAGCCCGAACCAGCGCAGCAGCCGCCCCACGCGCACGCTCGAGCTCATCTTCGAGAGCGGGACCGCAAGCAGGAGACCCGCAAGGGTCGGAGTGAGCCAGGCGAGGAGGGTGGGCGAGATCATGAAGGCGATGATGCCGATGAGGATGCCGATGAGAACGTGCGGCCAGTGCACGCTCCAGGCTTCGCCCCAGTTCGTGGCGCTCGCGTGGCGGCGCTGCGACTTCCAGCCCGAGTCGCGCCCGGTGACGATCTCGATGACGTGCTGCGTCTGCACCAGCATCATGATCGGCGCATAGAGCGCCGAAAGAATCGTCTCGACGACCGTCGCCACGGTCACCCCGATGAATCCGCCGCAGCCTTTACGAATGCGCGGGATGACGAGCGCCCGGACCCAGCCCAGCACCTTGGGTGTCGCAAGCACGCACATGGTGAAAATGAACAGCTCCGTCATGCGCTCGGCATCGAAGCGCGGCCAGTCGGGGAAGAGCTGGAAGGTGTGGCTGAAGTACTCGGGCCGGATCAAGGTCGCCTGCAAGGTGAGCGCAAAGCCTACGAGCAGCAGCATCAGCCACAGAGGCGAGGACAGATAGCTCATGATGCCGATCAAGAAGTGCGCGCGGCTCGTCAAGGCGAGCCCGTCGGCGCCTATGACCTTGGAATGCTGCAGATTCCCCTGGGCCCAGCGACGGTCCCGGATCGCGACGTCGATCAGCGAGGGCGGACTCTCCTCCCAGGAGCCGTCAAGGTCTGTCGCCATGCACACCTTCCAGCCGGCTCGGCGCATGAGCGCGGCCTCGACGAAGTCGTGCGAAAGGATGTGCCCGCCGAACGGGCGTCGGCCGGGTAGCTGAGGTAAGCCGCAGGCCTGCGCGAACGCGCAGATGCGGATGATTGCGTTGTGGCCCCAGTAATTCCCTTCGTTACCGGACCAAGCCGCCACTCCTCGCGCGATGAGCCCGCCATACACGCGTCCGGCGAATTGCTGGATGCGCGCGAACAGGCTCTGATGCCCGAGCACGATCGGCACGGTTTGCAGGATGCCGAGTCTTGGATCGGCCTGCATGCGACGCACCAGCGCGACCAGCGTCTCGGCCGACATCAGGCTGTCGGCGTCGAGGACGATCATGTAGTCGTAGCGCCCGCCCCAGCGCTTGACGAACTCCTCGACGTTGCCGGCCTTGCGTCCCGTGTTGTGCCAGCGCCGCCGGTACCACACGGGCATGATTTCCCTGAGGTCGCGTCTCAACTGATCGACGGCGAGCGATTCGGCCACCCAGGCCTCGATGTTCGTCGAATCGGAGAGAACCGCGATCTCGAAGTGCTGTGCAGCATCGAGCCTGGCGAGCGCCTCGGCCATCGCGTACAGACCCGCCGTCGTCCTCGCCGGATCCTCGTTGTAGACCGGCATCACCAAAGCGGTACGAGACCCTGCGATCGGAGCCTCGGGGGGACGGGGCGGAGGAATCAGGAATCCGGCGACGGCGGAGGCTGCGCCGAATGCAATCCAGGCGAGCGTGACGGCGAAGAAGAACAGCATGATGCCTTGCAGCGGAGTCATGCTGTCCACGCTCACGATCGCGAGCATTTCATACACGCCGTAGCTCGTGATCGCGAGAGCGCCGAGGACGGTGATCGCGCGCGCGAGAATGGTGCGAACCGAAGTGACTTCCGCCGGCACGTGCAGAACGGCGCGCTCGAGATTCTGCACCGGCATCTCGAGCGGGCGCTCGAACGGCATGCCTCCACGCACGACGTCCCGCCCTTCGGGCGGGGTCGCGGACTTCAGCTGGCCGTCCATCGATACAGCCACGTCTCGGTGATGGGCTGCTCGCCCTTGACGAGCCTCAGCCTCAGCTCGGCGACATCGCTGTTGCCCGGATCGAGCTCGAAGCTCGCGCGCACGCCCTTGGTCAGCGGATTGGCGTGCAGCACCGGGTTCACGATTCTGCCCGCGGAGGTGCCGGCGTCCATTTTGAGCCCTTCGAGGCTGCGTCCGGTGCCGCTGAACTCGATGATGAACATGCGTCGCTTGCCGTCGAAGGTCGGACCTGAGCGTGTGGCGACGACGCGCCCGAGCCGGGGACTCAACTTCGGCTGCTTGTTCCAGCGGATGCGATACGAGGTCGACCAGGGCTTGCCGGACGGAATCGTCTCCCTGGGCTGCCAGAACGCGACGATGTTGTCATTCGTCTCGTTGGCGGTCGGAATCTCGATCAGCAGCACCTCGCCCTCACCCCAGTCGCTCGTCGGCTCGATCCAGGCGCTTGGACGCTTCTCGTAATGAGCTTCGAGGTCGTGATAGTCCGACAGCCGGCGCGAGCGCTGCACCAGGCCGAAGCCCCGGGGCGCGACCGAGGTGAAGCTCGAAACGTTCAACTGCGTCGGATTCATGAGCGGACGCCAGATGCGCTCCCCGGAGGCGAGCACGACCTGCAAGCCGTCCGAATCGTGCACCTCGTCCCTGAAATCGTCTATGCGGGCGCGATCGGACTCATCGAAGAGGAACATCGAAGTCAAAGGCGCGATCCCGACCCTGTCGAGCGGCACTCGCGGATAGAGCGTCATGTGCACGTCCATGATCGTCTCGACACCGGGCGTGATCGAAAACTTGTACGCGCCGCTCGTCGAGGGACTGTCGAGCAAGGCGTGCACCACGATGCCCCTCGCGTTCGCCGAGGGGCGCTCGATCCAGAATTGCACGAAAGCCGGAAATTCTTCGCCCGTCGGATGGGCCGTGCGTATGGCGAGGCCACGCGCCGAGAGGCCATAGGCGGTGTCTTTGGCGACGGCACGAAAATACGCGGCGCCCTGGAACACGAGAAACTCGTCCCAGACCGAGCGCGAGTTCAAGCGCGTGCGCAGGCGAAAGCCCGAGAAGGGAAGTTGCTGTCCGGCGAGGAGCTTCGAGACGTGCGGCCCCAGGGAGAACATCTCGGGCGTGGCGATGAGGTCCCGCGCGTAGCCGCTCTCGACGATCGAGATCGTGACCGGCGTCTGGAAGAGAAAGCCGGCGGCGAACATCTCGACGCGGAACGGAACCTGCTCGTTGCGCCAGATCCCCGCATCGGAGTTGAAGCGGATGTCGCGATATTGATCGTAGGTGAGCTGCTGAAGCGTCGGGTTCTCGACCCGCCTCGGGACGTAAGCGCTCGCCGACAGCCGCCGCGCGAGCTCTTTCACCAGATTCTCATCGAACCGGTAACGGCCTTCTCCACGCGGGCCGGCGGCGGGACGCACCGCATCGGCGCCGGCCACACAGCTCAAGGTTACGGCCAGGATCAACAGCCAATACGCCCGCTTCACTCCGCGCGGGCTCGAAGAGCTGGAAAGACGAGAATGCGGAAACTCATCTGCCGTCATCCGAAACCGATCACTCCATGCAAGCTTCAACCGATTGGAAAGGTCCTGGCCGAATGGGGCGGGCCGTGTTCCGGACGCATCGGGCATTCCGTGTTACGCGCGCTCGCGTGCGCCGGTTCCAGGGAACCGCACCATGGCGTCAGGTATTTACGCCGACGATGCCGAAAGGCAACAACCATAAGCACCCGATTCGATGAAGGACACGTGATCATGCCCGAGCCCGGTGTCTGGGGACTGATTCTCGCAGGTGGAGACGGCAGCCGGCTACGTGCTCTGACTACCAAGCCCTGCGGCACGGCCGTGCCGAAGCAATTCTGCTCGCTCCATGGCGGGCACTCGCTTCTCGAGGAGGCGATCCTGCGAGGTGGGCGGATCGTCGCCAGCGAGCGACTATGCACCATCGTAGCGGACCAGCACCGGCAGTGGTGGAGCGAGTGCCGCCTGCTCGCAGCGCTCCCCCGGGAGAATCTCATCGTCCAGCCCCGCAACCGCGGCACCGGGGTCGGGGTGTTGTATTCACTACTGCACATAATCGGGAGGGCGCCGGAGGCGCGGCTCGTGCTGCTGCCTTCCGATCATTACGTTCGCGAGGAGGACGTGCTGCGCCGCTCGATCATCGAAGCGCTCGATCGGGTGGAGCGAGCCCCCGAGCGTCCCGTTCTGCTGGGCCTCACGCCGGATGAGGCCGACACCGAGCTTGGCTACGTGCTGCCCGAGGAGGTCGATCCACTTGGCGGATACACTGTCGCGCGCTTCATCGAGAAGCCGGATCTCGACGTCGCGCGCCGGATCGTCGAGGCCGGGGCAATGTGGAACACTTTCATCCTGGTCGGCACCGCGCGGGCGCTGCTCGAGCTCTATCTGCCGCGCTACGCGTCCCTCGTAAGGGATTTGCAAGTGCTGCTCGAGCTCGGCGGCTCGACTGGCTCGCCCACCGCCACCTGGCCCGCGCTCGTCAACTTGTACGGACAGTTGCCCGACCTCGATTTTTCCCGCGACCTGTTGCAAGGGCATGAAGCGGCTTTGTGCGTGCTCAAAGTGCCCTCGTGCGGATGGAGCGACCTCGGCACGCCCCGGCGAGTCGGGCAGACGCTGCGCCGTCTCAGGGCGTTCGAGCCCATCAAGCCCACACCCGCACCGAGCGCGCACATCAATCTGGCCGTTCAGCACGCGCATTTCGAGCGCGCGCATCTCGGCGCCACGGTCTGAGGATATGCTTGTCAGCGGCGATTCGATCATGTCCCAGGGATCTGATGCGTCCGCGCAGCCTGTCGCTAGCTGGAGGGAGCGCTAGCCGCGCCCCGGCGGCACGCCTCGCATGTCCAGGATCGTAAGCGCTGTCTGGCCCGGGCGCCCGTTTCCGCAGGGCGCCACCTGGGACGGCGAAGGCGTGAACTTCTCGCTCTTCTCGGAGCACGCCGAGGGAGTCGAGCTGTGCCTCTTCGACAATCGCGGCCGGCGGGAGTTGCAGCGCATCAGGATCGAAGAACAGACCGATCAGGTCTGGCACTGCTACCTGCCGGAGGTTCGCCCCGGCCAGCTCTACGGGTATCGCGTCTACGGGCCCTACCAGCCGCAGCACGGGCATCGCTTCAACCCCAACAAGCTGGTGCTCGACCCTTATGCGCGGGCGATCGTCGGGCAGCTCGCCTGGTCGGATGCGCATTTCGGCTACCGCATCGGCAGCCAGCGCGCCGATCTCTCCTTCGACCGGCGCAACGACGCGCTCGGGATGCCAAAGTGCAAGGTCGTCGATCCGGCCTTCACGTGGGGCGACGATCGCCCTCCGAGAACACCGTGGCACGACACGGTCATCTATGAGATGCACGTGCGCGGCTTCACTCAACGGCACCCGGACGTTCCGCCACAGTATCGAGGGACCTACGCCGCGCTCGCGACGGCGCCAGTCATCGATTACCTGAAACGGCTCGGCGTCACCGCCGTCGAGCTGATGCCGGTTCACTACTTCGTCCAGGACAGGCATCTGGTCGAGAAGGGCTTGAGCAACTACTGGGGCTACAACTCGATCGGCTTCTTCGCGCCGCATGATGCGTACGCCGCGGCCGCCCCGCCCGAGCGCGAGTTCAGGACGATGGTCAAGACGCTGCACTCGGCCGGGATCGAAGTGATTCTGGACGTGGTCTACAACCACACCGCCGAAGGTAATCATCTCGGGCCGACCCTTTCGTTTCGGGGCATCGACAACGCCTCGTATTACCGGCTGGTGCACGACGATCCGCGCTACTACATGGATTACACGGGGTGCGGAAACACGCTCAACATGCTTCACCCGCGCGTGCTCCAGCTCATCATGGACAGCCTCCGTTACTGGATCGTCGAGATGCACGTGGACGGTTTCCGCTTCGATCTCGCCTCCGCGCTCGCGCGCGAGCTGCACGAGGTCGACCGGCTCGGCGCTTTCTTCGACATCATTCATCAGGATCCGGTGATCTCCCAGGCCAAGCTGATCGCCGAGCCCTGGGATCTCGGTGAAGGCGGCTATCAGGTCGGACGCTTCCCCGTCGGCTGGACGGAGTGGAATGGCAAGTATCGCGACGCCGTCCGGGATTACTGGAAGGGCGAGGGCGGGCTGATCGGAGAGCTCGCCTATCGCCTCTCCGGCTCGAGCGATCTGTACGAGCACAGTGGACGGCGTCCGTACGCCAGCATCAACTTCATCACCGCGCATGACGGCTTTACGCTGCGCGATCTGGTGAGCTACAACGAGAAGCACAACGAGGCGAATCTCGACGACAACCGCGACGGGGAGAATCACAATCGCAGCTGGAACTGCGGCGTCGAGGGGCCGACGGACGATCCGCAAGTGCGCGCGTTGCGGTTGCGCCAGAGCCGCAATCTCCTCGCGACGCTGTTTCTCTCACAGGGCGTGCCCATGCTGCTCGCGGGCGATGAGGCCGGCCATACGCAGCATGGCAACAACAATGCCTATTGCCAGGACAACGAGCTCACCTGGCTCGCCTGGAGCATCGACCCGGAAGATGAGCAGTTGCTGCACTTCACGCGCGCGCTGATCAAGCTCAGGCGCGAGCATCGCGTCTTCCGACGCCCGCGGTTCTTTCAGAATCGGGAGATCCACGGGGCGGCGGTGCGCGACATCCTCTGGCTGGACCCGACCGGCGCCGAAATGTCCGAGCAGCAATGGCGCGAAAGCTCCGCCCGCAGTCTCGCAGTCGCCCTCGCCGGCCGCCACCTCGACGAGAAGGATGAGCGCGGGCAAAGGGTCTTCGACAGCGATTTCTGCTTCCTGGTGAACGCCCATCACGAGTCCGTGGACTTCCGGTTGCCGCCGCAGCCGGAGGATGCACGGTGGGCGCTCGTCTTCGACACGCGCAATGCCGCGTTCGAGACCGAGCCTCGTGTATTCAGCCCGGGAGAGACCTACTCGCTCGAAGGGCGCTCGCTCGCCTTGTTCGAGCACGCTGCGACCCCTCGCGTATGAGCGCGCATCCCGGGCCTTCCTCCTCCGCGCAAGAATCGCAGCCGGTTGCGCGCAGGGTGACAGAGGAAGGGAGGAGGCGGGCCTTCCCCCGGGCCACGTATCGCTTGCAGCTGAACAGCTCCTTCACGTTCCGGGATGCCACGCGCATCGTGCCGTACCTCGCCAGGCTTGGTATCAGCCACGTCTACGCCTCACCCATCCTCAAGGCCAGGCCCGGGAGCGTTCACGGCTACGACGTCGTCGATCACAGTCAGCTCAATCCAGAACTGGGCTCGCGCGAGGACTTCGACCGCTTCGTCGAACTGCTGCACGAGCACGGGATGGGACTCATCGTGGACATCGTGCCGAATCACCTCGGCGTCATGGGCGATGAGAATCCCTGGTGGCTCGATGTGCTGGAGAACGGCCCGGCGGCGCGTTACGCCTCGCACTTCGACATCGACTGGCGCCCGATGCGCGCCTCGATGCTGAATCGCGTGCTGGTGCCCGTTCTTGGCGATGCCTATGGATCGGTCCTCGAGCGAGGCGAGCTCGAGGTCGGATTCGACGCGGCGCAAGGCAGCTTCGCCGTGCGCTATTTCGATCACTTGATGCCCATCGATCCACGCGAGTATCCGCGAATCTTCGCTTCGCAGCCGCGCATTCCCGAGGAGCTCCTGCCGCCCGACGATCCCGCTCGCGCCGATTTCGAAAGCTTGCTGAACGCCTTCAGCAACCTCCCGCCGCGAAGCGATACATCCGAACAGGCGCGTGCGGAGCGTTATCGGGACAAAGAAGCGCACAAGCGGCGCCTCGCGCGCCTGGTCGAGCGCTCGCCCGAGATCCGGCAATACATCGAATCGACGCTCGAGCGGATCAATGGCGTGCCGGGAGAGCCCCGCAGCTTCGATGCGCTGGATGCGCTGCTCGAAGCCCAGGCTTACCGCCTCGCGTACTGGCGTGTCGCGACGGACGAGATCAACTATCGACGCTTCTTCGACGTGAACGATCTCGCGGCGCTCAGGATGAACGAGCCCGAGGTGTTCGAGAGCACTCACGCCCTGATCTTCGAGCTGCTCGAACAGGGGAAGATCGACGGGCTACGCATCGACCACGTCGACGGCCTCTACGATCCGGAGGCGTATCTCGAGCGTTTGCAGCGGCGACTCGGCGCCGACGAGAGTCAACCCAAGCCGTTCTACGTGCTGGTTGAGAAAATCCTGGCTCCGCACGAGCGCCTGCCCGAGTCCTGGCCCGTGCA
Source organism: Steroidobacteraceae bacterium (assembly GCA_036381695.1). Classification (GTDB taxonomy): domain Bacteria; phylum Pseudomonadota; class Gammaproteobacteria; order Steroidobacterales; family Steroidobacteraceae; genus Steroidobacter. Next base: position 25,473 of record DASVCI010000144.1, read on the forward strand.
CGGCACCACGGGCTATGAGTTCGCAGGGCTGCTTGCGAGCTGGCTGGTCTGCAGCGACGAGCAGGCCCGCATGACGCGGCGCTACCGGCAGTTCGTCGAGAGCGATGTGCCGTTCGATCAGGTCGTCTACGAGAGCAAGCGCCTGGTCATGCGCGCCACGCTGGCGGCGGAGATCGAAGTGCTCGCCACTCAGCTCGATCGCATCGCGCAACTCGACCGGCACACGGCGGACTTCACCCGGGCGGCCCTTCGCGAAGCGTTGCGCGAGGTGATCGCGTGCTTTCCCGTCTATCGCACATACATCTCGCATCGTGGCCTGAGCGAAGATGATTCGCGCGTAGTGAACTGGGCGATCGCTGTGGCGCGCAAGCGCAGCACCGGGCTCGAGCTCAGCGTGTTCGACTTCCTTCGCGACGTGCTGCTCGGACGTTACGGCGAGGACCGACCGCAGAGCGATCGCGAGCAGATGCTCGAGTTCGCGATGAAGTTCCAGCAGGTCACCTCGCCGGTCGCCGCCAAAGGCGTCGAGGATACGGCGTTCTACCGTTACAACCGCCTCGTGTGCCTCAACGAAGTAGGCAATGATCCCGAGCGCTTCGGCGTCTCATCGGCCGCGCTTCACCAGGCGAACCTCGAGCGCGCGAAGCTCTGGCCGTACTCGCTGCTCGCCACTTCCACGCACGACACCAAGCGCAGCGAGGACGTTCGTGCACGGATCGCTGTGTTGAGCGAGCTGCCCGAGCTCTGGGCCCGTCATCTCGCCCGCTGGAACCGCCTCAATCGCAGCAAGCGTCGCCAGCTCGATGAAGGGATGACCGCGCCGGATCGAGAGGACGAGTACTTGCTTTATCAGACGCTCGTCGGGCTGTGGTCGGCCGATCAGGACAGGGAGGCGCTCATCGCTCGCCTGCACGCGTATGCCATCAAGGCAGCGCGCGAAGCGAAGCGCTCGACTTCGTGGCTCAGCCCGAATGCCGAGTACGAGAAGGGGCTGACCGATTTCATCGATGCGTTGCTCGGCGAGGTCGGCCGAAGCGCGTTCGTCAAGGACCTTTCCGCCGTCGCTGACGTAGTCGCCTTCTTCGGGCGCATCAACTCGCTCGCGCAAGTCGTGCTCAAGATCGCCTCGCCGGGCGTCCCTGATTTCTACCAGGGGAGCGAGTTGCCGCTGTGCGCGCTCGTCGATCCCGACAACCGCCGGCCGGTCGATTTCGAACGCGCATCGCGCGAGCTCGCGGCTTTGAGCGAGCCAGGCCGCTCGCCGCGGCAGCTCCTCGAGGCGGGCGACGGCGGGCCCGGCAAGCTGTACGTTACCTGGAAGCTGCTCGAGCTCAGGCGTCGGGAACCTGACTTGTTCGCGTCCGGGGAGTATCAGCCGCTCGAAATCGAAGGCAGTGCGAGGGAGCACGTGCTCGCGTTCGCCCGGGCGCACCAGGGACGCTCATGCACCGTGCTGGTGCCCCGTTGGGCGGCTCGCCTTCTGAACGGGGTCACCCAGCTCCCTTGCGGTGAGGCCGTATGGGGGGATACCCGGGTCGTTCTGGGTGAGGCGTCCGCGCGCACCGTCACCGATCTGTTTACCGGTCGCGAAGTCGAAGCCCAGTCCGGAGAGAGCGGCCGTTCCCTGCGCGTGGCGGAAATTCTGGCGGATTTTCCCGTCGCTGTGCTCACCTGACGGAACACGACCTCAGTGCGGGACGGCTCGAATGCGTCCTAGTGGGTTCCCCTCGCCCAAAAGTACACATCACAGCTGCGCAGGCGCTCCCTATGCTGCCGTAACGCTCGGCACCAGCAGGAGGTCGCGGCGACGAGCCTGATGGGAGACCCATGTGGATCGAGGCGTGATCATCGGCGCAACGCTGATCTCTGCAAGCTTTCTCGTCGCCATGCTGCTCAATCGCTCCGCTTCGATCGAGCAGGCGCCGGCGTCCGAGCCACCTCCTGCCTCGGCGTGCGAGCCGGATCGCAAGTCCGCCCCTCCCTCGCCGAAGCCGGATGAAGAGGAGCCCGAGGCGTGCAAGGATCCGGCCTCTGAGCCACCTCGCGGCGGGTCAGCCTTGCCCTGACCGGTCAGCTGCGGCCCTGTCGACGGGATCGGCTCAGCCATCGCGCGGCTGATATTCTCGCGCGGATGAATCGATGGTCATCGATTGATACGCGCTACCTTCTTTTCGTGCTGCTCCCGAGTCTGATCGTGCTCGGCTGCTCGCGCGGTCCGGAGCCTATCGTGCTCACCGGGCCGACGATGGGGACGACGTACACGATCAAGATCACGGCCCTTCCCGAGGGCGTCACGGCAGCGGACGTTCGGACCACGATAGAAGGCGTGCTCGCCGAGGTCGACCGCAGCATGTCCGGATATCGGGCCGACTCGGAGATCTCCCGATTCAACGCCTCGACCACGACGGACTGGGTCGTCGTTTCCCGCGACCTGGCCCATGTGGTGCAGACGGCGCTCGAGGTGAGCCGCCTGTCTGGCGGCGCCTTCGATGTGACGGTCGCGCCCTTGGTCGAAGCATGGGGCTTCGGCCCCAAGGACGCGCGCTCACCTCCCGATGCGGAGGAATTGGAACGCGCCGCCGCCCGCACGGGCTATCGAAAGCTGCACGTTCGCGAGAATCCACCGGCGCTGCGCAAAGACGCGGCCGGGCTTGCGGTCGACTTGAACGCCATCGCCCCCGGATTCGCGGTGGACCGGATCGCCGAGCGTCTGCTCGCGCTCGGTATCGAGAGCTACCTGGTCGAGATCGGGGGCGAGGTGCGTGCACGCGGCCACAATGCACGCGGGGAGGCCTGGCGGATTGCGGTAGAGAGGCCGACCCTGTCTGAGCGCGCGCCTTTCGCCATCGTCGCATTGCAAGACGCAGCGGTCGCCACCTCCGGCGAGTATCGCGACTTCTACGAGAACGGCGACACGCGTTACTCGCACACCATCGACCCTCACACCTCGAAGCCGATCGAGCATGGTTCGGGATCGGTGGTGGTGATCCACGAGGACGCGATGCACGCCGACGCCTGGGCGACCGCCCTGAACGTACTGGGTCTCACACAGGGTCTGGCGCTCGCGCGCCAACTCGATCTGGCCGCGATGTTCATCGAGGATGCCGGCGATCGATGGCGCGGCCACGCCACGCTCCCGTTCAGGCGATTTCTGCAGGACGGACGCGAAGGCGGAGCCGTGCTCGAGGTCGAGAAGGCACAGCAGTAGCGGTTAACTCGGCGCTCCTGATAGCCTCGTACGACCTGCCCTTGAAGGAGCGATCCAAATGACTGTGACTGTTCGTGCGGCGCTGCTTGCGGCGATTTCTTTTGCGGCTTGGCCGGCCCTGGCCCAGATCACGCCCGAGCGCATCGAGAGCGCGCTTTCCGGGCTCGATGACCAGGTGATCGAGTGGCGGCGGGACATCCACCAGCATCCCGAGCTGAGCAACCGGGAGTTCCGCACCTCCAAGCTCGTCGCCGCGCACCTCAAGAAGCTCGGGCTCGAGGTGAAAACCGGCATCGCGCACACTGGCGTGACGGCGGTGCTGCGGGGAGGCAAGCCGGGCCCGACGATCGCGCTCAGGGCGGACATGGACGCATTGCCGGTGACCGAGCAGGTCGACGTGCCGTTCAAGTCCACTGTGACGACCGAGTATCTGGGCAAGAAGGTCGGCGTGATGCACGCGTGCGGGCACGACGCTCATGTCGCGGTGCTGATGGGCGTGGCGCAGGCGCTCGTCTCCATGAAGGATCAACTGCCGGGGACGGTGCTCTTCATCTTCCAGCCCGCCGAGGAGGGCGCGCCCGAGGGCGAGGAGGGCGGTGCATCGCTGATGCTGCGCGAAGGCTTGTTCCAGGAGGTCAAGCCGGAGGCGGTGTTCGGCTTGCACGTCGTCTCGAACGTACCGAGCGGCACGATTGCCTATCGTTCGGGTCCCTTCATGGCGGCCTCCGACACGTTTCGCATCGACGTGACTGGACGGCAGTCGCACGGCTCACGCCCGTGGGGCGGCATCGATCCGATCGTCGCCGCTTCGCAGATCGTGATGGGTCTGCAGACCATCGTGAGCCGGCAGGTCGATATCACCAAGCTTCCTGCTGTCGTTACGGTGGGCAAATTCGACGGCGGCGTACGGCACAACATCATCCCCGACAAAGTCGAGATGCGTGGAACGATCCGCACCTTCGACACCAAGATGCGCGATGACATCGTAGAGCGCATCCGCCGCACGGCCGAGAGCATCGCCGCCTCGAGCGGCGCCAAGGCCGAGCTCACCATCAGCCCGAACTCCAACCCGGTGGTGTTCAATGACCCGAAACTGACCGAGCAGGTGCTGCCAGCTCTGCGACGGCTCGTCGGTCCGGAGCGGGTGCGGGAGTCCGCCCTGCAAACCGGCGCTGAGGATTTTGCCTACTACGCCCGCGAAGTGCCGTCACTCTTCTTCTTCGTCGGCGTGACTCCGACGGACGTGGACGTTGCGAGCGCGCCTTCGAATCACTCGCCGTTGTTCTACATCCACGAGCCGGCGATCGCAGTGGCCTCGCGCGCGTTGATGACGGTGGCAGTGGAGTATCTGCAAGGCGGCGGAACCGAATAGGAGCCTGCCGACTGCAAGCCTGCAATCATGAGGATGGATGCCGTGGACTCGCAGGAGATTCCTCATTCATCCATCGCGGAGCTCCGCGCGCTGATCGGGGGCTCGAAGCGGGCCGTAGTCTTCACGGGCGCGGGAATCAGCACCGAATCCGGTATTCCTGATTTCCGCAGCCCGGGAGGCGTGTGGTCGCGCATGCAGCCGATCTACTTCCAGGAGTTCATCGCCTCCGAGGAGAAACGCAAGGAAGCCTGGCGCAGACGATTCGACAACACGGACGGCTGGGTCGGGGCTCAGCCGAATCGCGGGCATTTCGCGGTCGCCCGGCTGGTGCAGGTAGGCAAGGCGAGCGCGGTCATCACGCAGAACGTCGACAACCTGCATCAAGCTTCCGGCGTGCCGGAAGACCGGGTGATCGAGTTGCACGGCAACGCGACGTACGCGACGTGCCTGTCCTGTCACAGGCGCATCGAGCTGGCCGAGATCGAGATCGAGTTCAGGGCGACCGGGACCGTCGCACCCTGCAAAGCCTGCGGAGGAATCATCAAGTCGGCCACGATCTCGTTCGGGCAGCAGATGCCTGCGTTGGCGATGCAGCGGGCACACGAGCACGCGCTGCGCTGCGACTTGTTCATCGTGCTCGGCTCCTCCCTCACCGTCTTTCCGGCCGCCGACTTCCCGCGAATCGCCAAGGACAGCGGAGCGAGCCTTGCAATAGTGAATCGTGACGAAACGCCGTTGGACGACATCGCCGACGTGGTGATCCACGCCGGCATCGGGGAGACGCTTAGCGCAGCGATCGAAGGAGTGATCTGAGCGTCGCGCCCCGAACCCGCAGGCGATTCCCTACTGATTATCGGCGGACGGAGCCCGGGCCGTCGCGGTTGCCTCGGGCTGGGCCGCCTCTTGCGCCTTCATTTCAGCGCGCAGGGTGTGTTCGAGCCAGTCGTTCATCGTGATCACGGTGTTGTGGCTTCCCGGCAGCCGCGCGTGGATTCCGATGATGACGCCGGAGCGCTCATCGATTACCGGCGCGCCAGCGGCGAGCCCGCGCGAGTCCATGTCATGCGTGAAGCCGGGGGCTGGTTTTTTAAAGTCCTTGGCAAGACTCTCGACGCTCGCGGTGGCTACGCCATCGGTGTAGCGCTCGAAGGCCGTGCCGCGTGCCTTGCGTTTCACCGAGGCAGCGCCGAGATCGGCGCGATAGCCCACCATGATCACCGGCGCCGCTTCGCCCGAGAAGCGACCGAACGGCATCGTGCGCTGCGCGTAACGGGAGGGATGGCTGAGGCGCACCACGGCCAGGTTGGTGCTCGGCTCGTGCTCTACGCCCGTGTCCCACTGCGACCTGACATACGAGACGGGGATGCGCTCGCGTACCTGTCCCATCGAATCGATGCTGTTATAGGAGCACTCGGCGGGCTCGACCGACTCGAACGTCTGGGCCACCGTCACCGCGATATCGAAGGCGCCCACCAGGAAGGCGGTCGAAGAGTGGAGCCTTCCATCAGCGGCCGGGCACACGACCACGCCGATCCCGCTGAACGTCACGATGTCCTTTCCGGAGAGCTCGGTCGGGTGACGGGCGTTTTCGACGGCATCGATGCGCTGCAAGGCCGCTTCGAAGCGAGCCAGGCGCTTCTCTCGCTCGTTGCGCAGGAGCTCGCGCTCGCAAGTGGTTCCCATTCCGCAAAGACCCGAGGCCGCTTCGGCGCCCTCGGGGGCGGCGGCGCCCGCGAGGGTGAGGGTGCCCAGGATCAGTGCGGTCTTGAGCCAGGTCGATCTCGGTGTAGGCATCGTTGAAGGCGTATACATGCGTGACGGCCGCTGAAACTTGCGGGCGAAATGTGCATGGAGATGACGCGCTGCGCTCTAGGGCGGAACCTGAAGCGGGCGGTCGTTCTGACCTGAGACCCACGCGGCGCCCCGCGCTCGACGCGCAGCCCTCGAGCCGAGCGTAGGTCGATCGACCCGCCCTGACGGTGACGCCGCTCTCCATTGGCCGCCGATTTTTGAGACGCTCGTCATGATTGCGCATTGGTGCGGCGTTCCACCGCGTCGCAGCCCGTGTGGTTCGACCGGCGCACGGAACGCCCGCGCCCGCTCGCGAATTGTGTGGGCAAGGATGGAGCCCCGGACCGGATGATCGACTTACCCTCGATCCGACCGACCGGGTCATCCGGACAAGTGGCTCCGGTTTCGCAAGAAACCGACCCTTCAGTCCTCAATTGCCCGCAAGGCCAGAGCTCCGGCTCCGAGGTTCCATCCGCTCCATTCGCGGCCCGCTTCATGCGGGCCGCTGCCGTTTTCCGACACGTGTCCCGCTCTTCGCTCGTCCGACCCGTCACGGGAGAAAAGTTCCCGATACACTTGGGCCCGCATGAGCGCGTCCCGTCGTGAGATCGCCGGCTTTCTCGGTAGTCGGATGCCCGACATCCAGGCTCGGCTCGACGCTGCTCGCGAACAGGCGCCCGAGGCATGGTCGCGCCTGATGTCGGAACCCCGGATCGAGGCAACGCTGCCTCGCGTGTGGGCATGCAGCGAATTCGTCGCGACGCTCTGCTGCCGGGATCCTGATCTGATCGTCGAGTTGCTCGAGAGCGGATCGCTCTTCACGCGCGCTGAAGGCGACTCGATCGCGCGAGCCCTCAACGCCAGCGTGCCGAGGAACGAAGAAGCGCAGCTCATGGCGGCGCTGCGTCGATTTCGTCACCAGCAGCTTCTGCGGATTGCCTGGCGGGATATCGCCGGATGGGCGGATCTGGACGAGACGCTGCGTGACCTCTCGGACCTGGCGGACGCGTGCATTCAGCTAGCTTGCAGCCACACGTACGAAGTCCTGACCCAACGTTACGGAGTGCCGAGAGGGGAACGCAGTGGCGAGCCGCAACCGCTCATGATTCTGGCCATGGGCAAGCTCGGCGGCCGCGAGCTCAACTTCTCCTCCGACATCGACCTGATCCTGCTCTATCCGGAAGAAGGCGAGACCGACGGCGCCCGCTCGATCGACAACGCCGAGTTCTTCCTGCGGGCCGGGCAGAAGATCGTGCAGATCCTGGCGGCGCCGATGGTGGAAGGGTTCGCCTATCGGGTGGACCTGCGCCTGCGCCCGTTCGGTGACAGCGGGAGGCTCGCCCTCGGCTTCGGCGCATTCGAGCAGTACTTGCAGCAGCACGGGCGGGACTGGGAGCGCTACGCCTACGTCAAGGCTCGTGCGATCACGGCTTCGGAGCGGTTCCCCGAGCTGTATGACGAAGTGCTTCGGCCTTTCGTGTATCGCCGCTATCTCGACTTCGGCGTGTTCGAGTCGCTGCGCGAAATGAAGGCGATGATCGCGCGCGAAGTCGAGCGCCGCGAGCTCAAGGACGACATCAAGCTCGGCCCGGGCGGCATCCGCGAGATCGAGTTCATCGTCCAGGCGTTTCAGCTCATCCGCGGCGGCAATGACAGGAGGTTGCAGAGCCGGGAGCTTGCAACCGTGCTGCCCCTGCTCGTGGGGCAAAGGCTCCTTCGCGCCGAGGCGGTCGAAGAGTTGTACGAAGCGTATCGATTCCTGCGTCTCGTGGAGAATCGGCTGCAGCAATGGAAGGACGAGCAGACCCACAGGCTCCCCGAGGACGAGCCCGCTCGTGCGCGCCTCGCGTATGCCATGAACGCGGCGAGCTGGGAGGAGCTCGAGGCACAACTCGAACACCACCGTCAGCGAGTGATGCACCACTTCGCGCAGACGGTGTTTGGTCCGACGTCGGCGTCGGAACGGTCGCGCGCCCAGTTCGATCTGAATGCGCCCGCCGACGAGCGGCAGCAAGCATTGCAGGCGTACGGGTTTTCGGAGGTCGCGCCGTCGGCTGATCTGCTCGAGCAGTTGCGCATCAGCGCCTATTACCGACGGCTCGATGAGACCGGTCGCCGCAGGCTCCATGAGCTCTTCGCTCGCTTGTTGCCGCTGGTGGCGGAGTCGGGCGCGCCGGCGACGACGCTCGGACGCATCACTCGTATCCTCGAGCGAATCGGCGGCCGGACCGTCTATCTGGCGTTGCTCAACGAGAACGCTGCCGCCCTGCGTCGTCTCGTTTCACTGTGCGCGCAAAGTCAGTTCCTGACCGAGCTGATCGCCGCTCAGCCGCTCCTGCTCGATGAGCTCATCGACGAGCGCCTGATCGAGGAGCCGCCGACGCGCGAGCAGTTCGAGCAGGAGCTCGAGGTCCGCCGATCGGCCATGGAGGGAGAGGATCCCGAGCGGCAAGTGGAAATCCTGAAACAGTTTCAGAGCGCCGCGACCTTTCGCGTGGCCGTGGCGGACCTGATCAACGGGCTGCCGCTCATGAAAGTGAGCGACCGTCTGACGGACATCGCCGAGCTGATCGTTCGGGAGGCGCTCAGGCTCGCGTGGTCACAGATCGTCGCGCGGCATGGCGTCCCGACGTATGTAAACGAGCAGGGTCGCTCGCGGGAGGCGAGCATGATCGTCGTCGCGTATGGGAAGTTGGGCGGCCTCGAGCTCGGGTATGGGTCCGATCTCGATCTGGTGTTTCTGCACGACTCGCAAGGTGAGGCTCAGCGCACGCAGGGCGCTCAGCCCGTCGACAACAGCGTTTTCTTTCAGCGGCTGGGCCAGCGGCTGGTCCACTTGCTCACGGTGCACACTTCGTCGGGACGGCTTTATGAGGTCGACACCCGCTTGCGCCCGGGCGGCAATCGCGGCTTGCTGGTGCAGTCACTCAGCGCGTTTCGCGACTACGAGCTCACCGAAGCCTGGACGTGGGAGCATCAGTCGCTCCTGCGAGCGCGGGCGATCGCTGGTGAGCCGAAGTTGTGCGAGGAGTTCGAGGCAGCGCGCATCGAAGTGTTACGCAAGGCCGTCAAGCGCGAGGGGTTGCGGGACGAGGTGCGAAAGATGCGCGAGCGCATGCGCGAGAACCTCTCCAAAGCGCGCTCCGGCCAGTTCGATTTGAAGCAGGACGCCGGGGGCGTGGCCGACATCGAGTTCCTGGTGCAGTTCTGGATGCTCCAGTGGGCCGATCGCTATCCCGAGATCGTCACGTTCTCCGACAACATCCGCCAGCTCGAAAGTCTCGCCTCCGGCAATCTCGTGCCGCAGTCGCGCGTCGACTTCCTCGTCGACACGTACCGCCGGTATCGCCAGCGCCTGCACCGACTCTCGCTGGACGGCGCCGGGAACGTCGTCAGCGAGGAGGAGTTTGCGGCCGAGAGGCAGGGCGTGATCCGGATCTGGGAGGAAGTCATGCGCGAGGCGGGCGATCTGCGATAATGGCCGCACCCGGCCGTGCCGAAAGTTCCAGTCTGTCGCCATGAACACGAGCGAGAATCCGAGCGAACCCAGTGCCAAGCTGATCCAGCCGAACGCGAAGAACCAGTACACGGTGACGACCGACGATCTGCCGCTGTCCTGTCCGATGCCCGGCATGCACCTGTGGAACTCGCACCCGCGGGTGTTTCTCCCGATCGAGAAGACCGGCTGGGCGAAATGCCCCTATTGCAGCGCCGAGTACACCCTGGTGCGTTGACGTCGATCGCGGGCTCCACGTACGAGTCAGGGGCCCGCTGATCGGACTGGTTGCGCGCCCGTTTCGAGCTCGAAGCCCTCATCCACGCCGTAGCACTTTTCGAGGCGGGCGTGTGCGCGCACTCGCGAGCGGCCGATATTTGTGACTACCATCCGGGAATGACAGCGACGTTGGACACGACCCCCGCCGCCGATGGCTTTCGCATGCCCGGCGAGTTCGAGCCGCACGCGGGCACGTGGATGCTGTGGCCGGAGCGACCGGGCAATTGGCGCCTGGGTGCCAAGCCGGCTCAGGAAGCGTTCGCCGCAGTCGCGACTGCAATCGCCACAGCAGAGCCGGTGACCGTCGGAGTCTCGCGGGCGCAGTTTGCCAACGCTCGATCCATGCTGCCCGCTGCCGTGCGGGTCGTGGAGCTTTCGAGCGACGATGCGTGGATGCGCGATGTGGGCCCGACGTTCGTCGTCAACGACAACGGCGAGGTCCGCGGCGTCGACTGGATCTTCAACGCCTGGGGCGGGCTCAATGGCGGCTTGTATTTTCCCTGGGATCAGGACGACCTCGTGGCGCGCAAAGTGCTCGAGATCGAGCGCTGTGCGCGCTATCGCGCGCCACTCGTGCTCGAGGGCGGAGCCATCCACGTGGACGGCCAGGGGACGCTCATTACGACGCAGGAGTGTCTCGCGAACCCCAATCGCAATCCTCACCTGGACCGGGGTCAGATCGAGATCCTGCTGCACGAATATCTCGGCGTGACCCAGGTGATCTGGCTCGGAAAGGGGGTCGTCGACGACGAGACCAGCGGCCATGTCGACAATCTCTGCTGTTTCGCCAGGCCCGGCGAAGTCGTGCTCACGTGGACCGACGACAAGCGCGATCCGCAGTATCGCGTTTGTCTCGAGGCGTTCGAGCGCCTGAGCGAGGCACGCGATGCGCGCGGTCGGCGTTTGAAGATTCACAAGCTTCATCAGCCGGGCCCCTTGTATCGCACCGCCGAGGAAGCTGCTGGAGTGGACAGGGTGGACGAGGGCATGTCCCGCCGCGCCGGCGAGCGGCTGGCGGGCTCGTATGTCAATTTCTACTTGGCCAACTCGACAGTGGTCATGCCACTGCTCGATCCGAAACGCGACGCCCAGGCGATGCGCACGCTTCGGCGCATCTTTCCCGAGCGCCGCGTCATCGGCGTGCAGGCCCGGGAAATTCTGCTCGGCGGCGGCAATATCCATTGCATCACCCAGCAAGTGCCGCTCGGGCGCATGAGGAAGGAGCGCTCGCCAAGGGCTGGTGGGCGTGGGAAACGCGCTCGGCGCAAGGCTCGTTAACGTCGGCCGACGACGCGGCTCAGCCCAATGATGAGGACGACATCGGGCGCGGTCTCGACCGCGATGTCCTCGCTGACCGCGAGATCCAGTCTCCATCCAGAGCTGAAAAGACAGCGCCCGCCGAGCGTGAGCACGAGCGAGTCGGACAGGTAATCGAGTCCGGTCCGCTCGAACGCGCCGCCGTGACCGTCGAGCTGAAGCTCGAGTTCGATCGCGGGCGTCGCATGCCAGGCGATCCCGACGAGCGCGCTCCACAGCGTCCGTCGCGGCTCGAGGTCGAGCAGCGCGCTGCCGCCGGTTCGTGTGACGGCTCCCTGCGCGTAAACCGACCATTTGTCGTCGAGCCGATGGTCAGCGGCGAGGCTCAGTGAGACATCGGTCGACTCGTTCCCGGTCAGCTTCTCCTCTTCACCGGTCGGAAGCTCGATGCTGAGCCACGCCGCCGCCGATGTGTCAGGGCGGGACAGCAGGCTGTAGCCGAAGTCGAGTGACACGTCGGCCAGCCCGCTCGAGGAGGAAGAGATGTCGGTGCGCAAGCCCCCGTCCCTGACGTAGGCAATTCGATATTGGTCTTCGGGCAAAAGCCGGCGGGCGCCCGAGGGGAGCCCGAAGAAGTCGTGCCAGCTGTCGATGAACGCATCCAGCGTGCCCGCGCCCGTGTATCGATACGGTACTTGCAACTGGATCGCGAAGCGCTCTGCGATCGGCCGCATCAGCCGCACGCGCAGCTCGCGGGTCTCGGCGTCGACCAGCAACGTTTCGCTTGCCGACTCTTGCATGAGCGCCGTGCTGGCCCAGTTCAGGGTGGTTTCGAGCGTCCACTCGCGAGGCGCGATCCGGGCCGGCAGCGGCATCGGCAGGCCGAGCGAAGCGGTGAGGGGGTTCTGATCGCGAGTCGGAAGCGGAGCCGCGATGCTGGCTGACGTGCAGAGGAGAAACGCGAGGGCTGCCGTGCGGATCATGTTCGAGCTTCAGAGCGCGCCCTCACCGCCTCGGGCGAAGCGATGAGCCGCGGCGAGTCGAGGCCGCCACCGCTCAGAACCAGACCGAAATGAAGGCCTGGAAGACGTTCGCGCCGAAGCTGTAGAGCGGCTCGCTTCCCGCCGGGCGGAACCTCGGATCGTCGGCGGGCAGCATCGAGTAACGGGCGTCCCGGAAATCCTCGTAGTCGAACTCGATGCGGTCGTAATAGAAATTGAGCGAGCCCTTCTTGATGAAGCGCCAGCCGCTGCGGGCGAACTCGTAGCTCGCGCCGATTCTCAGCGTGTGGCTCTCGAACGTCGAGAGCTCCTTGTCGCGCGCCATGAAGTTCTGCTCGTTGCGGCGCTCGAACAGGTCGCTGTAGAAGTCGGCCCGACCCTGGGTGTAATAGCGGTAGCTCGCTTCGAAGACCCAGGCGTTGCCTATCGGGTGCGTATAACCCAGCTCGAACGTGTCCGCGCGGATGCCCCAGGTATCCGTGAAGAATCGATATCCACCGTGCAGCGCCGCGCGATAGGGAAGAAAATAACGCGCATTCAAAGCTGCAGCGTTGCTCGTGCGCGTTCTTGGATAGATCTCGGTGTCGAGCGCGAAAAGGCGCGTATCGCTCGGGTTCACGAATCTGTACGAGCGGTAAGGATTGTTGAGGTAGCCCTCGTCGGTGATCACTTCCAGCTCGAGGGAAGCAATCAGCGTCTTCGTCAGGACCTGCGAGAGGCCGACGCGATAGCTCCAGCGATCGATGGGCTCCTTGAAGTTCGGATCCACGCGGTCGGTGATCGTGTCTCGCTTACGCACGATGTCCGAGCCGCGCGAGAAGCCCATGGTGACCGTCGTCAGGTCGCCGAACAAGTCCTGGCTGATGCCGAACGAGGTCGTCTCGGCCTGGTAGTCGTTCTCGGTGCTGTTGGTGTAGCTCAGGCTGTAGGTGGTCTTGCCCCTGAGGTAATCGAAGCCGACGGTGTACTGGTCGCGCTCTTCCTTGTATTCGCTCGCGCCGCTCACCTCCACGTCGATCGAGGCGCTCGTGACCATGTCCATGTAGTAGTTGGCGCTGATCGAGTACTTCTCCGCCATTTTCTTGCGGACCAGCACCGAAGGCCCGTGAATGGTCACGCCGCCGCCTTCGTACCGGTGATAGAGCACGTCGGCACGATCATCGGGCAAGACGGCCGCCCGAGAGGGCAGCCAGGGAAGGCTGGAGGCGAGCAGGACGAGCAAGAGCGGAAGAAAGCGATCGGCTCGCTTCGAAGCGGCGGGAACGGGCGCGCCTCGCGAGCTGGCGCGCCGCATCCCGCCTTGCGGCCGATTGCTCTTCGGCTCACGCATCAGTTACATCCGCAGCCGCCACCCGCGCTGCCGAGCGCGCCACGCGCGCCCTCACGAGCCTCGAAGACATGGTGGGTATAAGCCTTCGAGATAGGGTGAGGATTGAACGACATGATGGGATCGGCGAGCGCCTCGCGTTCGTACGGTTTCACCCACGGCTCGATGTTGCCGCAGCCTGAGAGGCCCAGCCCGGACAGCGCCAGGAGGGCGGCAGCGAAGGGGACGCGTCTCATCATGGCCTCGAGCGCTCTCACTCTTTCAACAAGGCGCGAATCTGGTTCAGGTACTCGCTCTCGTCGCCCGGCTTGTAGCCCTTGTGCAGGTAGCGGATGTTGCCGTGGCGATCGATGAACACCGTGCTCGGCATCGCGCTCACCTGGTAGAGCTTGCTCACCTTGCTCTCCCTGTCGAAGAGCACCGGGAAGGAGACCGGCACTTCCTCGAGCCAGCGTTCCGCATCCTTGGTGTTCTCCTCGACGTTGACGCCCAGGAGCGTGAATCCGAGCGAACTGTAGCGCTTGTGCATCTGATCGAGAAGCGGCATTTCCTGCCGGCAGGGGCCGCACCAGCTCGCCCAGAAGTTGATCATCACCACCTGGCCGCGCAAGTCCGCCAGCGAGACGGTGTCGCCGCTTCGCGACGGCAGCGTGAAATCCGGGGCGGGCTGTTTAGTCGCCCCGGCGAGAACGGAGGAGCTGAGGAGCGCCGCAGCGAGCGCCGCCGTGCGCAAGAGGGTACGAATCCTGAACGACGCCATGGTCTATCCACCTCTTCGAAAGACGAGGACTCGCCAATCCTCGCTCAGAAGAAAATCGACAAACCGAGATGCGCTTCTAGATTATTGACGATCTTCTTCTCGCCCAGGATGTCGATGTCGTAGACGTGGTCGCGCACGTCGAAGTGCACGGCGATCCAGTCGGACGGCAGGATGCGATACCCGAAGCCGCCGCTCACCGTGAAGCGATCGTCTCCGGCGAATCTCGTGCTGCCTATGCCCGCGACGAGATAGAACGCGCTGTTGTAGGCGCGATTCCTGCCGATGAAGATTTCTCCCGGCAACGCGTTCCAGCCTGCCGAAAGCGCGTAATACGTGTAATCGCGCTCATCGTCGGTGAGGAGCTCCGCCGAGCCCGACAGATTCTCGTAGCTCGTGCGCCCGGCGCGCGATTGCCCCACCGTCGCCTCGAGGAAGAAATCCTCGGTCAGGTGATAGGCGAGCCTTGCGCCGTAGACGGCGTTACTCTCGAAATCCTCGATGCTGAGAATACCGACGTAGGCACCGAGCTCGAAATCCTCGGTGTCGATGCGCGTGCGACGAATCTCGCGACGCTCGACCTGCGGCTCGATGATCGGGCGATCTGCAGGCTCACCCGTGACCGGCTCCTCAGTGCTCGCCTGCGCCGCGGGCGCAGGGCCCTCGGGCGTCCCCCGAGGAAAAAGGGCGCAGCCTTGCAGGGCGCTCGCGGCGAGTCCGATCAGAAGAAGAAGGCGAAGCCCAGGTATTTCCATTCGTCCACTTCCTCGTTGTCGTCGCGGCTGGTGAACACGATGTTGTTGCGATACTCGGTGCGCAGCATGAAGCGCCGGGTGAGATAGAACTGCAGCCCGC
>DASVCI010000145.1:0-2011 GCA_036381695.1 Steroidobacteraceae bacterium
AAGACGGTGCCACGCGTAGCAGTCGTTGCCGTCGATCCGTCGAGCCCATACACCGGAGGCGCAATTCTGGGCGATCGCATTCGAATGCGCGAGCGCTATTTGGATGCGGGAGTGTACATCCGCAGCATGTCCAACCGAGGCCAGTCCGGTGGGCTTGCACGTGCGACGCGACGCGTGATCAGTCTTCTGGATGCGCTCGGGTTCGACGTCATCCTCCTGGAAACGGTCGGTGTCGGTCAGCAGGAAGTCGATGTGGCTCGTGTTGTCGACACGGTTTGTCTGCTCACGATTCCGGGCTCCGGCGACGACATTCAGGCCATCAAGGCCGGCATCATGGAGATCGCCGACATCCTGGTCGTGAACAAGGCGGATCGGCCGGGCGCGGACGAGGCCGTGAAAGATCTGAAGCAGATGCTCAACCTCGGCACGCCTCGCAATGACTGGCGCACGCCGGTGATCAAGACCTCCTCGAATGACGGCACCGGAATCGATGAGTTGATCGCGGCGATCCAGAAGCATCGCGAGTGGGCGCTGCAAAGTGGCGAGGCGCAGCGCCGGAACGCGCAGGCGATGCGGACCGAGATCGAGGCATTGCTTCGTGACCGGGTGCTGCGCGATCTGGCGAGGCGCATGGATGCACAGGCCCTAGACGACGTCGTCTCGCGCGTCGTCGATAAAGAGCTCGACCCGTACGGAGCAGTCGATGAGCTTCTGGGGCCGGAGCCTCGCGACTGAGAGCGCCGACCATGGGCAATCGACTGAGCAAGATCTACACCCGCACCGGAGATGCCGGCACCACGGGGCTCGGCAACGGGCAACGCGTCGCGAAGGATCACGTCAGAGTCGAAGCCTATGGCACGGTCGATGAGCTGAACAGCGCGATCGGTGTGCTGCTCGCGACGAACGGTCTACCGAAACCGGTGTTCGACTGCCTGAGGCAGATCCAGCACGAGCTCTTCGACCTCGGCGGGGAGTTGTGCATACCGGGCAGCCGAATCATCTCGGCTTCGCACGTCGAGCGCCTCGAGCGAGACCTCGACACGTTCAACGAGCCGCTCCCGCCGCTCAAGGAGTTCATCCTTCCGGGCGGCGGGCCGATGGCGGCGGCTTGCCATCTCGCGCGAGCAATCGCGCGGCGTGCGGAGCGCAGAGTGTGGAGTCTGGCTGCTTTCGGAGAGTCCGCTGCCAGCCAGGATGCGGCGGTCAATCCCGAAGTCCTTCGCTACTTGAATCGCCTTTCGGATCTGCTGTTCGTGATGGCGCGCGTGCTGGTGCGACACGAGCGAGGTTCGGAGGTGCTGTGGCGTCACGAGCGAGGGCGCTGACGAGCTTCCAGCCTCGCGGGAATGGGCCAGGGGGTTAGAGAGCCCGAAAACGACCAGGGCGTGAAGCCGGGATGCACCGGCGGCTGCGATCCGGACAACTGAAATGTTCAGCGAGCATCCATGAACCCGCGAATCAAACCAGTCGAGGCCTGCATGGAGGCGGCGAAGAGCAAGGGCCTCAGCCGTTCTCTCGGCCCGGTGCAGCTCATGCTGCTCGGGGTCGGAGCCGTCATCGGCACCGGCATCTTCGTGCTCACAGCGGTCGGCGCCGAGCGGGCCGGGCCGGCGCTTACGCTTTCCTTCGTCATTGCGGCGACGGTCTGTGCGTTCGCGGCGCTCGCGTATGCCGAGCTGTCAGCGATGGTGCCGGTTGCGGGCAGCGCCTATACCTATTCGTATGTGGTGATCGGCGAGCTCATGGCCTGGCTCGTCGGTTGGAATCTCATATTGGAATACGCTGTCGCGGGCGCTGCCGTCGCAGTCGGATGGTCCGGCTATATGACGGGGCTCCTGCAGAGCATGGGTTTCGAGATGCCACTTGCGCTGAAAGCAGGCGTGTTCGCAGTCGAGGGCGGCGGTGTGAATCTCATTGCGGTCACCGCCGTCTTGACGGTGACGGGACTTCTGATTCTCGGCACACGTGCAAGCGCGTACGTTACAACTGCGCTCGTGTTCGTGAAGCTGGC
>DASVCI010000146.1:0-11127 GCA_036381695.1 Steroidobacteraceae bacterium
GGAGTTCGAGGGCGTAAAACGCACCTACCTGCCGTTGCATTCGGTGCTGCGCATCGACGAGGTGCGCCAGCAGGGCGTGAGCAAGGTGAGCAACTTCGAGGGCTCGAACGTCACGCCGTTTCCGATGCCCGTGTATACCCCGGGCGACAAGAAGTAATCGGTCCGCTCCTGGCGGGCCGCGCCGCAAACGGGAGCAGGGCGCCCTCCAGGGTCAAGGCTTCCGGCGCGCTCGCGGCGCGTCATTCGGGGCTTTCCTCACCTCGAAGCTGAGCACTGACCTGCGCCCGAGCTTTGCGGATGTTGCGGTGTGACTTATCATTCGCGCCCGTTCACCCGCTCCCGCTCGCCTCACCCGCGAGTCGAGTTGGCATTCCATGCTCATACTGCCCGGCGCGCCCGCTCTTTCGGACTTTCGCACCTCCAGACTCCTCGCCGCGATCCGAGCGCGGTCCGAAGCAGTCGAAAACCTGACAGCTCGCTACATCCACTTCGTCGCCACCCGCCGGGAGCTCAGGCCCGAGGAGCGAAGCGTCCTCGACGCATTGCTCACGTATGGGCCGCGAATGAAGGAGCAGGGCTCCTCGGCAGCGCGCCATCGTGAGCTGATCGTGGTCATTCCGCGGCCGGGCACTATCTCGCCCTGGTCGAGCAAGGCAACGGACATCGCCCACGTCTGCGGTCTCGATGGCATCGAGCGCATCGAGCGCGGCATCGCCTACGAGCTCGCGGCCTCGACTGCCCTGGATGCGGAGGAGCTCGGGCGCCTCGCCCCGGCGCTCTATGACCGCATGACCGAAGCGGCCGTCTTCTCGATGGAGGACGCCGGGCAACTGTTTGCCCACCATCCGCCGCGCCCGCTCGCGACCGTTCCCCTGATGCAGCGGGGCCGGGCGGCGCTGGTCGAGGCGAACGAGACGCTCGGGCTGGCATTGTCGGCGGAGGAGATCGATTACCTCGCCGAGAGCTTCGCCCGCCTGAAGCGCGACCCGACCGATGTCGAGCTGATGATGTTCGCGCAGGCGAACTCCGAGCACTGCCGTCACAAGATTTTCAACGCCGACTGGATCATCGACGGCGCGCGGCAGCCGAAGTCGCTGTTCCAGATGATCAAGAACACCTACGCGCACAACTCCCGCGGCGTGCTCTCCGCTTATCGGGACAACGCGGCGGTGATCGAAGGGCCGACGGGCGAGCGCTGGTTCCCGGAGCCGACGAGCCGGCTCTACCGGTTCGCGCGCGAGCCGATCGACATTCTCATGAAGGTCGAGACGCACAATCACCCGACGGCGATCTCGCCCTTCCCGGGCGCGGCCACGGGCTCAGGCGGGGAGATCCGCGATGAAGGCGCGACCGGTCGCGGCGCCCGACCCAAAGCGGGCCTGGCAGGCTTCTCGGTCTCGCACTTGAGGATTCCCGGCTTCGAGCAGCCCTGGGAGCGGGACTTCGGCCGCCCGTCGCGCATCGCCTCGGCGCTCGAGATCATGATCGACGGGCCGCTCGGCGCCGCTGCGTTCAACAACGAGTTCGGCAGGCCGAACATCCTCGGCTATTTCCGCACGTTCGAAACCGAGCTGGCGACGAGCGTTCGCGCGAGCCTGCGTGGCTACCACAAGCCGATCATGATTGCCGGCGGCGTCGGCAACATTCGCCGCAGTCACGTGGAAAAGGCCGAGGTGCCTGCGCAAGCTCCGATAGTCGTGCTCGGCGGACCGGCGATGCTGATCGGCCTGGGCGGCGGGGCAGCTTCCTCGGTCGGCAGCGGAACGAGCAGCGAGTCGCTCGATTTCGCCTCGGTCCAACGCGGCAATCCCGAAATCCAGCGCCGGGCGCAGGAAGTGATCGATCAGTGCTGGGCGCTCGGCGAGCGCAATCCGATCCTGTTGATCCACGACGTGGGCGCGGGGGGATTGTCGAACGCCATTCCTGAATCCATCGCGCACAGCCGTCGCGGCGGCCGGATCGATCTGCGCGCGATTCCTTCTGACGAGCCGGGGATGTCCCCGCTCGAGATCTGGTGCAACGAGGCGCAGGAACGGTACGTGCTGGTGCTCGAGCCGGGGCAGCTCGAGACGTTCGCCGAGCTGTGTCGGCGAGAGCGTTGCCCGTACGCCGTGGTCGGGCATACGACCGACGACGGGTGGCTGAAAGTGGGCGACAGCCTGTTCGAGGCGTCGCCGGTCGACCTGCCGCTCGAGGTGATTCTCGGCAAGCCGCCGAAGATGACACGCGAGGTGCGCTCGGCTCCCGTCCTTGCGGACGAATTCGATGCCTCGGCAATCGACATCCGGGAAGCAGCCTATCGCCTGCTGCGCTTCCCCGCAGTCGCGGACAAGACGTTCCTCATCACGATCGGCGATCGAACCGTCGGCGGATTGATCAGCCGGGATCCGATGGTCGGGCCCTGGCAGGTCCCGGTAAGCGACGTCGCCGTCACGTTGAGCGATTACACGTCGCACACAGGAGAGGCCATGGCGATGGGCGAGCGCACGCCGCTTGCGCTGCTCGATGCCCCGGCTTCCGGCCGCATGGCGGTGGCAGAAGCGTTGACGAACATCGTCGCCGCGGATGTGGGGGCGATTTCGGACGTGCGCCTGTCTGCGAACTGGATGGCGGCTTGCGGCGAGCCGGGAGAAGACGCGGATCTCTACGCGACGGTGCGCGCCGTCGGCGAAGAGTTCTGTCCGGCGCTCGGCATCACGATTCCGGTCGGCAAGGATTCGCTGTCCATGAAGACGAGCTGGAACGACGCTTCGGGCTCGCGAACGATGGTTGCGCCGCTCTCGCTGATCGTCTCGGCCTTCGCTCCTGTGCGGGATGTGCGCCGCACGCTCACGCCGCAACTGCGGACGGACAAGGGCGATACCACGCTCGTATTGATCGATCTCGGCGCGGGGCGCAACCGCCTCGGCGGCTCATGTCTCGCGCAAGTGTACGGTCGCATTGGTGCCGGAGCGCCCGACTGCGACGACCCGAGCGTGCTCGCGAAGTTTTTTGCGGCCATGGTCGAGCTTCGCGAGGCGGGGCTCGTGCTGGCATATCACGATCGCTCCGATGGCGGGGTGTTCGTCACGCTGGTGGAAATGGCGTTTGCCGGCCACTGCGGGCTCGAGGTCGATCTCGGCGCACAGTCTTCGCCAGCGGCTTTGCTGTTCAGCGAGGAACTGGGCGCGGTCCTGCAGGTTCGCACCAACAGCCTCGAAGAGCTCAGAGAGGTTCTGGATCGGCACGGCATCACCCAGCACGCGCGTGCGATCGGTTCGGTCACGAGCAGCGACAGGATCGTGATCCGCGCCGCCGGGCGAGTGGTGCTGGACGAGCCACGCCGCGAGTTGAGACGCGCGTGGTCGGAGACGAGCTATCGCATGACCGAGTTGCGGGACAACCCGGAATGCGCGCGCGAGCAGTTTGCCAGCGTGCTCGAGGACGATGATCCGGGCCTGAACGTTCGGCTCACCTTCGACTGCGCTGGGGACATTGCTGCGCCATACATTGCGAAAGGCGCGCGCCCCAGGGTGGCGATTTTGCGCGAGCAGGGTGTGAACAGCCACGTCGAGATGGCGGCGGCTTTCCACCGCGCCGGGTTCGATGCCTACGACGTGCACATGACCGACCTGGTCGAAAATCGATTCAGGCTCTCCGATTTCCGAGGCCTGGTCGTTTGCGGCGGCTTCTCGTACGGCGACGTGCTCGGTGCAGGCGAGGGGTGGGCGAAATCCATCCTGTTCCATCCGCGCCTGCGTGCGGCGTTCACCGAGTTCTTCCATCGCAGCGATACGTTCGCGCTCGGCGTGTGCAACGGTTGCCAGATGATGTCCGCGCTGCGCGAGCTGATTCCGGGAACGAAATCCTGGCCGCGCTTCGTGCGCAATCGTTCCGAGCAATTCGAAGGGCGACTGAGCCTCGTGGAGGTGCTTCCGTCGCCGTCGCTGTTCTTTGCGGGGATGGAAGGCTCGCGCATTCCGATCGCGGTGGCGCATGGCGAAGGGCGGGCCGAGTTTGCCGACGCGAGCCAGCTCGATGCGCTGGCGAGCGCGAACCTGATGGCTTTGCGATTCGTCGACAACCACGGCAGGCCGACGGAGCGTTATCCAGCCAATCCGAACGGTTCGCCGCGCGGTCTGACGGGGATCACGACGCCGGACGGACGCGTGACGCTGTTGATGCCGCACCCCGAGCGCGTGTACCGAACGGCTCAGAATTCGTGGCATCCGGACGAGTGGGGCGAGGACGGCCCCTGGATGCGAATCTGGCGCAACGCGCGCGTTTGGGTCGGCTGAGGCACCCCCACCCCGTCCCTCCCCCGTAAACGGGGGAGGGGACGAAAGTTTCTGCCTCGCTTCAATGTGCGTTGCGCTCCCTGCGAACGCGGGGAGGGTCAGGGTGAATGTGCGTTCCCCTCCCCCGCGATCGCGGGGGAGGGTCAGGGTGGGGGCATGAGGGCAGGGTCGGGGCAATCCCCTAACCCGCGTTCAATTCCAACTCCCAGTAGCGGCGCGAGCGGCGGCATTGACTGGCCGCGCGATCAAACCCGACTGCGTGATCGAGACTTCATACCGCGCCCCATCCGCCATCGGCAGATATGTCGCGCTTCCGTACATAGCGTCGACGAATGGAAGCAAGCGCGGATGCGCGACTGACAGGGCCCACAGATCGATGCCCGGGTTGTCGCTCAAGCCGTAAACGGTCCGTTCGGCAGTGCGCTCCTGTTCGATGCTGCGATAACGACCGCTGATGCGCTCGAGCCGATACTGCGCGTCCAGCCCGAGCAGGTTCGCCCAACCCTTCCACTTCAGAACGCGCGCATCGAGCTGCCACTCATCGCCGGCGAGCGTGAACACCTGGATCTCTCCCACAGGCTCGCGCGACAAGGTCGCCCGATAGCGCTGCGGCCCTCGTGACTCGAACACGATTTCGGCGACTGGCTCCTCGTGACTCAGGCGCTCGTACGTGTGCAAGTTGAGAGAGACGACGAACAAAAGCGCCGCACCGGCGATGAGCAGCGTACCTGTTACGCCTGCTCCCGCTGCGGCCACGAAGCGGGCGCGAAAGAGCCGCTGGCAGGCGAGGGCCAGCAGCAGCACACCGAAGATCGCAATGACGAGAACGACCGCGTTCGAGGTCATGAGGCCAGGAGTTGTTTCAGCTCGCCGCGAGTGATCACTTCCGCGAGGGTCTGAATGTCGCGATCCAGCCGGTGATCGTAGGGCCGATAGGCGACGTAGCGGCGCAGGAGCGCGTGCACCCGCTGCAACGGCTCGGTAGTGGTGAGCGGCTGAAGCTTATCGATCGCGTGTGCGGCCGCGAGAGCCTCGATAGCCAGAACGTGCGCGGTGTTCTCACAAATGCGGCGCAGCTTGAAGCCGGCCCATGGCGCCATGCTCACGTGATCCTCCTGCCCGGCCGAGGTGGTGACGTTATCGACGGAAGCCGGGTGCGCGAGCGTGCGGTTCTCGGAGGTGAGAGCCGCGGCTGCGACGTGCGCGATCATGAATCCCGACTCCAGGCCCGGCTCGGTGGTCAGGAACATGTTGAGCGCGGGATTGACGCGCCGATCGAGCAAATCCGTGCGCCGCTCCGACATGCTCGCGAGCTCGGCCACCGCGATGCCGAGGTAATCGCTCAGCATCGCGAGCGACTCGGCGTGAAAATTGCCACCCGACAGAATGTCGTGTCCGAAGATGAGCGGATTGTCGGTGACTCCGTTCAGCGCGGGTGCGAGCACGTCGCGCGCATGCGAGATCGCCGCTTCGACGGCGCCGAAGACCTGAGGCATGCAGCGGACAGCGTAAGGATCCTGTACGCGATCGCAGTTCTCGTGATCGCGCCTGATGGCGCTGTCGGTCAGCAGCAGCCGGAAGCGGCGCGCGACTTCGATCTGGTGCGGCGAGCGGCTGGCGAGGTGAATGCGCTCATCGAACGGCGTGTAGCTGCCCTTCAGGCCATCGACCGTCAAAGCGCCGATGACGATCGCCGAATCGAGCAGCGTCTCGGCCATGAACAATCCGTCGAGCGCGAGCGCGAGACTGAGCTGCGTGCCGTTGATCAGCGCGAGCCCTTCTTTCGCCTCGAGTGAGATTGGTTCGAAGCCTGCAGCCTTGCAAACCTCCGCGCCTTCGAGCCGGCGCGGGCCCTGCATGGCCTCTCCTTCCCCGATCAACGCGAGCGACATGTGCGCGAGCGGCGCCAAATCGCCGGAGGCGCCCACCGAGCCGCGCGACGGGATGATCGGCAGCACGTCGTGATGAAGCAAGGCGAGCAGCGCATCGACGAGCTCGGGGCGGATGCCCGAATAGCCGGCCGCGAGGCTGTTCGCCTTGAGCAGCAGCATGCGGCGGGTCGTCTTCGCATCGAGCGGCTCGCCGACGCCGGTGGCGTGACTGCGAAGGAGATTCAGCTGGAGCTGGCGAACCTGGTCGGCGGAAATACGCTTGTTGGCGAAGGCGCCGAAGCCGGTAGTAATGCCGTAGCTCACCCGGTCGGTGCGCACCGCTTCTCGAACGATATCGACGCTGCGCTGCATGCGCAGGCGCGCCTCCTCGCTCAATTCGACCCTGGGTCGCGCCTCATCGAAGCTGCGCAACGCATCCAGGGTCAGTGAGGCGCCGTCTAGGGTCAGGACAGGGGAGCTCATGAACAGCAGTGTAGAGCGCGCGGCCCGCCGCCCGCCAGCAAGGCCGTACGCCTCGCCGAAAGGGGAGCGGGAGCGCGCCCGGATAAACGACTCCGTTGCGACCGAGGCCTCAGGCCTCGAGCTTCTTGTAGCGAATCCGGTGCGGACGCTCGGCGTCCTCGCCCTTGCGACGCTTGAAGTCCTCGACGTACTCGGCGTAATTGCCTTCGAACCAGACCACTTCGCTATCGCCCTCGAACGCGAGGATGTGGGTGGCGATGCGGTCCAGGAACCAGCGATCGTGGGAGATCACGACCGCGCAGCCCGGGAAGGTGAGCAAGGCCTCTTCCAGCGCGCGCAAGGTCTCGACATCGAGGTCGTTCGTGGGCTCGTCGAGCAGGATCACGTTGCCGCCGCTCTTGAGCACTTTGGCGAGGTGAACGCGGTTACGCTCGCCGCCGGAGAGCTCGCCGATGAGCTGTTGTTGCTGCGTGCCCCGGAAGTTGAAGCGGCCGACGTAGCTGCGCGAGGGCGTTTCGTAGTTGCCGACTTTGATGATGTCGAGCCCGCCCGAGATTTCCTGCCAGACCGTGTTCGCATCGTTGAGCGACTGGCGCGACTGGTCGACATAAGCGAGCTGCACCGAAGGGCCGATGCGGACCTCGCCGGCATCGGGCTTCTCCTGCCCGGTGAGAATGCGGAACAGCGTCGTCTTGCCGGCGCCGTTCGGGCCGATCACGCCCACGATTCCGCCCGGCGGCAGGTTGAAGGAGAGATTGTCGAACAGGAGCTTGTCGCCGTAAGCCTTCCTCAACCCCTGCGCCTCGATCACGAGATCCCCGAGGCGCGGGCCCGGCGGGATGTAAATCTCCTGCGTCTCGTTGCGCTTCTGGAACTCCTGAGAGGCGAGCTCCTCGTAGCGCGCCAGACGCGCCTTGCTCTTGGCCTGCCGCGCCTTGGGATTGGCGCGCACCCACTCGAGCTCGCGCTCGAGGCTCTTGCGCAACGCTTCCTGCTGCCGCTCCTCGATCGCGAGCCGCCGCTCCTTCTGCTCGAGCCAGGAGGAGTAGTTGCCCTGCCAGGGGATGCCGTGGCCGCGGTCGAGCTCGAGGATCCAGCCGGCGACGTTATCCAGAAAGTAGCGGTCGTGGGTCACGGCGATGACCGTACCCGGATAGCTTTCGAGATAGCGCTCGAGCCAGGCGACCGACTCGGCGTCGAGGTGGTTCGTCGGCTCATCGAGCAGCAGCATGTCGGGCTGGGAGAGAAGCAGCCGGCAGAGCGCGACGCGGCGCCGCTCGCCACCGGAGATCTTCGTGACGTCCGCATCCCAGGGCGGCAGTCGCAGCGCGTCGGCCGCAACCTCGAGCTTGCGCTCGAGCTCCCAGCCGCCCTTGGCGTCGATGGCGTCCTGGAGCTTGCCCTGCTCCTCGAGGAGCTTGTTCATCTCCTCCTCGCCGAGATCGGGGTCGGCGAAGCGCTCGCTGACGGCGTTGAAGCGGTCGATGAGCGCCTGGATCTCGGCTACGCCTTCGACGACGTTACCGCGCACGTCCTTGTTCGGATCGAGCTGCGGCTCCTGCGCGAGAAGGCCGATCTTGATGCCGGGCTGCGGGCGAGCCTCGCCCTCGAATTCCTTGTCGACGCCCGCCATGATCTTGAGGAGCGTCGACTTGCCCGCGCCGTTGAGGCCGAGCACGCCGATCTTGGCGCCGGGGAAGAACGACAGGGAGATGTCCCGAAGGATCACGCGCTTGGGCGGCACGACCTTCGAGACGCGATTCATGGTGTAGATGAACTGGGCCATTCGTGATCCGGACTTGAGGCTGAGCGTGCAACGTGAAAGGGGGCGAATCATACCGATCCGCCTCGTGGTCTTACCAATCGGCCCGCCGCCCGCGCGGCAGGCCGCTCTTGCGGCGCGGGCCCCGTAAGGGCAGAGTCGCCCTCACTGCCCAACGCCCGCGGCCGCCTTTCCGGCGGGAGGTTCCCGTCGCGGGCGTTGAGACCGGGTTTGCCTCGGAAGAGACGTGTCCGCCGTGCCGGAAGAATCCACCTCGAGCGTGCTGCTAGTGTGCGGCGATGAGATCGCGCGCTACGGCTTTCCCGACGGCCATCCGTTCGGCCCCGATCGGCACGAGGCGTTCATGCGCGAGCTCCATCGGGCCGGGCTCGATGGACGCGTCCTCCGCGTAAGCCCGCGGCTTGCGACGCGCGAGGAGCTCGAGTCCTTTCACACCCCGGCGTTCCTCGATCTCGTGCGGGAGCGCTCGCTCACCGGACATGGCTATCTGGATGCCGGCGACACGCCTGCTTTTCGAGGCGTGTACGAGGCGGCGAGCAACGTTGTTGGCGGCACCCTTGCGGCGGTCGAGGCCGTCATGGCCGGCCGGGCGCGGCGGGCTTTCATCCCCATTGGCGGGCTGCACCACGCATCGCGCGGTCATGCGGCCGGCTTCTGCGTTTTCAACGACTGCGGCGTGGCGATCGAAATCCTGCGGCGTCGTCACGGCCTTAGGCGCATCGCCTACGTGGACATCGACGCCCACCACGGCGACGGGGTGTTCTACGCCTTCGAAGATGATCCGGACCTGGTGTTTGCCGACCTGCACGAAGACGGGCGCTACCTGTATCCGGGAACCGGCGCGGCGCAGGAAACCGGTGTCGGCCTCGCTCAGGGGACCAAGCTCAACGTGCCGCTCCCGCCGGGCGCCGACGATGAGGAGTTTCTGGCCGTCTGGCCGAGCGTGGAGCAGCACGTCCGTGCCGGGCAGCCCGACTTCATCCTGTTTCAATGCGGAGCGGACAGCATCGAGGGCGATCCGCTGACGCACTTGCGCCTGACGCCAGCCGCTCACGCCCATGCCGCCGCACGCTTGTGCGCGCTGGCCGACGAGCTCGGGCACGGGCGTGTCGTCGGCCTCGGCGGGGGCGGGTACAACCGCCAGAATCTCGCCCGCGCGTGGACCGGCGTGGTCGCCGCCTTTCTCGACAGCGTGAGCTGAGCGGCCGGCGCACGGGCCGAGCGCCGCCGACTTTACAACTGGTACAATCGCGGGCCCCCACGAGAGGTCCTCCATGTTTCCCGCGACCATGACCATTTCCGGGTTCGATCCGGAGCTGAGGGCCGCGCTCGATGCCGAGCGGCGGCGCCAGGAAGAGCACATCGAGCTGATCGCTTCGGAGAACTACGCGAGCCCGCGGGTGCTCGAGGCGCAGGGCTCGGTGCTGACCAACAAGTACGCCGAGGGCTACCCGGGCAAGCGCTACTACGGTGGTTGCGAGCACGTGGATGTGGCCGAGCAGCTCGCGATCGAGCGCGCCCGCAAGCTCTTCGGGGCCGATTACGCCAACGTGCAGCCGCACTCGGGCTCGCAAGCGAACGCCGCGGCCTATCTCGCGCTGGTCAACCCGGGCGATACCATTCTCGGGATGAGCCTCGATCACGGCGGGCACCTTACGCACGGCGCGAAGGTCAATTTCTCCGGCAAGCTCTTCAAGGCGGTGCAGTACGGGCTCGACCCGAACACCGGCGAGATCGACTACGTGCAGGTGGAGCGGCTCGCCCAGGAGCACCGCCCACGCCTCATCATCGCCGGCTTCTCCGCTTATTCGCGCGTCATCGACTGGGAGCGCTTCCGCAAGATCGCCGATTCCGTGGGCGCGTATTTCCTGGTGGACATGGCCCACGTCGCGGGCTTGGTTGCCGCTGGTATCTATCCGAACCCCGTGCCGTATGCCGACGTCGTGACCACGACGACGCACAAGACGCTGCGCGGTCCCCGGGGCGGGCTCATTCTCGCGCGCCACAACGAGGAGATTCAGAAGAAGCTCAATTCGCTGGTCTTCCCCGGCACGCAGGGCGGCCCGCTGATGCACGTGATTGCCGCCAAAGCGGTCGCGCTGCTCGAAGCCTTGCAGCCGGAGTTCGTCGCCTACCAGAAGCAGGTGCTCGCCAACGCGCGCGCCCTGGCGGGCGGGCTGATGAAGCGCGGCTACAAGATCGTCTCCGGCGGCACCGACAATCATTTGTTCCTGGTCGATCTGATCGACAAGAACATCACGGGCAAGGACGCCGATGCGTGGCTTGGTCGCGCGCACATCACTGTGAACAAGAACGCCGTGCCGAACGATCCCCGGCCGCCGTTCGTCACGAGCGGCCTGAGGATCGGGACGCCAGCCGTGACCACGCGCGGATTCAAGGAGGCCGAGGTCCTGCAACTCGCGGACTGGATCGCCGACGTGCTCGATGAGAACGGGAGCGAGGCGGTGATTGCCAAAGTCCGCGAGCAAGTGCTGGAGATCTGCCGGCGGTTCCCGGTGTACGAGACGCGAGGCTGAGCCCGGCGAGCCGGGTGAGCCGGACGATCGGCTCACCTCGCCCGCCTCGCGCGGCGGCTCTGTGCCATGTACTGCCCGTTCTGCAATCACGAGGAAACCAAAGTCATCGACTCGCGCCTCGCCGGCGAGGGCCAGCAGATCCGCCGCCGTCGCGAGTGCCTGAAGTGCGGCGAGCG
>DASVCI010000147.1:0-2444 GCA_036381695.1 Steroidobacteraceae bacterium
GCCCAGCGCCCCTTCCGCATTATGTTCCCAGATGAACGTGACGGTCTGGGCGAAATTGCTGTCCGTCATCGCCGGCATGGCGATGAGGAACTGGTTGGTAAGGAACTCACCGTCGGCCATGGCGCGCAGTATCCCCGTTCCGGGGCAGCGCGCTCAAGCCGCAAAACACCCGGAAATGCCGGATAGCGGTCACGTTCCGCGCACATTGCGACTCCTGGCACGACTGAAGGTGCGCCGATCCCACAGGAGCGAGCCGGCCGCCTCAGTCAGGGGTCAGGAATTGCCACTCGTAGGCGAAGCGCAGCTCCTGGTAGTGCTGGCTGAGCGTCGAGGGAAACGGATCGAAGGGGGAGGCGAGGCGCAGGATCGAGAGCGCCGCCTGATCGATCTCTTTGTTGCCGCTCGAGCGGCGCACGACCACGTCAGCGAGCGAGCCATCGGCCCGAACGGCGACTTCCAGCACCGGATTGCCGCGCGAGGCAGCGCGACGGGCGATTTGCGGGAAGTGGATCGTCCCGAGCCGCTCCACCTTGCGTCGCCACGCATCGAGATAGGGCGCGAGTCGAGACTCGCGCGTGTTCGGAACGATCTCGAAGGCTCCGTCGAGGCGCTTGCCCCTCAAGCGTAGCGTCGTATCGGTCGCGTTCGTCGCGATCGGCCGCGGAGGCGTGGGCGCCAGAGCGAGCGGAGCCTGCTGCTCGGTGGGCTGACGTTCCCCGTTGCGGTAATCGACCTCGCTCAATTCGCTCCGACTGGTGAGCACCTCGGCCGAGGCTTGCCCTTCGACGGCCTCGCGAAACTGATCGCTGTTGCCTTCGGCGATGCCGGCTTGGCTGGCCGAGATGGCGGAGGAAGCAGGATTCGCCGGCCGCACGCGCTCGTCGGTCGTACCGCTTCCCTGCTGGTTGCGCTGCGCCAGGTACTGCGCCTGTGGGTTGTCCGCGGCGCGCGTGTCATCGCGGGTGAGAAGCAGGACTTCGAGCGTCGGCGTCGGGCGTTTGTCCTCACTGGGAAGCGCGAACGTCACGCCGAGGATGACGATCCCGTGAAAGAGCGCCGCAAGGAAAAGTGTCGTGGTCAGACGGTCGTTGACCGGCGGTGCACCTTCCTGAGGCGCATCGAGACCGAGTGGAGCGGATTCAGTCACGTTGCCGGTCACGGGCGGTTGGAAGTGGGCTTAAGGGCCGATCCTTGCAGTAAGTCCGCGCGCAGGGTAACCGGCTCGACTGGTGTTGACTATGCGATGCAGCACGATTGTGTCGGGCGGCGCTCCTGTCAGGGTCGGCGCCGGGCGCTCAGGCGCTTTTCGATCGCGTCCATCAGGAGCCCGGAGAGCTCGAGCCCGTACTGCTTGTCGAGCTCGCGTACGCCCGTCGGGCTCGTCACGTTGATCTCGGTGACATAGCCTCCGATCACATCCAGCCCGACGAAGAGCATGCCGCGTTGCCGCAAGGTGGGGCCGATCTGCCCGACGAGCCAGCGGTCGCGATCAGTGAGCTCGCGTCCGACTCCTCGCGCGCCGGCGGCGAGATTCCCGCGATTGTCGGAGTCAGAGGGAATCCGGGCGAGCGCATAAGGCGCCGGCTCGCCGTCGATGACCAGAATGCGCGCATCGCCCGTGGCGACGATGTCCGGAATGTACTTCTGCACGATGGCGTAGCGCGTGCCGTAATCGCTCAGCGTCTCGAAGATGACGTTCGCGTTCTTGTCGCCGCGCTGGATGACGAAGATGGAGCGCCCGCCCATCCCGTACAGGGGCTTGCAGACGATGCGCCCATGCTCACGCAGGAACTCCTGCATCTCGCCCATGTCGCGCGTGATCAGGGTCGGCGCGCAGCACTGCGGGAACCAGGCCGTGTACACCTTCTCGTTCATGTCCCTCAGGCCCTGGGGGCGGTTCACCACCAGAACGCCCGCTTCCTCGGCGCGCTCGAGAATGTATGTCGTGTAGATGTACTCCATGTCGAACGGCGGGTCCTTGCGCATCAGGATCACGTCGAATTCGGCCAACGGCGCATGCCGTTCCTCGCCGAAGGTCCACCAGTCCTGAGCCTGATCGCGCACTTCGAGCGCCTTGAGCCGTCCGTACGGGACGCCGTCTCGCAGGGACAGATCGCGTTGCTCGGCGTACCACAGCTCCCAGCCGCGCTTTCGGGCGGCGAGCAGCATCGCGAGCGTCGTATCCTTCGCCGGCTTGATCGAGGCGATGGGATCCATCACCACCACGAGGCGCGGGCGGTCGCTGGCGCGGGGCGGGGCGGCTGAGTCGGACATGAGGCATTACCTAATGCGGAGGAACCGGTGAGCGCGCCCTCGCGAGCGGCCCCGGGGGGTGTGACGAGCTTCATAATATAGAAACGTGGCCAATGGCGACCCCATAACCAATATGTTAAAAGTTCCGGCGGTAGCGCGCGCGAGGGCGAGAGAAGCACGCACGTAGCTCG
>DASVCI010000148.1:0-2132 GCA_036381695.1 Steroidobacteraceae bacterium
CTTCAGCCTCATCCACGTCGAAGAGAAGCTTTACGACCCCGAGAGCGGGGACTTGCTCGGCTACTCGGGCATGTACGTCGGCTCGGGCCCGGTGGCCACTGCCGGCGAGCCCGCGAAGCTCGTGCTGACGGATTCGACCCGTGAGGCCTTGCAAGGCGACAAGCTCTTCCCCGAATCGGTCGACGTCAACGTCGATTTCGTCCCTCATGCGCCTGACTCGGAGGTCGAAGCGAGAATCATCGCGGTGCGCAGCCACACGGTGATGGGTCAATACCAGGTGGTCGCACTCAATCGCGGCTCGCGCGACGGCCTCGAACCCGGCCATGTCCTCGCCGTTCAGCAGGCGGGCGCGGTGGTGCGAGACGTGTATGCGAGAGGCGGGCTTGCAACCATGGAGTCGAGGGTCGGCGCCAAAGGCGGCCGCTCGGTGCAACTGCCGGACGAGCACATCGGCCTCGTGATGGTGTTCAAGGCCTTCGACCGCATGAGCTATGCGCTCGTGATGGAAGCGAGCCACGAGATTCGTGAAGGCGATTTCGCAAGGAATCCGTAAAGCGACAGCCTGGGGTGATCGGAGCATGCGAAGCGACGCTGCTGCCGATCGCCGCCTGACTTGCCACGTTCATGGATGAACTTACTGCCTGGCTCGCGCTCGCGCGCGCACCCGGGCTGCATGCCTCGAGCCTGCAGCCGCTTCTCGAGCGCTTCGGATCGGTCAACGCATTGCTCGTGGCGAGCGTCGAGCAGTTGCAGAAGGCTTCAGCTCCGGCAAGCTTCCTCGACTGGTTGACCAGGCATCGGGGCCAGCTCGACGAGCTCCTCGCCCCCGACCTTCGCTGGCTCGACCATCCCGCTCATCACCTCGTGCCGCTCGGGTCGGCGCAATATCCGCTGTTGCTCGCGCAATTGCCGGACGCGCCGATCGCGCTTTACGTTCGCGGCGATCCGACGCTGCTCGGGATGCCGCAACTGGCAATCGTAGGCTCACGCAATCCAACCGCTTCCGGGCGGGACAACGCCGCGAGCTTCGCCGCCCATCTGGCGCGTTGTGGCCTCATCATCACGAGTGGCCTCGCGATCGGCATAGATGCGGCGGCTCACCAAGGCGCGCTCGATGCGGGAGGCAAAACGATCGCCGTGTGTGGCGCAGGCGTCGACGTTGCCTATCCACGGACGAATGTCGCGCTGGCCGAAGCGATCGAAAGAAACGGCGCGCTGGTGAGCGAATTCCCGCTCGGCACACCGGCACTCAAAGCGAACTTTCCGCGCCGTAATCGCATCATCAGCGGGCTTTCGCTCGGCACATTGGTTGTCGAGGCCGCAGTGCGGAGCGGTTCTCTCATCACGGCGCGCCTTGCGGCGGAGCAAGGCCGTGAAGTGTTCGCGATCCCGGGCTCGATCCACAATCCTCTGGCGCGCGGCTGCCACTTGCTGATCCGTCAAGGGGCCAAGCTCGTCGAGACCGCGGACGACATTTTCGCGGAATTGCGGTCTCTCGCCGGGAGCCTCACGAGCACCGTGCAAGCCTTGCCCGAAGCGGCCAAGCCTGCTGACTCGACAGGAATTTTTGCCCCGGAATTGGACAAAGACTATGAAATCCTGTTAGATGCGCTCGGCTTCGAGCCGGCCGGCGTCGACGTCCTGGTCAGGCGTACCGGGCTCGGCGCCGACGAGGTCGCCTCGATGCTGCTCATTCTCGAGCTCGACGGCCGCATCGAATCGCGCCCCGGCGGGCTGTATGTCCGACGCGTCCCCAAGGCGGCGAAATGAAGGAAACGGTTCTCGAAATCCTCGTCGATCTTTTCGAGAATGACTCCGAGCCCGAGCACGAGCGTGCGGTCTCGGACGGCGAACGGTTGAGAAGCGAGCTCGAGCATGCGGGCTTGAGCCAGCGCGAGGTGAGCGATGCGCTCCTCTGGCTCGAGCGCCTGCGCGCCGGTCCCGAGCCGGCCGGCATGATGCCGACGCCCCGCTCCACCCGCGTTTTTGCCAAAGCTGAGCAGCTTCGCCTTGACATCGACTGCCGGGGCTACATTCTTTATTTGGAGAATGCGGGCATCCTGAGCGCGCCGCAGCGCGAGCTCGTGATCGACCGGTTGCTCGCGCTCGACATGCGCGAAGTCGGCATCGAG
>DASVCI010000149.1:0-7160 GCA_036381695.1 Steroidobacteraceae bacterium
CGACAAGGCGATGAAGATGCTGAAGGCGAAGCTCTACGAGCTCGAGGTCAACAAGCGCAACGCCGCCGCGAAGGTGCTCGAGGAGTCGAAGGCCGACGTGAGCTGGGGCAACCAGATCCGCTCCTACGTGCTCGATCAGTCCCGCATCAAGGACCTGCGCACCAACGTGGAGATCGGCGATACGCAGAGGGTGCTCGACGGGGACATCGATCCGTTCCTCGAGGCGAGCCTCAAGCAGGGGCTTTGAGGCTGCCCGCTCGCAGGTTGCGCCACCCGGGGAGCCCCCACTCGAGGAGCCCCCACTCGAGGAGCCCCACTCGAGGAGCCCCACTCGAGGAGCCCCCACCCTGTCCCTCCCCCGCAAGCGGGGGAGGGGACGTGAGTGAAGGCGGGGGAGGGGACGTGAGTGAAAGCGGGGGAGGGGACGTGAGTGAAAGCGGGGGAGGGCACGAGAGCGCACGGGGGGATGAGGGCGCACGGGGAGATTGAGAGCGCAGAGAGGATCAGAGCGCAGAGAGGATCAGAGCGCAGGGGACGGTTGAGACAGACGCACTCAGACGCTTGCAGGCAGACGCACGATGACCGAACAAACCAGCCACCAGGATGAGAACAAGCTCATCGCCGAGCGACGCGCCAAGCTGACCAAGCTGCGCGCTCGTGGCGTCGCGTACCCGAACGACTTTCGTCGCGATGCGCTCGCCGATCAACTGCTGACCGCGTATGGAGACCGCGAGCCCGCCTGGTTCGACCAGCACACGATTCGCGTGAAGGTCGGCGGGCGCATGCTTGCCAAGCGCGTCATGGGCAAGGCGAGCTTCGCCAAGCTCGCCGATCGCAGCGGCGAGATCCAGCTCTTCCTCCAGAAAGATCCGCTCGGCGAGGTGTACGAGGAGTTCAAGGCCTGGGACCTGGGCGATCTGCTCGGCGCCGAGGGAGTGCTCTTCAAGACCAAAACGGGCGAGCTGTCGGTGCGAGTGGAGAAAGTGCGCCTGCTGGTCAAAGCGCTCCGTCCACTGCCGGACAAGTGGCACGGGCTGCACGATCAGGAGCTGCGCTACCGGCAGCGCTACGTCGATCTCATCGTCAACCCCGACAGCGTCCGCGTCTTCAAGATGCGCACGCAGATCGTGAAGTACCTGCGCAACTTTCTCGATGCGCTCGATTTCCTCGAAGTCGAGACCCCGATGAT
Source organism: Steroidobacteraceae bacterium (assembly GCA_036381695.1). Lineage (GTDB taxonomy): Bacteria > Pseudomonadota > Gammaproteobacteria > Steroidobacterales > Steroidobacteraceae > Steroidobacter. Next base: position 1,190 of record DASVCI010000149.1, read on the forward strand.
GCAGGTTATCGCGGGCGGCGCGGTGGCGCGCCCCTTCGTGACGCATCACAACGCGCTCGACATCGATTTGTATCTGCGCATCGCGCCCGAGCTGTATCTGAAGCGCCTGCTCGTTGGCGGTCTGGAGCGCGTCTACGAGATCAACCGCAACTTCCGCAACGAAGGCGTCTCCACGCGTCACAATCCCGAGTTCACGATGCTCGAGCTTTATCAGGCGTATGCCGACTATGCCGACATCATGAATCTCCTCGAGCGCATGCTCCAGGGGCTGTGCGATGCCGTGCTCGGAACGAGAAAGGTCGAATACCAGGGCGAGGTGTACGATTTCTCGCAGACCTTCCGGCGCGTGACGATCGAAGATCTCATCGTGCACTTCAATCCGGGGATCGAGCGCGCGCGGCTCAGGGATGTCGCTTACCTGCGCGGACACTGCGATCGGCTCGGGATCGCGTACACGCCGGGTGACGGGGCCGGCAAGCTCCAGATGGAGATTTTCGAGAAGACGGCGGAGCACCGCCTGCTCGCGCCGACGTTCGTGTACGCCTACCCGGCGGAAGTCTCGCCGCTCGCCCGCCGCAACGATTCGGATCCCTTCCTGACGGATCGCTTCGAGCTCTACGTCGCCGGCCGGGAGCTGGCGAACGGGTTCTCGGAGCTCAACGATCCAGAGGACCAAGCGGAGCGATTCCGGGAGCAGCTTGCACGCAAGGACGCGGGCGACGAGGAGGCCATGCAGTACGATGCGGATTACATCCGGGCGCTGGAGTACGGCATGCCGCCGGCAGGCGGGCTCGGCGTCGGCGTCGATCGGCTCGTGATGCTGCTGACGAACTCGCCCTCCATCCGCGACGTGCTGCTGTTCCCGTACATGCGGCCGGAGAGCTGAGTCGACGCGAGCGTCAGCTGCTTTCGATCGAGTAGGGCAGCGGCAGTCTCTCGAGGAGGGAGCCCGCACCGTCGATCGTGAGCGGCTCGTTCACGTGCGTCAGGCTCACGACCGCCAGCAACTCGCATCCATCATCGCTTTCGACGGCATCGACGACGTCACCGGCGTGCTGCTCCCCGACTACCACGCGAGTGCCAGGCGCGGGCGGCGCGCACTCGGCTTTGAAACGAAACGTCCGACGCTTGATCGCGCCCCGATAATGGGTGCGCGCGATGATCTCCTGGCCCGTATAGCAACCTTTCTGGAAGCTGATGCCGCCGAGCAGGTCGAGATTCAGCATCTGCGCCACGAACGCCTCCTGAGTCTGCGGATAGACCTGAGGCAATCCGGCGCGAATGCACGCGAGGCGCCACTGCGCATCGAGGCTCTCGTCAGGCGCCGATTCCCGAATCGGCCCAGCGAGCGCGAGCACGAGGTCCACGCCAGGCAGTCGGATGTAGCTGACGCCCGCGGCCTCGCGATGAGCGCGCTCGAGAAGATCGCGACTCTCAGCGGACGTTTCGTGCAGCGGAAGCGCGGCAACTTTCAGGTGAGAAGGCGCAGGCTCGATGGTGACCTTCGAACGAAGCACGTACTTGCGCAGCCGCGCCGTCACCGATTCAACCAGCGAGGTGGGCAGCAGCAGAGCAAGCCCGTCGCTCCTCTGGACCAGCCAGAGCACGGCCTGCACGCGCCCTTGCGGCGAGTTGAGGCTCGCGAGCCGCGCTTCCTCGCTCCCGAGCGACGCCACGTCGACGCTCACCTGACCCTGAAGGAACGCGCGCGCGTCCGGGCCTGCGAGCAGCATGGCGCTCATCGATTCGAGCGGTGCGGGCCAGCCGTCCTGTGAGGTGAGGCTCATGACGTGTAGCGGTGCATTCGCCAAATCCGAACTCCGTCCTCGTCATTAACGAACGAGCGCAAGGTTCCGCCGCCAAAGGGCTTCTGGCACACTCTGCGCTCGCCGGGTGGTCGCGGCGAACGGGCCGTTCACCGCGTTTATCGAGCCAGGAGCCGAAATGTCCAGCGCTCGCTCACAATCATCGTCCGGTTCGCTTCCGATCACAAATACGAGCGCGGCGAATCGGACCTCGCCGGGCCGTCCGGAATCTCGACCGGAGGACGCCCGCTCGCCAGGCGAGCGTGAGCCCGCAGCCGGCGCCGATCAGGCGCGGCCGCGCGAGCATGGCGGGCGCGAGGGGCCCGAGCCCACGCGCTTCGGTGACTGGGAGAAGAACGGGCGCTGCATCGATTTCTGAGCCGGCGCCGCGGCCCATCCGGGCGCAGGAGATGAACCATGCCTACTTCCGTCAAGCGTCAGCTTCCGCTGTCGCCCTTCCTGACCGTGTACCGATGGCAGTACACGATGACGCTGTCCATCATGCACCGGATCACGGGCTGCGCCCTGTCGGTGGGTGCGCTGCTGCTCGTGTACTGGCTCATCGCCATCGCGAGCGGGCCCGAGGCTTACGATCGGGCATTGGCAGTGTTCGCGCACCCGATCACCCGCATCGTCCTGGTGGTCTTCTCCTACGCGTTCTTCTATCACCTCCTGAACGGTATCCGGCACCTGGTGTGGGATTCGGTTCACTGGCTGGAGCGTCGTGAAGCCCGGCTGAGCGGCTGGATCGTCTTCATCGCCTCGGTGATCGTGACGCTGCTTTTCTGGGTGGTCGTGCTGTCGCGTGATGCCGGAGGTGCGGTATGAGCCTGCGTAGCCCCGTCGCCCGCGTGCTCGGCCTGGGCTCGGCGAAAGAAGGCTCCTCGCACTGGTGGTCCCAGCGCGTGAGCGCCGTGGCGCTGGCCATCCTCGGGCTGTGGTTCGTGGTGGCTCTGCTCACGCTGCCGGACTTCAGCCATGACACTGTCGTCGATTGGATGGCCGCACCGCTCAATGCCGTCCTGTTGATGCTTCTCGTCGGGACGCTGGCCTATCACTCGCTGCTTGGCGTGCAGGTGGTCGTCGAAGACTACGTGCATCACGGCGGGCTCAAGGTTGCCACGATCGTCCTGCTTACTTTCGTTCACTTCGCGCTCGCGGCTGCGGCGATCTTCGCCGTGCTGCGCGTCGCCTTCGGTGGACCCATTGCCGGGAGCGCCGCATGAGTGCTTACCAATTCATCGATCACACGTATGACGTCGTCGTCGTAGGCGCCGGTGGCGCGGGGCTCCGCGCAACCTTCGGCCTCGCGCATTCGGGCCTATCGACCGCCTGCATCACGAAAGTCTTTCCGACTCGCAGCCACACCGTCGCGGCGCAGGGCGGCATCAGCGCCGCGCTCGGCAACATGGGCGAGGACGATTGGCGCTGGCACATGTACGACACCGTGAAGGGGTCGGACTGGCTCGGGGATCAGGACGCGATCGAGTTCATGTGCAAGGAAGCGCCGAGTGCGGTCATCGAGCTCGAGCATTTCGGCGTGCCGTTCTCGAGAACCGACGACGGGCGCATCTATCAGCGGCCCTTCGGCGGCATGACGACGCATTTCGGCAAGGGAACTGCCCAGCGCACGTGCGCGGCGGCGGACAGAACCGGGCACGCGATGCTGCACACGCTGTACCAGCAGGCATTGCGTCACCAAGCGCAGTTCTTCGTCGAGTTCTTCGCGATCGACCTGATCATGGAGAACGGGGAATGCCGCGGCGTCGTCGCTCTCAACATGGCCGATGGCACGTTGCATCGTTTCCGTGCGCACCAGACGATCCTGGCGACGGGTGGATACGGGCGTGCTTATTTCTCATGTACGTCGGCGCATACCTGCACCGGTGACGGCGGCGGCATGGTGCTGCGGGCAGGCCTGGCGTTGCAGGACATGGAGTTCGTGCAGTTCCACCCGACGGGCATCTATGGCGCCGGCTGTCTGATCACCGAGGGCGTGCGCGGCGAGGGCGGAATCCTCCGTAATGCGAACGGCGAGCGCTTCATGGAGCGCTACGCGCCGAACGCGAAGGACCTTGCTTCACGAGACGTCGTGAGCCGCGCCATGACGATCGAGATTCGCGAGGGACGTGGCGTCGGCCCGCACAAGGATCACATCTATTTGCACCTGGAGCATCTCGGGGCGGACGTGATCCGCGAGCGGCTGCCAGGCATCGCCGAGACGGCCAAGATCTTCGCGGGCGTCGACGTGACGAAGCAGCCGATCCCGGTGCTGCCGACCGTCCACTACAACATGGGCGGCATCCCGGCCAACTATCGCGGCGCCGTCGTGACGTTGAAGGACGGCAATCCCGAAAGCGTCGTTCCGGGGCTGATGGCCATTGGCGAGGCCGCCTGCGTCTCGGTACACGGCGCCAATCGCTTGGGATCGAACTCGCTGCTGGACCTGGTCGTGTTCGGCCGCGAGGCCGCGCGCTACTGCGCCGAGACCATCAAGCCTGGCACGCCGCATCGGCCACTCAGCGCGGACGCTGGCGAGTTCGCGGTCAGCCGCCTCGATCGCCTGCGTCACGCCAAGGGAAGCCTGAGAACGGCGCAGATCCGCCTCGACATGCAGCGCGTGATGCAAGCGCATGCGGCGGTGTTCCGTACAGGCGAGTCGCTGGAGGAGGGTATACGCAAGCTCGAGCAGGTGTACGCCTCGTTCGAGGACGTGCAGGTCAGCGACCGCTCGCTCATCTGGAACACCGACCTGATCGAGACGCTGGAGCTCGAGAACCTGCTCTTGCAGGCGCTCGCAACGATTCATTCCGCCGCCAATCGAAAGGAGAGCCGGGGAGCGCACGCGCGCGAGGATTATCCGGAGCGCGACGATCAGAACTGGTTGAAGCACACGCTGTCGTGGGTCGATCCGCGTGGCCGGGTGCGCCTCGATTATCGCCCCGTGCACTTGAACACGCTCACGAGCGACGTCGAACCGATTCCGCCGAAGGCGCGGGTCTACTGAGGCTGCCCAGCCGGCCAAGGTCCCGCAGCGCAGACAGGAACCTCACAGATGGCTCAATTCCGCTTACCGGCCAACTCGAAGATCCGACCCGGCAAGGTGTACAAGGCGCCGCCGGGAGCGAAGCAGGTGCGTGCGTTCCGCATCTACAGGTTCGACCCGGAATCGGGCGAGAACCCGCGCGTGGACACCTACGAGGTGGATCTCGCGACCTGCGGGCCGATGGTTCTCGACGCGCTGATCAAGATCAAGAACGAGATCGACTCGACGCTGACCTTCCGGCGCTCCTGCCGCGAGGGCATCTGCGGCTCGTGCGCCATGAACATCGACGGGCTCAACACGCTCGCGTGCACGAAGGCGATCGAGGACATTTCGGGCGAGGTCAAGATCTATCCGCTGCCGCACATGCCGGTGATCAAGGACCTGGTCCCGGATCTCACGCAGTTCTACGCGCAATACGCCTCGGTCAAGCCGTGGCTCCAGACGCGCACGCCGGCGCCGCCGGATCGCGAGCGCCTGCAATCGAAAGAGGACCAGGAGAAGATCGATCGGCCGGCCGCTTGCATCCTGTGCGCTTGCTGCTCGACTGCCTGCCCGAGCTATTGGTGGAACAGCGACCGTTACCTTGGCCCGGCCGCGCTCCTTGCGGCGTATCGCTGGATCGTGGACACCAGAGACGAAGCGACCGGTGAGCGGCTCGATGCCCTCGAGGATCCGTTCCGCCTGTACCGTTGCCACACGATCATGAACTGCACCGAGGCCTGCCCGAAGGATCTGAACCCGGCCAAGGCGATCGCGGAGATTAAAAAACGGCTTGCCGAGCGTCGGCACTGAAGGGCGGGTATAGCGAGGCCCCGCCACGGCATCGCACCGGGCGGGTGCCCATCGCCGAGCAGGAGCTGGCCGCATGAGCGATCCACGCGACCCTTCCCATCCTCCCGGCTCCCCGACTGTCGCCCGGCTTCGCTGGCGCTGCCGGCGGGGCATGCGGGAGCTGGACGTGCTGCTCGAACGCTACCTTCAAGAACGCTATCCTTCGGCCCCAGCCGCCGAACAACAGGCCTTTCAAGCGCTGCTGGAGCTGCCGGACCCCGAGCTGTTCGCCTATCTCACGGGTCGCGAGGTGCCGGCGCAGCCGCAATGGGTTCATGTCATCGCCAAG
>DASVCI010000150.1:0-13793 GCA_036381695.1 Steroidobacteraceae bacterium
GCTCGGTCGAGAGCATCGGCATCAAGAGCACGCGCTTGAGGAGCCTGAGCGGCGAGCAGATCATCATGCCGAACGCGAACCTCCTCGGCAGCCGGGTGCGCAACTACGGGCGCATGTACGAGCGGCGCGTCGTGTTCAACACCAGCGTCGACCGGGCAACGCCGATCGAGCACCTCGAGCGGATTCCCGCGCTGATCCGCCAGATCATCGAGTCGCAGGAGGGCACGCGCTTCGATCGCAGCCACTTCGCCCGCTACGGAACCTACGCGCTCGAGTTCGAGACCGTGTACTACGTGCTGACACCCGACTACAACCGTTACATGGACATCCAGCAGGCGATCAACCTGGCGCTGCACCGGGAGCTGACCGCGCTCAAAGTGGAGCTCGCCTATCCGTTGCAGAAGGTGTTCATCGCCAAGTCCGAGGCGCAAGCGGAGCAGACCGCATGAGCCGATCAGCCGCTCGAGGCAAGCGTTAGAGCGCTCCGATGGACCTCGCAGCCGAGCTCATCGCCCGTCACGTCGTGCTGGTGCTCGGGGTACTGACCCTCCTCACTCTGGCTGCGACGGCGTTGTTTTGGCGGCTCACAGTGCGATTCGGGCCATTGCTATGGTCGTGGGTCGCCGCGTTATGGGAGGTGTTGCGGTCCTCCAGGGTTGCCGAACGCTTGCGGCGAGTGCCCGTGATCGGGCCGTCACTGACGAGCACACTGACCGCCGCACGCTATCTGGGCGTGGTTGGCGTGATCGGCTTCGTGCTCGCGGCCGCCGCGTGGGTCGGGTTCTTCGAGCTGGCCGACGAAATCGGCGTCGGCGAGTCGCTGGCCGAGTTCGACGAAGCGCTGAGCGCGGCACTGAGCGAGCACGTCTCGAGAGATACGCTCGCCGCGTTCGCCGTCATCACTCATCTGGGCGACTTCGGCTTCCTGCTGGCGTTCAGCGCGTTCGTGCTCGGCGTGCTCATGATCCAGCGCCGATGGCTCCTCGCCGCCGCCTGGGCGGCCGCGACCGCGAGTGGTGGACTCCTCAACCAGGCTCTGAAAGCGGTGTTCGAGCGCAGCCGCCCGGTGCACGAGTACGGGCTCGCGAACGAAGTGGGCTGGAGCTTCCCGAGCGGCCATGCTTCGGGCGCGATGCTCGTTTACGGCCTGCTCGCCTACCTGCTGGTGCGTCACACGCCGCCGCGCTCGCACATTCCCATCGCGCTTCTCGCCGCCGCTCTCATCCTGTTCGTCGGCTCGAGCCGCGTGATTCTGCAGGTTCATTATCTCAGCGACGTGCTCGCCGGATACGCCTCGGCGGCAGCCTGGGCGGCCCTGTGGATCGTGGCGCTCGAGGCATTCGTCTGGAGGGACGTGCCGGCTGCACGCGGGGAACCTGGCCGCACGACGGTTTTCTAAGACTTGCGTTCCGATCCTGTGAGCCCGTTCTGGACATTTCCCCGGGCGGGAGGCACAAAACAGGGCAGCTCCGTTGCAACCAAACCGTTCCTCGACTGCAGAATGACCCAGAGACGCCGCATCGCCGCGCTCCTGTTGTTGCTCCCCCTGTACGGAGCATGTTCCGCGACCTATCTGGGCCTGTCCGGCCAGATCAGCGGATCGGATTGGCGCACAGCCAGCCGTGAGCCGGTCGGGCTCGCGCCTGACCCCGCCGTCACGAAAGAAGCTGTCATCCAGGTCTATGCCGCCCGCACCATCAGTTGGAGAGGCTACTTCGGTGTGCACACCTGGATCGCAACGAAGCCGACCAACGCCGATCATTACACCGTGCACGAAGTCATCGGCTATCGCTTGCGCCGCGCTGGCACTTCAGTCTTCTCGCATACGCGTGCGCCCGACGGACGCTGGTTCGGCGCGTATCCTCAACTGCTGAGGGACGTACGAGGCCCGGGCGTGGATGCCCTGATCGAGCGGATCGAGGACGCGGTCGAGCGCTACCCTTACGCGCAGACATACCGGATCTGGCCCGGCCCGAACTCGAACACCTTCACCGCTTTCGTGCTCCGGGAAGTGCCGGAGCTGCGCGTGGACCTGCCGCCCACCGCGATCGGCAAGGATTATCTCGGCTACATGCCGATAGCGAGGACGCCGAGCGGCACCGGCGGTCAAGTCAACATTCTGGGGATCGCCGGCATCGCGGCCGGCCTCGAGGAGGGTCTCGAGCTGAACCTCCTCGGGCTGACTTTCGGCATCGACCCGGCGAGCCTGTCGCTCAAGCTCCCGCTCCTGGGCCGCATCGGCCCGGACGAATCCGAGCCGATCATCTACTAGCGCACTTGCGGCGCTGCGCGCTCAGGCCCGGGTAGCGCCGGCCACGCGTGCATCAACCTGCTTGTGCACGAAACCGAAATAGGCCGCCACAGCGGCGAGCAGAGCGTGCAGCCACACGTCGTGCCCGTAGATCGGCACCAGGCCGAAGGTCGTGCTCGTCGCGGGAATCAACCCCAGCACGGTCAGCAAGGCGTAGATGATTGCGACCGCCTGCGCAAAATGCCGCGAAGCGCGTACGCTCACCGGCGCGAACAGACCCCAGACGCCGAAGCCCAGGTGAATCACGTTGTGCAGCGCATTCACCGGGAAGAGGCCCAGCACCATGCCGGAGCCGACCTCGATCGAAAGATTGGGATGCTCGTGAGCCGGAGTGATCACGGGAATGAATCCCGCCACCCCGACGATCAGGAACACGATGCCGTAGATCCGGGCGAACGTGCGGATGCTCATGCGGCTCTCCTCAAAGCCATCGGACTCGATAGCGGGTTCCCGCCTGATGAACGACTCAGGCGTCGTGTTCCGTTCCGGATCGAGAAAATACCGGAGGCGCTCGTAAAAGGCCGCGCCGCATCAAGACGCCTCGAGCACCCAGACGACTGACCAGGCCCCGAGCGTGCCGTGCTGCAATCGTTCAGCGGCCTTCGGACCTTGCGAGAAGAAAATGCGCCCCCGCACGGGCGCAAACCCGTCCAGTTCCGCGCCGCTCAAATTGGCGTACAGAGCAAGCTGGCTCGCATCCGGCAACTGCCAGCTCACCTGTAAGCCCCGCTCACCGATGACCTCGCCTCGTGCTTGCCACGGGCTCGCTCCGACCTGCCTCGGCATGAGCATTTCGCGCCGCAGCCGCAGCAGCGTTCGATACCAGTCGCGCCAGCTTCGGTGCGGCTCTCGCTGCAGCTCCTGCCAGTCGAGCCTGGATCGAAAGAACGTCTCGGGCGCCGTCGGATCCGGAATCGATTCGCGGGCGCGTGCGTCCTGGAACTCGGGAAACTTCGCGAACTCCTTGCGCCGCCCCTCCCGAATCGCGTCCGCCAGCTCCTCGAGGTCGCAGAAATACGCGAAGGGACTCCCTGCCGCCCACTCCTCGCCCATGAACAACAGGGGGATCGAAGGCGCGAGCAAGTAGATCGCCGCCACTGCCCGCACCGCTTCGGGCGGAGCGATCTGAGTGAGTCGCTCGCCGAAAGCGCGGTTGCCGACCTGATCGTGATTTTGAATGAAGCTCACGAACGCGGCAGGAGGCAGGTGGCGGCTCACCTCGCCGCGGAGCTTCCCACCCTGATGAGCCGAAGGTTCTCCCTGATAGACGAACCCCTCGCACAAGGCCCGCACGAGCATGGTGAGGGTGTCGGCGTAATCCTCATAGTAGCCGCCGCTCTCCCCGGTCGCGGCGACGTGCAGGCAATGGTGAACGTCGTCATTCCATTGCGCCGCGTACCATCGCGGCTGCCCTTGGCGCGTGCGCTCGAGGAATCGCGCTTGATTGGCCTCGTTCTCGAGCACGAGGTGTACTTGCCGGCCTTCGCGGGCGGCGAGCTCTTGCACGCGCTCGGCCAGCTCTTCGAGCACGTGCGTGGAGCTGTCATCGGCGATCGCATGAACGGCATCGAGCCTCAAGCCGTCGAGGCAATACTCCTCGATCCAATAGAGCGCGTTGTGGATCATGAACGAGCGGACGATCGCGCTCGCCGGTCCGTCGTAATCGATCGCATCGCCCCAGGGCGTCTTGTGTCGGGAGGTGAAGAACTGGGGCGCGTAGGCGCTCAGGTGATTGCCGAGCGGGCCGAAGTGGTTGTAGACGACGTCGAGGAATACCATCAGCCCGCGCGCATGGGCGGCATCGACCAGCGCCTTCAGATCCTCGGGCCGGCCGTAGCTCGCATCGGGCGCGAACGACAGCACACCGTCGTAGCCCCAGTTCCAGCGCCCCGGGAAATCGGCGACGGGCATCAGCTCGATCGCGGTCACTCCGAGGTCCACGAGGTAATCGAGTTTCTCGATGGCGGCCCGGAACGTGCCTTCTGGCGTGAATGCGCCTACATGTAATTCGTAAAGCACCGTGCTTTCCCAAGGTCGCCCGCGCCACGCCCGCTCTTTCCATTCGTAAGCGCGCGGATCGATCACTTCGCTTGGCCCGCGCGTGTCCTCAGGTTGATGACGTGAGGCCGGATCCGGTACCTCGGTGCCGCTATCGAGTAAGAAGCTGTAGCGCGAGCCGACGTGAGCCTCGCGAGTGACGAGCTCGTGCCAGCCTTCATCGAGCGATCGCATCGTGAGCACATCGCGCTGCGAGTCGAGGCGCAGCTTCATCTCATGTTGCGCCGGCGCCCAGATCCGGAACCGGACGGAGCCATCGGCGCACACCTCGGCGCCGAAGGGCATCGAATGCAGTCGATCGATCACGAGCCGTTCCCGGGCAAGCCCGATGCGAGCGGGAGCGCAAGGGTCGGCGATCCAGCAGCGGGTTGCAATCGGGTTCTTACGCGTTCGAAGAAGCCGAAGTGATCGGAACGAGATTCGCGCACGGCGCGTTGCTCGTCATCTGCCTGCCTCCCTACTCAGCCCGTCTCCTGCGGAGGACTTCACTCATGGCCCTGGCACTTTTCGACAATCGCGGCACGCCACTCGACCGGCAGCGGTTCACCTGGCGCGAGCTTGCGGGCAAACCGATCAGCAAACTCGATGACGACGCCTTCACCCGTGTGCGAGTCATTCTGATGAACGGCATCGAGGCCGAGGCGCTGCGCTTCTCACATGCGGCGGCGCGCTTCGACGGGCAGTGGCGGCTTCCGCTCGCGCAGATCCGTCGCGTCGAGCAGCATCAGGCCACGATGGTGAACTGGTTGCTCGGCGCCGATCATTCGCTGCTCGAGACGACGATCGGGTACGAGCAGGTCGCCATCGAAGTGACGGCGGCGCTCGCCCAGCAGGAGCCCGACCCGTACCTGGCGCAGGCCTATCGGTTCGGGCTGCTCGAGGACTTCGACCACATGTACCGGTTCTCGGCGCTGATGGACCGGCTCGAGGGCAAGGATTCCAACAACATCCTGCAAAGCTATACCGATGTGCTGCCGGGCCGACCCACGGCCGTCGAGCATCGTGCCCCGGAGAACGATTTACGACGTCCCTTCGATCGGACGACGGCCGCGCCGTTGACGAAGTTGAACGCACTGACGCTCACGGCCGCGGAGCATCAGACACACGACTATTACATGAACATCGGGCCGCTCTTCGCCGATCCGCTCGCGCGGCAGCTTTACGCCGAGATCGCCTCGATCGAGGAGCAGCACGTGACGCACTACGAATCGCTCCTCGATCCCTCTCAGTCACTCCTCGAGAACTGGCTCGCGCACGAGGCGATGGAGGTCTATACGTATTACAGCTGCATGCAGCAGGAACCGAATCCCCGGCTCAAAGCGCTCTGGGAGCGGATGCTCGATTACGAGCTCGGGCATCTGCGCCTCGCCGCCGAGCTCTTCGAGAAGCACGAGCAACGAGATGCGGAGGAGATCGTCGGAAGCGAGCTTCCCGAGCCGATCCCGTTCGAGAGCCAGCGCGAGTTCGTGCGACAGACGCTCGCCCGCGAGGTGGACCTGCGCGCGAGCGGCCCCGATTTCGTCAGCCTCGAGCAGGAGCCGCAAAGCTCCATCGATTACCGCAACCAACTGAACTCCGAGGGCTCGCCCAGCGAGACGGTCGCGACCGGCTACGTCTGGCAACCCGGCACCGAGCTCAGCCGGAAAGTCGTCAACTTGTAAGTTTTTGAGCGGAGCGCCCCCATGCAGGAATCCACTGACGCGACCCGTCTCGGTCGCAATCGCACTGGCCTACAGGCCTCGCCCCGTCAGGCTGAGAGCATGACGGACAACGTCGAGGCCGTGACGCCCGAGTCCGCCGAGAGCTCGCCCTTGAACCACGTACGGCTCGACTATATCCGCGACGCCGATCCGCTCGGCTCCGTCCCTCCGCCCGCCACTGCGAAGGGCATGTTGAAGAGCGGAGCGGAGATGGTCACGGGCGACCGCCCGCAAGCGTTCGTCGACAAGCTGGCCGAGCGGCTCGCCTTCGAGCGCGGCGGCACGCGCCTCTACGATGCGGTCATCGCGAAGTTCATCGCTCACGAGGGTGAGCTCGATGGCGTGACGGTTGAGGACGTTGCGCAGATCCGCGAGGAGGAGGCCCAGCACGCGGCACTTTTGCGCGTGTGCATGGAGCAACTCGGCGCGGACCCGACCGCTCAAACGCCGGCAGCCGATCTCGTCGGAGTCGAGAGCGCGGGCTTGCTTCAGGCAGCGAGCGACCCGCGCACCACCCTGGCGCAGACACTGCATGCCACACTGGCCGCCGAGCTGATCGACGGTGCCGGTTGGGAGTCGCTGATCGCCATGGCCGAGAGCATGGGCCAGGACGCCATGGCCGAACGCTTCCGCAACGCGCTCGATCAAGAGCACGAGCACGTCGCGAAAGTGCGGGGCTGGTACGACCAGTTGACGATGCAAACCGCCCGGCTGATGTAGGCTCGCTCGGCCGGGCCAAGCCGGTGCTTGGGCTTTATCTCCCGGCGCCAGGCTGAGCCATGCTGCCGGCCGCCTCGGCCAGCACGTCCGCGACAATGCGCGTGGGCGATGATTTGGCCGTTCCTGCCCGCATCACGGCATACCAGGTCACATACAAGCCTTTGCGCGTGAGCTGCACCGCTTGGAGATCGCCCGCTGCCAGGTGCGGCATCGCGGTCCTCCGCGTCAGGACCGTGATGCCGAGCCCGGCCTTGACAAGTGCAATCACCGCGCTCGTGGTGCCAGCTCTCAGGACTCGCTTTGGCAAGACTCCCGAGGGCTCGAAGAGCCGCTCGTACTCCCGACCGATTTCCGGCGTGATGCCGTCGGTCACGTAAGGCTCTTCAACGAGATCGGCCGCCTCGAGGTGCGGCCGGTCGCTCTTGAAATGGGACGCGGGGAGCACCGCCACCATCTCGTCGTCGAACAGCTTGTAGGAGCGCACGGTCGCGAGGCGAATGCGGGCCGGCATGATCGCGATGTCGATGGCGCGCTGCTTCAGTGCACCGACCGGATCGAGCGAGACATCGAGCGCGACTTCCACATCTATCGTCGGATGCGACTCAGCCAGGCGCCTCAAAAGCTCCGGAAGCCACTCGTAGCCGCTCAAGGTGGACGCGGCAAGTCTTACGAGCGCGGTCGTCTGCTGCGATGCGCTCGTGGCCTCGCTCTCAGCCGTCTCGATCTCTCTCAGCGCACGAATCGCCCCGTGAAGCACCCGCTTGCCGGCTTCCGTCAGCACTGGCCGCCGCTGACCGCGCAGCAATAACTGCACACCCAGCCGCCGCTCCGCCTCCCGCACGCGATGCGTCAAGGCTGAGGGCGAGAGGCTCAGTCGGTCCGCCGCCTGCTTGAGCGTCGCGGACCGCGAGATCGCCTCGAGCATCGTCAGGTGCCTGAGATCGAGCTTGTGCACGAGTTGAATTCCATGCAAGTGGACGCTGCAACTTTTGATAGCGATGATAACAGCGCCGTGGGCTATGCTCCCCCGCCGGCCGGGGGACGAGACCAGCATGCAGACGAGCGAAAGCACCACCATCGGCAACGGGTTTAGGACGCACACTCTCAGCGCCTGCGAAGCCATGGATCGCGACGACCCGTTGAGGGCGCTGCGCGAGGAGTTCCGGATTCCGGAAGGGTGTATCTATCTCGATGGCAACTCGCTCGGTCCGCTCAGCCGCCGGGCGCACGAGCGCGTGCGGCGCACGCTCGAAGAGGAATGGGCCGTAGGCCTCATCCGGAGCTGGAACACGAGCGACTGGATCGGCTTGCCCGAGCGGCTCGGCGCCCGGATCGCGCGCCTGATCGGCGCCGCGCCCGAAGAAGTGACGGTCGCCGACTCCACCTCGGTGAACTTGTTCAATCTCGCGGCCGCCTGCCTGCGAATGGCTGCTCCCCGGCGCAAGATCGTCACCGAGCAGGGAAACTTCCCCACTGATCTCTACGTGCTCGACGGGCTCAGCAAGCTCTTGCCGGGCGTGGAGCTTCGCACCGCCCCTCGCGAGCACGTGCTCGAGGAGCTCGACGACGACACCGCCCTGCTCGTCCTGACGCACGTGCATTACAAGAGCGCCGAGATGTACGACATGGACGAGGTGACGGCGCGAGCCCGGCAGGTCGGTGCGCGCATGCTCTGGGACCTTTCACATAGCGTGGGTGCCGTGCCGCTCTCCCTCGCTCGCGCCCAGGTCGATCTCGCTGTCGGGTGCACGTACAAGTACCTGAACGGCGGGCCGGGTGCTCCCGCATTCGTCTACATCAGAGGCGACTTGCAGGAGCGGCTGCGCCCGGCGATCAGCGGCTGGATGGGCCATGCCGCGCCGTTCGAGCTCAGCGATTCCTATCGCCCGGCGCAGGGAGTGCGCCGGCACCGCATCGGCACGCCCGGGATTCTGGGCATGGCGGCGCTCGAGGGGAGCCTCGAGGTGTTCGACGGGGTGGACCTGCGCTTGCTCAGAGAAAAGTCGGTCGCGCTGACGACGCTCTTCATCGAGCTCATCGAGCAGGAATGCAAGGGCCTGGGGCTCGAGCTCGCCACGCCCCGCGATGCGGCACATCGGGGAAGCCATGTTTCCTATCGACACGAGAGCGGCTATGAAGTCATGCAGGAGCTGATCGAGCGCGGCGTCATCGGGGATTTCCGCGCGCCCGACCTCCTGCGCTTCGGGTTCGCTCCCTTGTATACGCGTTACGTCGACGTCTGGAACGCTGTCGCCATCCTGCGTGAAATACTGACCACCGGAAGCTGGCAGCGCATGCGCGCCCGCCCGCGCCAGGCCGTGACGTAGAATCAACGCATCGCTGGAGACTGGCATGAGCGCCTATACGGCCCACGTCGACACGTTCGCCCGCGACCGCCTCCCGCCGCGGCATCAATGGCCCGAGCTCCGCTTCGACCTGCCGGAGCTCGAGTATCCCGAAATGGTCAACTGCGCCTCCGTGCTGCTCGATGACGCGGTGGCCCAGGGGCACGGCTCGCGCTCCGCTCTGACAGGCAACAGCGAACGGCTCACGTACGCCGGGCTTCAGGAGCGCGTCAATCGGCTCGCCAATGTCCTGGTCAATCAGCTCGGCATCGTGCCGGGCAATCGTGTGCTGCTGCGCGGATTCAACAGCCCGATGCTCGGTGCCCTCTGGCTTGCGGTCATCAAGGCCGGCGGCATCGTAGTGACCACCATGCCGATGCTGAGAGCCGCCGAGCTCAGCCGCATCGTCGAGAAGGCCGAGATCGATCACGCCGTTTGCGAGGCCAGCCTGGTTGAAGAGCTGCGCACGACCGCCAATGCAACCGGCTGGGTCCGGCGGATCGTCACGTACGGAAATGGCGAGATCGAAGGCCTGATGGCGCGCGAGCCGGCCACGTTCACTGCCGTGCCGACTTCGCTCGAAGATGTCTGCTTGCTCGCGTTCACCTCCGGCACGACAGGAGTGCCGAAGGCGACCATGCATTTCCATCGCGACGTGCTGGTGATGGCCGACATCGTCGGCGGTCACCTGCTCGAAACGAGCCCCGACGATGTGTACGCCGGCAGCCCGCCGCTCGGCTTCACGTTCGGCCTCGGCGCGCTGCTCGTGTTTCCGCTGCGGTTCCGGGCGAGTGCCGTGCTGATCGAGCAACCTTCGCCGGATGCCCTGCTTACCGCCGTCGGCAAGCACAAGGTGACGTGCCTGTTCACCGCACCGACCATGTATCGCACGCTCGCGGCGAAAACGGCGCAGCACGATCTATCGAGCTTGAAGAAATGCGTCTCGGCCGGCGAGGTGCTGCCGAAGGCCACTTCGGATCTGTGGTTCGAGCGCACCGGCATTCGCCTCATCGACGGCATCGGCGCCACCGAGATGATCCACATCTTCATCAGCGCCAAGGGCGATGCGATCCGACCGGGCGCGACCGGCAAACCCTTGCCCGGGTACACGGCATGCGTGCTCGATGAGGAGAACCGACCGCTGCCGCCCGGGAGCGTCGGCAGGCTCGCAGTGCGCGGACCGACGGGATGCCGCTATCTCGCCGACGATCGCCAGCAGCAATACGTCATCGATGGCTGGAACGTAACTGGCGACCTGTACCGCGTAGACGAGGACGGCTATTTCTGGTTCGTCGCGCGGGCCGACGACATGATCATTTCCTCCGGCTACAACATCTCTGGCATCGAGGTCGAGAACGCGCTCGTGCAACACCCGAGCGTGCGGGAGTGCGCCGTGGTGGCCTCGCCCGATCCGACCAGGGGACAGGTCGCAAAAGCCTTCGTCGTTTTGAACCCGGGCTTCACGCCGAGCGCCGAGCTGGCTTTGGAGCTGCAGGAATTCGTGAAGTCCACGATCGCGCCTTACAAGTATCCGCGCCTCGTCGAGTTCATTGCGGAGCTGCCGAGGACGGCGACAGGCAAAGTCCAGCGCAACGTCCTCAGAGATCGCGAGCTCGCGGCGGCGCAGGGTCCGGCTCAGGCTGCCACAGCCGACCGATAACACGCGAACGGCCGATCGCAGCATGCGTCAGCAATCCGCCTTTCTGTTCGATCTGGACGGCACGTTGCTCGACAGCGTGTATCAGCACGTGCTCGCCTGGCACGAGGCGCTCGCGCGCGAGGGCATCGACCTCGCCGTGTGGCGCATTCATCGCAAGATCGGGATGAGCGGCGGCCTGTTCGCGAACATGTTGCTGCGGGAGACGGGGCTCGCGCTCGATCCGGAGCGCATCGCGCGCTTGCAGGACGCCCACGCCGCCGCCTACAAACGAAGGATCGACGATGTGCGCCCGCTTCCCGGCGCGCGTGAGTTACTCGCCTTTCTTACCGAAGCGGGAATTCCCTGGGCAATCGCCACCAGTGGACGGATGGAAACGGCCGGTCCCGCCATGGCTTCTCTGGGCATCGACGTAGAGCGCACACCGGTGATCACGCGCGATGCCGTGAAGTACGCCAAACCCGATCCGGATCTGTTTCTCGCGGCAGCTGACCGACTCGGGATCGACATTTACGACTGCTTCGTCGTCGGCGACAGCGTCTGGGACATGCTCGCCGCCCAGCGCGCCCGCGCCCTGGGCGTAGGGCTTCTCTCCGGCGGTTACGGCCTCGATGAGCTCGAGCGCGCCGGCGCCTATCGCGTGTTCGAAGACCCTGCCGACCTGCTCGAGCACATCGACGAGCTCGGCGCACGCCGCTGAGACTCGCGCCCCGTCCGCCTCACTCGCCCTCGAACAAGCGCCTCAGGAACACGGTCTCGACCTCGCGGCGCAGATCGTTGTTGTGCTTCTTCAGGAAGCCGTGGCCCTCGTCGGCGAAGACGACATACCAGACTTCGACGCCATTGCGCCGGATGCCGGCGACCACCTGGTCGGACTCGGACTTCGGCACGCGTGGGTCGTTCACCCCTTGCATCACCAGCATCGGCTTGGTGATCTTCGAGACGTTGGCGAGAGGCGCGATGCGACGGAAGACTTCCTGCATCTTCGGATTTCGCTCATCGCCGTATTCCGCACGCCGGTTGTCACGCCGATACGCTTCGGTGTTGCGCAGAAACGAGGCGAAGTCGCTGATGCCGTAACGCTCGACGCCGCCGACCAGCCGATCGGAGTAATGCGTCATGGTCGCGAGCGACATATATCCGCCGTACGATTGGCCGTACACTGCGACCCGGCGGCTGTCGAGGTCGGGCTGTTCGGCGATCCAATCGAGGAGCGCCCCTATGTCCTTGACGCTGTCTTCCCGCTTCTCGGCATTGTCCAGATCCAGGTAGCGCCGGCCGTAGCCGTTGCTTCCGCGCACGTTAGGCAGGATCACCGTCGCGCCGAGCACGTTTACGAAATACTGCGCGCCGACGTTCCAGCTCGGCCTCGTCTGACTTTCGGGGCCGCCGTGGATGTCGATGATCACCGGCGTGCGCGTGCCGGCGGGCAATCCGGGCGGACGGTAGACGAACGCCGGGATCTCGAGCCCATCGAAGGACTTGAAGCGCACGAGCTCGGGCTCGGCGAGCTCAGATGGATCGATCTCGCCGAGCTCCGAATGCGTCCAGCGAGTGAGCTTTCGCTCCTCGAGGCTCCAGCTCCATACATCACCCGCCGAGGTAGCCGTCGACAAATCGAACCCGAGCTGCGAGCCGTCGGGTGAGAAGCGAAGCGTGTTCACGACTCCGCGCTGCAGCTCGGGCGCGGGCAAAGCGCGTCTGGTCTTGAGATCCAGTAACGAGATCCGGGAATAGCCCTCCTCGTTCGAGGAGTAGGCGATCACGCCGCCGTCCGGCGACAGCGCAAAAAGCTCGACGTTCCACCGAAGATCCGGCGTGAGCACGGTATATGAGCGCTTCGCGAGATCGACCTGCGCGAGCTGCAGGAAGTCGCTGCCTCGATTCGAGATGAGATACAGGCTCTTGCCGTCTTTCGAGAACTTCGGATCGGCATACAGGGCGGGTCCGCCGCCGAGCGCGAGCTCCTCGGCTTTTCCGCTCGCGAGGTCGAGCACGAAGACCTTCGACTCGCGATTGGAGAAGTTGCGCGTAAATACGAGCTTGGTCCGATCGGGAGAAATGTCGGTGGGCTCGACCTGCCCGGACGTGCGATACACCACACGCGACTTGCGGGGAGCGGCAGCGTCAGCGACGAGGATGGAGTACTCACTCGAGCCCTTGACTGCCCGCGCCCAGGCGAAGAGCTTGCCGTCCGGGCTCGTGACGAAGGCTTGATTGCGCGTGCCGGGCTCGGTCAGGAGGATCGGCTCACCGGTGAGCTCCGCCAGATAAAGCTGGAACCACTCATCGCCGCCCCGATCGCGGCTGAATACGAAGCGCTGCGTGCCGGGAATCGACAAGGCCCGAACCGAGGGCTCGTTCGAGAACGTGAGCTGCGTGCGGGCCCCGCCAGGGCTTGCGACCCGATGAATCTGCTCGCTCGCCCCGAAGCGCGTCTCGATGAGAATCGAGCCGTCCGCGAGCCAGTCCTGAAACTGCGCGGCCCGATAGTTCTGGAAGCGTTGCACGGCGGCGGACACATCCGCCGGAATTTCCGGGACGTTCTCGAGTGTCGCTGTGCCGACGTGCCGCACTTTGGGCGCCGGCGCGGGAGTCTGGGCAAGCACAGAAAGCGAGCTTCCCAGAAGAAGCGTTACGAGCCACGAGCCGCGCATGGATTCCTCGACCATGATCTGCGAAAGCGTCGATGAAACCACGGTTCGAGGGCCATTGGAAGCAGCACCCGCGCTTGCGGCCCCCGAGCGCTTCAGCGCTCGGGCCGTCGCATCAGCGTGCTCTTGCCGAAAAGGGATTCGATCAGATCGACTGCGAGCACCGCGGTCCGGTTGCGCACATCGAGCGCCGGATTGAGCTCCATCACATCGAGCGAGGCGAGCCGCCCGGTGTCCGCGATCATCTCCATGCACAACTGTGCCTCGCGGTACGTCGGGCCTCCGGGCACGGTCGTTGCCACACCGGGCGCCACCTCCGGGTCGAGGAAATCCACATCGAAGCTCACG
>DASVCI010000151.1:0-20776 GCA_036381695.1 Steroidobacteraceae bacterium
CGTCGGCTCTTGCGCGTCCGACGCTCTCACGAGTTCTGGTCGAGCGGCACCGGCAGCTTCTTCGCTCCCTCATCGGGAAGCGCCTCTTGCGAGGTACATGGGTGCTCTCTTACACAGTCGGCGCGAAATGTAACAAAAACGCTCCGGGATGCAAGAAGCGCAAGCAGAATTTTGTGGACGCCTGCGCGAAGCGGCTCACAGTTCCTCTGCTACATTCCCGCCATGACGACCTCCGCCGCACTGGACAGCCGCCGCGAGCTGGAGGCTCTGCTCAAGAGCCGCATCCCGCTTCTCGTCATCGAGACCCGCGATGAGCCGCGGGCGCTCTCGTTGATCGCCTCCCTCGCGCCGAAGCTCGCCGCCGCGCATACGCCGGTCTTCCAGTGGACGGTGACCGAAGGCTTGCGACGGCTCGACGTCGAGCTCGGCGGCGCCCAGCAGCACAACGCCGAGCCGACGGCGGTGCTGAAGAGCATCCGCGCGACCAGCAAGGCGGGCATCTACGTCCTCGTGGACTTCCATCCGTTCCTGAACGACCCGGTTCACGTGCGCCTGCTCAAGGACATCTGCCAGGGTTACGAGCAGACGCCGCGCACCCTCGTCCTGCTCAGCCACACGATCGCGCTGCCGCCGGAGCTCGAGCACCTGTGCGCGCACTTCCGCCTGGCTTTTCCGAGCCGCGAAGAGCGCCGTGCGCTGATCGAGAAGGTCGCCGCTGAGTGGGCGCGCATCCACGGGGGGAAGGTGAAAACGGACCGCAAGTCGCTCGAGCTTTTGATCGAGAACCTGGCGGGGCTCTCGACGGGCGACACCGAGCGGCTCGCCCGTAAGGCGATCTTCGACGATGGCGCGCTCCTGCCGAGCGACCTGCCGAAGGTCATGGAGGCGAAGTATCAATTGCTCAACCGCGCCGGCGTGCTGGCCTACGAGTACGACACAGCTCGATTCGCCGACCTCGGCGGCATGACCCGGCTGAAGGAGTGGCTGCGGCTCCGTCGGGCCGCGTTCGACGGCTCGCTCACTCACCTGGACCCGCCGAAGGGCGTGTTGCTGCTCGGCGTGCAAGGGTGCGGCAAGAGCGTGGCGGCCAAGGCTGCCGCCGGCATCTTCGGAGTGCCGCTCCTCAGGCTCGACTTCGGCGCGATCCACGACAAATACGTCGGCGAGTCCGAGCGCAAGCTCAGGGAGACGCTCGCGACCGCGGACGTGATGGCGCCCTGCGTGCTGTGGATCGATGAGATCGAAAAGGCGCTCGCGGCGGGTCAGAGCGACACGGGGACCTCGCTCCGGCTGCTCGGCAGCTTTCTCACCTGGCTTCAGGAGAAGAAGAGCCGGGTGTTCGTGGTCGCCACGGCAAACGACATCAAGGCGCTGCCTCCCGAGCTGATCCGCAAGGGCCGGTTCGACGAGATTTTCTTCGTGGATTTGCCCGACGAGGCGGTGCGGGCGGACATTCTGCGCATCCACTGCACCAAGCGCGACTTGCCGCTCAGCGACTCCGAAGTGGCCAGGCTCGCCGCCGCTTGCGCAGGCTTCTCAGGCGCGGAGATCGAGCAGGCGATCGTCTCGGCCACCTACTCGGCCCACGCCGATGGAGCCAAGCCGGGGGCCGAGCACGTGCTGAAGGAAATCGAAGCGACGCGCCCGCTCTCGGTGTTGATGGCTGAAGCTGTCGGGAGCCTGCGAGCCTGGGCGGCGGAGCGTACGGTGCCGGCGAATTGAGAACGACCCGCGCTCAGGCGGGCCCGCCCTCCTCTCCGAAATCGGCCACCCACGCGGCGATGTCCGGATCGTAGGTGACGATGTTTTCCGCCGTCGCCGCGCGCCGGAGCCTGTCCCGAGCCGCGTCCCACTTCTCGCCTTCAGGCACTTCCTCCACCAGGATCACCCGGGCTCCGGCTTTGTCGAGGGTGCGCAGATTCGCGTACAGCTGGCGGGCGTACGCGTCGGGGCGCGTGCCGGCATTGATCCAGGTCATGTACGGGTTCGAGGTCGCCGGTGGTCGCTGCGCCAGCACAGCCACTTTCTCGCGGTTGGCGGTGAACTCGTTCATCACCTGCTCGAGCCTGCGGCTCGGCACGACGTTCACCGGAGTGGTCGGCGAATAATGCCTCGACGTCGTGCCCGGCACGCGCGGCGCGGACGGATTCGGCCCGACCTCGATCGTCGGCACGACTGCCCGAAGCTGCGAGAGCGTGATGCTGCCGGGGCGCAGCACACGCGGGACATCGCCGACGCAGGAGACGATCGTGGACTCGAGGCCCACTTTGCAGTCGCCTCCGTCGAGCACGATCTTCACTTCATCGCCGAACTCGTCGCGGACGTGCTCGGCGCGCGTCGGGCTCACGTGCCCATAGCGATTCGCCGAGGGAGCGGCGATTCCGCCGCCGAACGCATTCAGGAGCTGCTGGGCGACGGGATGATTGGGCACGCGGATCGCGAGCGTGTCCTGCCCGCCCGTAATGATGTCGTTGACCGCCGGCGCCCGTTTGGCGACCAGCGTGAGCGGCCCGGGCCAGAACGCCTCGGCCAGCTTCTTCGCCTCGGGCGTCATCTCGCGCACCCAGCGCTGCAAGTAGCGCGGATGATCGATGTGCACGATGAGCGGATGCGTCGAAGGCCGGTTCTTGACGCGGAAGATTTTCCGCACGGCATCGGGATTGTTGGCGTTCGCGCCGAGCCCGTAAACGGTTTCGGTCGGAAAAGCGACGAGCTCGCCGGCGCGCAACGCCTCGACGGCTTGCTGGATCTCCTGCTGCAGAACTCGTCCGACGACCATGACGCGAGATGATAACAAGCCTCGAGGTCCGCTCGGGCGCTGCGGATCACACGCCGACAGAGTGCTGCGAAAAGGCGACAAACGGCGCGCGAGCTTGACTCGCCGCGCGCAATCTGCAAGTGCAGCGCGCGCGTAGTCGTGGCTAGTACGTACGAAATTTGCGCGCGAGTCAGTGTTCGCCGCGATGCCTTGCGGCGCTGGTGCTCGTCAGCGTCGGCTGCGTTTGTTCGCCGAGCTGCGTTCTCACCCACCCCTGCGCCGTTCGTCTGAGCTCGTAGGTGGGCCAATACCGGTTGTCGAGCTTCAAGGTGATCACTTCCACCGATCCATTCCAGGTCACGGTGCGAAGCACGAGCGAGGACTGATCGGGCCTGCCGACCACCGCGCGAATGAACGCGTCGAGATCCGGGATCGGCTGCCCGTCCACTTCGACGATGCGTCGACCGGCCCAGAGCTTGTAGCGCGTCGAAGGCGAGCCGTAGGAGAAATACGCCACGAACACGCCCGAAGGATCGATGCCGCGCTGGGCGGCCAGAGCGCGGTGCGGCTTCTGCAGCACTGCGCCCGACCAGACTAGGATGCGGTCGAGGTCGCGCCCGTCGAGCGCCACCGTCGGCACGTCGATCGTCTGCTCCCGGCCGGCCCTGAGCACCGTCACGCGCACGCTCGGCTTCTGCACCGCCCGCTCGACCTCGCGGAACCGGTTCACCACCTTCCCGTCGATGGCGAGCACGATGTCGCCAGTCCTGAGAAGCCGTGCGGCGGGCGAGCCCCCGACCAGCCGCTGCACGCTCAGCGCCTGGCGCCGCTCGGGGCTGTGCTGCTCGAACCGGCCGATCCACTCGTCGGGCAAGCCGAGCTTGCGCGCGCTCGCGAGCGCAATCGGCTGAAGCTCGGCCTCGAGCGAGTGCAGCGGCAATCCGTCGCGCGCGAGCGGCAGCATCTCGATGACGAGCTCGGCGGGGATGCCGCGGTTCTCCTGCATCATGTCGCGGCCCGACTCGAAGGCGAAGCTCGCCCACATCGCCATGACCTCCCCCGCCTTGTTGACGAGCACGCCGTCGAAGTCGCTCGGCCCGTTCACGAGGCTGATCGTCTCGAGGTTCGACTCCCGGAATTGCAGCGTGCGAGACAGCGGGTAAGTGACCGGATCGACGGAGGCCACGGTCGTCGCGCGAGACTGCACTTTCCCGTCCGGCCGCATCCCGACGACCCACACTGAATCGCCGGCCGAGAGCGCCGTAGCTGACAGCGTCGCCGCGCGAGCGGGGGTCTCGCCGATCAAGGCCGGGTCATAGGAGACGACCGCCATGTTGTGCAAGGGATGCACGTACTCGACCTTTCCGGGAATTTCGATGGTGCCCGCGAACGTGAGCCTGACGTCTCCGAGCGGCGTCGGCACTGTGTTCCTGTCGACGACCACCAGGCCTCGTTCGGCATCGACGATGAGCCCGGTGCCGTAGTAGCTGCGCTCGGTGATGCCCGACACCGAATACGGCATGTCGAAGTGCACGAGCACGAGCGACGGCGCAAGTTTCTGGATCAACGGATCGGAGCTCTTCGGATACCGGGCCGTGACCGGCGCCGGCGGGTTGGCCGCGCCGTCCTCCGGCCACGCGCTGCAAGGCCAGACTCCGCTCACATCGTCGCGCTCGCACGTGCGCGCCGGGAACCAGCGCCTGTCCATGCGGATGACGCGCACCTGCGAGGTGTTCGGATCCTCGAGCGTGAAAAAGCGCACCGCCACGCGCTCACCATCCTTGAGCGGCTTCAGGATCCTTTCGAAATCCTCCACCCGGACCACTTCCTTGCCGCCCACTTCGGTGATGACGGCGTTACGCGGCACGCCGGCGGCGCCGAGGATGTAGCCCGGATTGGCCACATAGACGCCGCGGATCGGCACGTTGATGTGACGCGCTTGCTGCCAGGAGAGCGTGTGGACGATGGCATCGCCCACTTCGACGAACCTGTCCGGCGTGATCTCGTACAGATCCTGGACCGCGAGCTCGTGCTCGAACGGCACGCCGCCCCTCTCGATCGAGAGCTTGACCGTCCCTCCGACGCTTTCGTCGAGCACGGCCGCGAGCGTATCGAAGTCGACGCTCAGCTCGCCGTTGATCCGCACGAGGACGTCGCCCGGTTGCAGAATCTTCTCCGCCGGCGAGCCGCGCTGGACTTCGTCGACGACGAGCATGCCGGTGTTGTTGGGGAACTTGCGCCGGATGGCCGTCTCGGTCTCGGCCCTGAGGCCGAGTCGCCGCACTTGATCGAACGGCGTGTACTCGAACACCGTTTGCAGCGTGCCGCGGGGCACAGGCTTGCCCTGCTGAATCAGCTCGAGCGCACGCACGACCCGATCCAGCGGCAGGTAGAAGCTCGAAGCAGCAGCGGAGCTCCCGCCCGCGTTCAACGCGATCACGCGCCCTTCGATGTCGACGACCGGCGAGCCAGAGGAACCGCCGGAAGTGCTGGAAGCAGCCTGGTAGTAGAAGGTGTTGAAGTCGTTGTACTTGCCAATGCCGTAGTTGGGCGCTTCGCGATCGAGCCGCGCGAGCGTGCCGGCGAGGATCGAGAGCTGCTCGCCGGCATCGTTGCCGATCACGCGGATCTCGCGGCCGACCTGCGCTCCCTTGGGATAGAGCTTGAGCTCGGCCGGCTTCATGAACCGGAGCCTCGAAGGGTCGTAGCGATAGAAGCCGAAGTCATGGACCGGGTCGCGATACACCGGATATAGCGGCACTTCCTCGCGGTTGAGGAACACCGCCTGCGCGGTCACCGGCCCAGGCGTGACGACGTGGCGGTTCGTCAGGATCAGGCCGCGCTTGGCATCGACCACGAACCCAGTCGCCTGGCTCGACATGTTCCATTCGGTATCGAAGGCGCGCACGAGATCGACCTGGATCGTGACGACGGCCGTCGCGACGCGCTCGAGCGTCCGCGTCCAGCGCGAATCCTCGGCTTCGGGCACCGACACTACGGGCGAAGTGACCGCAGGCGAGGGCTCGGCCGCATGAGTCGGCAATGCGCCGACTAAGGCACCGGCGAGCCCGAGGAGGAAGCCCAGGGCTCCCGCGCGAAGAGCGGGGCGTCGAGCGAATAGGGTGTCCATCGGCAAGGCTTGGGAGAGTCAGGAGAAGAGAAGGAAGCCCCAGGTCACGGCGAGCACGCCGAAGGATAGCAGCACCGCCGTCGAGCCGACGTCCTTGGCGAGCCCGGACAGCTCATGGCGTTCGAGGCCGATCCTGTCCACGACGGTTTCCACCGCCGTGTTGAGGAGCTCGACGATGAGCACGAACAGCACCGAGCTCACGAGCAGCGCCTTCTCGACCGCGCTCTCGCCCAGCCACACGCCGAGCGGAATCAGCACGAGCGCGAGGACGATTTCCTGCCGGAAAGCCGCCTCGTAGCGGAAGGCGCCCTTGAAGCCACGCGAGGAGTGACCGAAAGCGAGCACGAGCCGGCGTAAGCCGGCCGATTTCCGACGATCCTGCATGCGACACCCGAGAGCGGCCCGGCCCGCCCCGACAATCGGGGCGCGCCGCCCGGCGAGCCGGCCGCCGGGCGCTTATCCGGCCTTGTAACTCAGATCCAGTTGCTTCGCCGCGCGGACATCGTCCAGCCGGCGCACCGGCAGAGTATACGGAGCGCCTTTCACCTTTTCCGGCGTCTGCTCCGCCTCGCGCTGAATCGCAACCATCGCCTCGACGAAGCGGTCGAGCTCCTCCTTCGCCTCGGTCTCGGTCGGCTCGATCAGCAGGCACTCCGGCACGAGCAGCGGGAAGTAGGTCGTCGGCGCGTGAAAGCCGTAGTCGAGCAGGCGCTTGGCGAAGTCCATCGCATTCACGTCGAGCTCGCGCGCCTGGCGCTTGAGCGTGATGATGAACTCGTGGCTCGCGCGACGGCCGGGATAGGCTGCATCGAACCCGGCCTTGGTGAGCCTTGCGAGCAGGTAATTGGCATTGAGCGCAGCATATTCGGCCACTCGCTGCATGCCTTCGCGCCCGAGCATGCGCATGTAGACGTAGGCGCGCAGCAGCACCCCCGCGTTGCCCATGAAGGCGCTCAGGCGCCCGATCGTTTGCGGCACGTCGCGCTCATCGAGCCAGCGATAGCGCCCGTTCTCCTCGCCGACGAGCGGAACCGGCAGGAACGGCAGCAAACGCTGCCCGACACCGACCGCGCCCGAGCCCGGCCCGCCGCCGCCATGCGGCGTCGAGAAGGTTTTGTGCAGGTTCATGTGGATCACGTCGAACCCCATGTCTCCCGGGCGCACCTTGCCGAGGATGGCGTTGAGATTCGCGCCGTCGTAGTACAGGAGCCCGCCGGCCTGGTGCACGATCCGGGCGACTTCGACGATGCGGCGCTCGAACACGCCGAGCGTCGAGGGGTTGGTCAGCATGATGCCGGCGGTCTTCGGGCCCACTACTTTGGCGAGCGCCTCGAGATCGATGTCACCGTCGGGCAGCGAGGGCACTTCGATGACGGTGCAACCGCACATCGTGGCCGTGGCCGGATTGGTGCCGTGCGCCGCATCGGGCACGATGATCTCGGTACGCTCGAGATCGCCGCGCGAGCGGTGATAAGCGCGGATCATCGCCACCCCGGCGAACTCGCCTTGCGCGCCCGCCATCGGCGTGAGCGAGACGCCCTTCATCCCCGTCACCTCCTTGAGCATCTCCTGCAACTCGTACAGGCAGGCGAGGAAGCCCTGGCTCGAGGAGCTCGGCGCGAGCGGATGACGGCCGAGGAACTCCGGCAACATCGCGAGGTCATGGCACGCCCGCGGGTTGTACTTCATCGTGCACGAGCCGAGCGGGTAGAAGTGCGTGTCGATCGAGAAGTTGAGCTGCGACAGCCGGGTGTAGTGCCGCAGCGCCTGAAGCTCGGACACTTCCGGCAGCATCGGGCGCTCGCGGCGGCGGAATTTCTCCGGAACCTGCGCTTGCGCGGCTTTCGGATACTGGGCGCTGGCGCTGCGGCCGCTGCGGGAGTGGCTGAAGATCAAAGGTTCATGCATGGCTCGGGCGCCTTCATGGGTCTTCGTTTCGGGCGAATGCACGGCCTCACCCCTCGAGGATCTCGCTGAGTGTGCGGGCATAGGCAGCTATGTCCTCGTCGGTGCGCATCTCGGTCGCACACACGAGGAGCGCGTGGCCCAGCTCTGGATAATGCTTCGACAAATCGTAACCGCCGACGATGCCGCGCTGAGCGAGCTGCTCGAGCACTTCGCCGACAGGCCGATCCAGCCTGAGCACCGCTTCATGAAAGCGCGGGCCTGAGAACACCAGCTCGACCCCCTTGATGGCGGTCAGCGCACGAACGAGCGCGCTCGTCTGCGTCTGGCAGGTCGCGGCCACCCGCTCGAGCCCCTGCGCTCCGAGGAGCGACATGTGAATCGTGGCCGCGGTGACGAGCAGGCCCTGGTTCGTGCAAATGTTCGACGTCGCCTTGCTGCGCCGGATGTGCTGCTCGCGCGCCTGCAGCGTCAGTGTGAAGCCGGGCTTCCCGTCGAGATCGACGGTGCGCCCGATGATGCGCCCGGGCATCTGCCGCACGAACTCGAGCCGCGTCGTCATGAATCCGAAATACGGCCCGCCCGAGGAAAGCGGCACGCCGAGCGGCTGGCCGTCGCCGACCACGATGTCGGCGCCCTTCGAGCCCCACTCGCCCGGAGGCTTGAAGATCGCGAGAGACAGCGGGTTCACGACGGCGATGACGAGCGCGCCGTTGGCATGCGCCCAATCGGTGAGAGCATCCACATCTTCGAGCAAGCCGAAGAAATTGGGCTGCTGCACCACGACGGCGGTGATGTCCTCCCCACCATGAGCTTCGAGCGCCGCAAGCTCCATCGTGCCGTTGCCGCGGTCGTACGGAAGTACGTCGAACTTGAGGTTCTGCCCTTCGGTGATCGTGCGCGCCACCTCGAGGTATGTAGGATTGAGCGTGGCGGGCACGAGAATGCGCGCGGATTTCGATTTGCGATGCGCCCGCACAGCCATCAGGGCGGCTTCCGCGAGCGCCGAGGCGCCGTCGTAGAGCGAGGCGTTCGAGACCTGCATGCCGGTCAGGCTCGCCATCATCGTCTGATATTCGTACAGGAGCTGGAGCGTCCCCTGGCTCGCCTCCGCCTGGTACGGCGTGTACGCGCTGTAGAACTCGCCGCGCCCGACGATCGTCCAGACTGCCGCCGGAATGTGGTGCTCGTAGGCTCCGGCGCCGATGAAATTGAGCGGCCGGCCGTCGCGAGCGGCGCGCTCGCGCATGAGCCGGCCGACTTCCATCTCGCTCATCCCTTGCGGAATTCCGCTCAGGGCGCGCGTCCGCAGCGACTGCGGAATCTCCTCGAACAGCGCCTCGATGCTGCCGACGCCGATGGTGTCGAGCATCTCGCGCACATCGGCTTCTGTATGCGGAATGAAAGGCATATCAGTGCCCCGCCTCCGCCACGACTTTCTCGTACCCCGCCGCATCGAGGAGCGAGTTGAGCTCCTCCGGCTTGCTCGGCTTGACCTTGAAGAGCCAGCCCTGCCCGTAGGGCTCGCTGTTCACGAGCTCTGGGCTCGAGCTCAGCGCCTCGTTGACTGCGACCACTTCTCCAGACACGGGGCTGTAAACGTCGGAGGCGGCCTTGACCGACTCGACGACCGCCGCCGCGGCGCCCTTCGTCAGCGTACGGCCGACTTCCGGCACTTCGACGAAGACGAGGTCGCCGAGCGCGCCCTGTGCGTGATCGGAAATACCGACCGTCACCGTCCCGTCCGGCTCGAGGCGGGCCCATTCGTGGGAGTCGAGATACTTGAGATCGCTGGGAATCGAGGACATGGCGGAACCCTTCAGGTGAACGACCAAAGCTTGGGGGGAACTCGAGACCGGTTCGTGCTCAGATGAGCGCCTTGCCTTGACGAACGAACGGATACTTGACGACGCGCGCGGCCAGGCGCTTGCCGCGCACATCCACTTCCACTCTCTCGCCCGTGGCGGCGGGCACCCGCGCGAGGCCGATCGAGCGCTCGAGCGTCGGCGAGAAAGTGCCGCTCGTGAGCTCGCCTTCGCCGAGGCCCGGCACGAAGACTTTCTGGTGACTGCGCAACACTCCTCGGTCCTCGAGCACGAGGCCAACGAGCTTGCGCGCCACTCCCGCGCGCTTCTGCTCCTCGAGCGCGCGACGGCCGATGAAATCCCGCTCCGGCGGATCGAACGCGACGGTCCACGTGAGCCCTGATTCGAGCGGCGTCACGTTCTCGTCCATGTCGTTGCCGTACAGGTTCATGCCTGCTTCGAGTCGCAGCGTGTCGCGGGCGCCGAGGCCGCACTGAGTCACGCCCGCGTTCTTGAGCGCTTGCCAGAGCGCCGGAGCTTCGGCGGCGGGCAGCATGATTTCCCAGCCATCCTCGCCCGTGTATCCGGTGCGGGAAACGAAATATGGCGCAAACTCACGGCCGAAGAAGGGCTTGAGCTCGAGGGCGGTCGCGCCAAGCGCTCCGAGCAAGGAAGCCGCCTTGGTGCGCGCGTTCGGGCCTTGCACCGCGATCATGGCGAGATCGGTGCGAGGACGGATTTCGACGCCGAAGGCGCCTGCGTGCTGCTTCAGCCACGCGATGTCCTTTTCGCGCGTGCCGGCATTGACCACGACCCGGAACCAGTCTTCCGCAATGAAATACGCAATGAGATCGTCCACCACCCCGCCGCGCTCGTTCAGCATGCAGCTGTAAAGCGCCTTGCCCGGGTCCTTGAGCTTGGCGACGTCGTTGGCAAGGAGGTAGCGCAGATACTCGCGCGCGCGGGCGCCGGTCACATCCGCCACGAGCATGTGCGAGACGTCGAACATGCCGGCATCGCGCCGCACCGCATGGTGCTCTTCGATCTGCGAGCCGTAGTGGACGGGCATGTCCCAGCCGCCGAAGTCGACCATGCGCGCTTCGGCTGAGAGATGCGTGTCGTACAGAGGTGTTTTCAGACCCATCTTGATCGCTCCGGCCCGGCCTCGAAGGACTTGTTCATGACTGCCGCGCGGCCGCGGATTTTGCGCGGCGCGCCGCCCCTCTGTCCTGAGACCTGAGAGATCCGGCAGCGCTTGGCCTCTGCCTCTCCCCTTCGGTGAGCCTGACGGCTGCTCTCCAGAGCCCTTCGAGGGACGAGGCGCTTGACCTCGCCCGGCGGCACGCCGTTCTTTTGCCTGAGCGTTTCCGGGCGGTTGCGCCTTCGGCGGTGCTGCCGCGCTTCAAGGGCCTCGAACCCTCGAGCGCATCGCACTCTCTCCGGCCGTGCCTTGCGATGGGTGCGCGTATGGTACGGCACGGCGCGCAATCCCGCGAGGCCGGCGAAAAGCCGGCACACAGGGAACGATTTCCCCGGCGCGGCGCCCTGGGGCCTTACAATAGAGATCAACGATCTCGCCGGATTTCTTCATGTCAGCCCTCCTGCCCCGCCGCCCCTCCATCGCCGTCCGCATTGGTTCCGTCCTCGTCGGCGGAAACGCGCCGATCGCCGTGCAATCGATGACGAATACCGACACGGCGGACGTGGACGCAACGGTGCAGCAGATCAAGGACTTGGCCCGCGCCGGGTCCGAGCTCGTGCGCGTGACGGTCAATACCGACGAGGCGGCCGCGGCAGTGCCTCATATTCGCGACCGCCTCGCCCAGGCCGGCGTGGACGTGCCGATCGTGGGGGATTTCCACTTCAACGGCCATCGCCTCCTCAAGGCTCATCCGGCGTGCGCCGAGGCGCTGGCGAAGTACCGGATCAATCCGGGCAACGTCGGGCGCGGCAGCAAGCGCGATCCGCAATTCGCCGAAATGATCGAAGTCGCCTGCCGCAACGCCAAGCCCGTGCGCATCGGCGTGAACTGGGGCAGTCTCGATCAGGACCTGCTCACGCGGCTCATGGACGAGAACTCCCGGCGCCCCGAACCACTCGACGCCAACGAAGTCATGCGCGAGGCGCTCGTCGTCTCGGCGCTCGACTCCGCCGCACGCGCCGAAGAGCTTGGGTTGCCGCACGATCGAATCGTGATCTCATGCAAAGTGAGCGCCGTACAAGATCTGATCGCCGTGTACCGCAACCTCGCGCGCCGCTGTGAGTATCCCTTGCATCTGGGTCTCACCGAGGCGGGCATGGGCTCGAAGGGCATCGTCGCCTCGACTGCTGCGATGGCCGTGCTGTTGCAGGAAGGGATCGGCGACACGATCCGGGTGTCCTTGACGCCGGAGCCGAAGGGCGATCGCACGCAGGAAGTGATCGTCGCGCAGGAGATCCTGCAGAGCATGGGGCTACGCTCCTTCATGCCGATGGTCGTCGCTTGTCCGGGTTGCGGGCGCACGACCTCGACGTACTTCCAGGAGCTGGCTCAGAAGATCCAGACGTATATCCGCCACCAGATGCCGCAATGGCGCCAGCATTACGTCGGCGTCGAGAACATGACCGTGGCAGTGATGGGTTGCGTCGTGAACGGCCCGGGCGAGAGCAAGCACGCCAACATCGGCATCAGCCTGCCCGGCACGGGTGAGCGGCCGGTGGCGCCGGTGTACATCGATGGAGCGAAAGGGCCGACGCTCAAGGGCGAGCGCATCGCCGAGGAGTTCCAGGCCCTGGTCGAGCAGTACGTGGAGAAGACCTACGCGCGGAGGGAAGCTGTATGAGCGAGCTGACGACGAAGCGTTGCAAGCCCTGCGAAGGCGGCGTCGAGCCGCTGACGCGCGATCAGGCGCAAACTCTCATGCGCGAGCTGAGCCCGGCGTGGCACCTCGCCGAGGACGGCAAGAGCATTGCGAGCGAATGGAAGTTCCGGAACTTCTTTCACACCATGAGCTTCGTCAACGCCGTGGCGCACATTGCCAACGTCGAGGACCATCACCCGGACCTCGAAGTCGGCTATGGCTATTGCCGCATCAAGCTCATGACGCATGCGATCGGGGGGCTCTCGGAAAACGATTTCATCTGCGCGGCAAAGATCGACGCGCTCGGTCGCCCCTGATCGATTTCTTGCCCCGTTCGTCCCCTTCGCCGCTTCATCTCTTCATCCCTCCCCCGCTTGCGGGGGAAAGACAGGGTGGGGGTGAGCAGGGCCGCCGACCCGCTTGCGGGGGAGGGAACGCTGATTTGTACTGAGGCGGGAACGCTCGAGTCACCCGCTGGCAGCAACGCTGGCCATCTCCCTAGGCTCGAGAGACTCTCCCACCGGATGCCGGAACTCGCGCTTGGCGAAGGCCACGCGCTCGGCGGGTGAAGCGGAGAAATCGGCTCGCTCCTCGCAGATCCTCAACCGCCTGAGCAAACCCTGCCGGTTCGCGATCTGGATCGCGAGGCCCGGACGCGCATTGAGCTCGAGGATCAGCGGGCCGAGGTCGCGATCGAGCACGATGTCGACGCCGATGTACCCGAGCCCCGTCAGCTCGTAAGAGCGCGCCGCCAGCTCGAGGATCGTGTCCCAATCCGGAATGGCGAGACCCGCGATGGCGTGCATCGTGTCCGGATGTTGTGTCACAACCTCCGTGCCGAGAACGCCAGTCAGCGTCACGCCGGTGGCGATGTCGATCCCGGCGCCTACGGCGCCCTGATGCAGATTCGCCTTGCCATGCGAGCCACGCGTCGGCAGCCGCACCATCGACATGATCGGAATGCCGCGAAAGACGATGATGCGAATGTCCGGCACGCCCTGGAAGCTGACGCGCTCGAAGAGCGGCGAGAAATGCACCATCGCTTCCACGATCACCACATCCGGCACGCCGCCCAGGCTGAACTGGCCGTTGATCGCGTTCGAAAGATGATGCGAGAGCTCCTCCGCATCGACGATCGTGCCGCTGATCGTGCGGTAACGGGAGCCGCTGCGGCCCGCAATGACGACGATCCCATCGCCGGCGCTGCCGTGCGCCGGCTTCAGAACGAACTCCGGATGGTCCCGGACAATCTCCGGTAGCGTGCGGATGTCGTGCTGCGTTTCGATGACCCCGTAGAGTCGGGGCACGGCGATGCCGGCTTGCAGCGCAAGCCGCTTGGTCTTGAGCTTGTCGTCGACGAGCGGATAGAGCCGTCGCGGGTTGAACCGCAGGATATAGTCGCCGTTGCGCTTGTTGAGCCCCAGCACTCCCTCGCGTGCGAGGCTCCGGGCCCGCCACAGCATCAGCTCACACTCCTCGAGGGGAGCAGCTCCTTGAAGCGCCAGAGCTCGAGCAGGCGATAACCGGTGTAACGGCCGGCGAGGAGCGAGGCCGCGATCACGAGCAGGAGGAGCTCGGGATACACGAACACCAGATGCTCGAGCCAGGGCAGACCCATCACGAGATACGCCATCGCGGCCACGATCATGCTGCCCACGCCCTCCTGGATCGCCTCGGAGGCGCCGCGCTCTTCCCAGACGATCGACATCCGCTCGATCGTCATCGAGAGGATCACCATCGGGAAGAGCGCGATGGACAGGCCCGGCTGCAGATCGAGCTTGTGGCTCAACACGCTGATGCCGACCATGAGCAGCACGACCACCGTGAGCACGCAGGTCAGCCTCGGCACCAGCAGAAGCCGCAGCTTCTCCAGGTAGAAGCGGATCGCGAGCCCGAGCGAGACGATGACGACGAACAGCACGATGCCCCAGAGGAGCTGCGTCTCGCGAAAGGCCAGCGCGACCAGCACGGGCATGAACGTCCCGAAGGTCTTCAGCCCGACGAAGTTCCTGAGCAGCATGATGACGAGCGCGCCGACCGGGATGAGCAGCAGCACCGCGTACACCGCCTGGGTCGCGATCGGCAACGAGAACAGCGAGAAGTCGATGGCGTGCGAGCCGACCGTCTCGGCGCGTCGCTCAGCCACCAGCATCGAGTCGAGCAGGTTCGGCTGCACGGCGAGCGTGACTTCGGTGAGCGTGCCTCCCTCGACCTCGGCGATGCGCTGATCGCCGCGCCACCAGATGAAGAAATCCGGCGGCAGACCTTGCTCGAGGGTACGGGGATTGAAGTACAGCCACTCGACTCCGTCGTGCACTTCCAGCAGCTGCTCGACTTGCACGGGCCCCGCCTCGTTTCGAAGCGAAATGCCGTGCGCGATGCGTGCCGGGATGAGCGCACCCGCGAGCAACATCGTCGCGAGCCGGACGCGGTCTTCCTCCGTGCTGCCGCGCCTCAGAAACACGCGGATGTACGGATCGTTCTGGCCCATGTTGATGCGTCGAAGGAGCTCGGTCGTGAAGCTCGCCACATCCGCCGAATGGCTGCGCACTTCGGCGATGAGCCCCTCGAGCGCCACTTGTGAGGCGTCGTCCAGCTCCGGCGCCGGCGGGAAAGGAGGCGTCGTATCCTCGACCATGCGCTGCTCGTCGCGAAAGACGACGGCGCGGTAATAGAGCGTTTGCGGCCCGGAGGTCTGTCGGATCGTCCATTGCGCCTCCCTCCCAGCCGGGACGCTGCGCGTAGCGAGGCCGAAGCCGCGCGAGACGAACGTCTCATCGAGGAGCCCGAACCCGGGCGTCAAGCTCGGAATCCTGAGCGTCGCCTTGACCGCCGCCGGCCCCGGATCGAAGCGCACCGCCGCCTCGATGTTCCAAATGCGGGTTTCCTCCTCGGCCGTGAGCGGAAAGCCGAGCACCTTGGCCTTGTAGAAGAACAGGCCCAGGCCGATCACGGTCAGGACGACCGAGAGCAGGTAGATGTGGCGGTTGTTCATGGACAAGCGGCGGACGGCATTTCGCTTTGTTCTGCTGCGAGACAGGCGGGGCAATGCAAGGCCGGACGGCTCGCCGCGCCCGGGACATCACTCCGGCGACCGGACCCCTCCCTCGAGAGCGGGCTCCCTTCGACGGTCCGGCCTGCCCGATCGTGATGCTTCGCGCACGTCTCGAGACTTGGAGCGACAGACTAGCGGTTTTGCCCCGAGCGTCGCCAGTACAAAAGCGCGCTATTCGCCTCGGGAAGCCCGTGGCCCGATCAGCGCGCTCGAATCCTCGAGGCTCACGTTCGACAGAAGATCGATGCCGGCGCCCGCATATCGTACTGCGGCGGCGACCGCTGCCGAATCACCCCCTTCATCCAGCTCCCATTGCGCATGCTCGATGAGCAGGGCGAGCTCGAGCGCACGGCCGAGCGTCATGGCAAGCCTGCGCGCATGAGCCTGTCTCTCGCTCGATGCGCCGTGCTCGCGCACCCACTCGATTGCATGCAGCATGGCGGCGGTCGCCTTCTTGGCCGCGGCGACCAGCCGGGCGTCCCGGACTGCCCTGACACAATCGGCCACTCGCGCCTGCAGGGCAGATACGCCCGCCGCCAGGTCGGAGCGCAAGAGCGCATCCAGGGCGAGCACGTTGGTGGTGCCTTCCCAGATCGGCAGGACCTGCGCATCCCTGAGCAAGAGCGCAAGCCCGGTGTCTTCGACATAACCTGCCCCGCCGAAGGCTTCGATGCACTCGCTCACTACGGCGACCGCCTGCTTGGCGGTCAGGAGCTTGGCGATCGGCGTCAGGATGCGCAGCAGTGCACGGTCACGCTCGCTCAGCTCACCGGTTTCCTGTTGACCGAGCCTTTCCACCAGCTCGAAGGCCAGCAGGAACGCGCCGCGCGTTTCGGCTTCCAGACCAGCGAGCGTGTCGACATGCAAAGGCAAATCGCAAAGTCGCGCTCCGAAGGCGTGGCGGCGTTCTGCATAGGATCGCGCAAGCGCCAGGGCGCGGCGCATGAAAGCCACCGAGGTCACGCTGTTCCAGGCGCGCGTGACGGTGAGCATCGGCTCGATGTGGCGAGTGCCGTTGCGAGGCTCGGTCACGAGCTGAGCTCGCGTTCCCTCGAGTTGCAGCTCGGCAGTCGGCACCTTGCGCGTGCCGAGCTTCTCTTTCAGCCGCTCGACCCTCAGGCCGTTCAACCGCCCGTCCGCATCGCGGGTTTCGACATAGAAGAGCGCAAGGCCGCTGCCGCCCGGCCCGTTGCCCTCCGGTCGCGCCAGCGTCAGTGCCATGTCAGCCGTGATCGCCGAGGTGAACCACTTCTTGCCGTACAAGCGCCACTCGCCCTGCTCGTCCAGGCTCGCGCGGCTCAATGAAGCGCCCACATCCGATCCGCCCGTGGCTTCGGTCATCCATTGACCGCTCGTCCACCGGGTCGCTGGGTCCCGGCTCGTGAGCTTCGGCACCGCTCGCTCGATCAGGCGGGCATTGTTGGCGACGATGAGAGTGCGCGCCGCGCCATCGCTCATCGCCAGCGGACACGTGTACACATCGGATGAAGGATGGAACAGATACACCGCCGCGAACTGATGGATCCTCGAATACCGGCCGTGAGCCCGCTCGTACGGAATCGCAACGAGCCCGAAGCGCGCGGCGATCTCGGCCGCGCGGCGCCAGAGCGGCGTGATCTCGATGTGATCGATGCGGTTTCCCCAGGCATCCCATTGCACGAGCCGCGGCTCGTTGCAGCGATCGTGAAGTTGCAGCTCGTAGAGCTCGCCGCTCGCGAGCGATCCGAGCTCCTCGAGCTCAGGCTCGATATCGGCGAGCACCTCCGGCGGAAGCTTGCGTCGCAAGTACGCTTGCAGGAAACCATCGTCCTCGTAGGCAGGACCCAGCACGGGCGGAGCCTGGACGAAGGAGGGGCTCATTGCCTGAGTCTCGCCGTCGTCACGACGCGAGGCACTTCGCCCCTCGTGCCGAGAGCCCGACCCATCAGAAACCCTTTCGCCAACGTGCTCGCATTCACAGCGCTCAACCCCGTGCGCCGCACCCACCCGAGCCATCCATCGGGCGTGCTGAACAGGCGGTTCAATCCATCCACGAGGCCGAGCGCGATGGTGTTCTCGCTCTTGCGCCAGCGCTCGTAGCGGCGCAATGCCCTGAGCTCGGCCAAGGCGTCGGCGCCGCGACCGCCCGCCAGCTCCTCGGCGAGCACTTCGATCAAAGCAGCGCAATCCAGAAAGCCGAGATTCACTCCCTGGCCGGCAAGCGGATGCACCGCATGGGCGGCATCACCGACGAGCACGAACCGCTCTTTGCAATAGCGCTTCGCGTGGATGAGCCGCAATGGGAACTGAGCGCGCCCGGCGGCCAACTCGACCGTTCCGAGCACGCCATCGATCGCGGACTCGATCTCGCGCGCCGCTTGCTCCGGTGTGCAGTCGAGCAAGTGCTGCGCATGCTCGGGACGCGTCGTCCAGACGATCGAGCTGCGCCCGTCGGCGAGCGGCAGGAACGCGATCGGCCCGTCGGGAAGAAATCGCTGCCAGGCGGTGCGCGCATGCGGGTATTCGGTGCGCACGTGCGTAACGACGGCGCATTGATCGTACTTCCAGCCTATCGTCTCGAGCCCGGCGAGCTTGCGGCTCTTCGAGTCCGCCCCATCCGACCCGATGACGAGCGCCGCCGAGATCGTGCGCCCGTCCTCGAGCGTGACGAACGCCTGCCCGTTTTCGAGCGACAGCCCGCGAAGCTGCGCCCGCAACACGGTCACCCGTCGCAAGGCCGGTGACTCGTAGAGCGCCCAGAGCACGCGACGATTCTCGACGATGTGGCCGAGATCAGGCTCGCTCGTGCGCGAAGCACTGAAATGGATCGATCCAGGTCCGCGCGGCTTGCCGGCCGCGTCCCACACGATCATGTCCTCGTACGGCGAGAGTGAGGTTGGAGGGATGAGCGACCAGGCGCCGACGGAATCCAGGATCGCCTGCGAAGCACGAGAGAGGGCCGAGACGCGCAGATCGATGTCGCTGGGATCGTCCGGGGGAGGAGCAGCGGGCGGCCGCGGCTCCAGAATCCCGATGCGCAGCTCTGCGAAAGCGGAGTTGGAGGCAGCCAGCGCCGCTACGCAGGCGCCCACCATGCCACCCCCGATGATGAGGACATCGAAATCCGGCTGAGTCATACGAGACTCGCTCCACGCGCAAGCCGCGGCACGCGCCCGGCCGCGCCGAGCGAAAGCTGCGAAAGCGCGTGCTTCGCCGTCGGAGAAAGATCGAACATCAGCATGCCCAGGTCGCGCAGCAGGCGGACCGGGGCGAACGGTTGCCCGAACAACCGCACGAGTCCATCCGTAAAGCGCACGATGCTGCTTCTGTCGGCCTCCCGCCACTCGCGGTAGCGCTCGAGCAGCAGGCCGTCGCCCGGATCGAAGCGGGACCCGTACTCCGCCCGCCCCTGCGCCAGCACTTCCGCAAGGCTCGCCGCGTCGCGCAACCCGAGGTTGAATCCCTGACCCGCGATGGGATGCAACGTTTGCGCAGCGTTGCCGACGATCGCGAGGCGCTCGGCGATGTGTTGCTCCGAACGCGTGAGCGCGAGTGGATAGAGCTGTCGCGAGCCCACGCGCAGGAAGCGCCCCAGGCGAAAGCCGAACGCGTCCTGCAACCGGGCCAAGAACTGCTCATCGCTCGTCTGCGCGAAAACCGGCGCGGTCTCGGTCGGAAACGTCCAGATCAGCCCCATGCGCCCTTCCGACAGGGGCAGCAGGGCGATCGGGCCGTTCGGAGTGAAGCGCTCGTAGGCCACGTGATCGTGGAATCGCTGCGTCAGGACATTGGTCACGAGCGCCGTCTGCGCGTAGTCCCAGGTCTCGGCCCCGATGCCCGCAGACTGTCGCAGCTGCGAGCGGGCGCCATCGGCGGCGACAGCAAGCTTCGCCTCCACCAGGACGCTCTCGTCGGAGGCGAGCTCACATTCGATGCGCTGGCAATGAGGACCGCGATGGATCGACTTGACGCGCGCGGGTGCCAGGACGCTCACCGTGCTCTGCTCGAGCTTGCGCCACAAGGCCGCTCCCATGAGACAGTTCACGACCACGTAGCCGAGCGCTTCGAGGCCCTGCTCCTGTGCGCTGATGCGGGCGAATCCGAAGCGCCCCCGGTCCGATACGTGAATGCGGCGGATCGGCGTGGCATCACGTGCAAGCAAAGGCCAGACCCCGAGCCCTTCGAAGATTCTGCGGCTGCCATTCGAAAGCGCGGTGGTGCGCTCGTCGAAGCTCGGCTGACC
This sequence comes from Steroidobacteraceae bacterium, assembly GCA_036381695.1. GTDB lineage: Bacteria > Pseudomonadota > Gammaproteobacteria > Steroidobacterales > Steroidobacteraceae > Steroidobacter. The sequence goes on from DASVCI010000151.1 coordinate 19,716, forward strand.
GTCCGTCCCGAAAGGGCTCGCCTCGATCATCACGACGCGCAGCTGCAACTGAGCGAGCGCAAGCGCGAGGCTCGCTCCTACCAGGCCGCCGCCGGCTATGGCTACATCACAGGACTGCGTGGGCGCGTCGCTCATTCATCAGCTTCTCGATCGCGTCGGGCTCCTTGACCAGGGCCGAGGTGAGCACCTCGTGGCCATCGCGCGTCACCGCCACGTCGTCTTCGATCCTGACGCCGATGTTCCACCATCGCTTGGCCACGCCCTTGGAGCCGGCCGGAATGTAGATGCCGGGCTCGACGGTCATGACCATGCCGGGCTCGAGCACGCGCCACTCGCCTCCGACGCGGTAGTCCCCCACGTCGTGCACGTCCATCCCGAGCCAATGGCCGGTCCGGTGCATGAAGAACCGACGGTAGGCGCCTTCCTTGATGAGGCTGGACACCTTGCCCTTCAACACGCCGAGCTTGACCAGTCCCTGCGTAATGACTCGGACCGCCGCATCGTGCGGATCGTTCCAATGATTGCCCGGCGTGATGCGCTGGATCGCGGCGAGCTGCGCTTCGAGCACGATCTCGTACACGGCGCGCTGCTCCGGCGTGAAACGGCCGTTCACCGGGAACGTGCGCGTGATGTCCGATGCGTAGAGCTCATACTCGCAGCCGGCATCGATCAGCAGCAGGTCTCCGTCCTTGAGCTCCTCGGAGTTCTCGTGGTAATGCAGGATGCACGCGTTCGCTCCGCCGCCGACGATCGGGTGATAGGAGACGTCGGCGTTGTGACGTCGGAACTCGTGCACGAGCTCCGCCATCACCTCGTATTCCTTGCGCCCTGGGCGGGTGAAGCGCATTGCGCGCTTGTGCGCGCTGATCGCGATCCTCGCGGCCTCCCGCATCGCATCGAGCTCGGGGCGCGACTTGTACAGGCGCATGTCGTGCAGGAGATGATCGAGCGCGACGAACTCCTGCGGGGGCTGCACGCCGGTGCGCGCTTGCGCCTTCAAGCCGTTCACCCAGCCGATGAGCCGCTGGTCGAACTCCTGGTGCACGCCCATCGTGTAGTAG